>JANJWV010000133.1 GCA_024709365.1 Desulfomicrobium sp. | reverse complement strand
GGGTCACGGGGGTCAGGGTTTCCGCAGGTGCTCCAGGATGAGGGCCGCGACCCGGGCGTAGTCCCCGTTGAAGTGGTGGGAACCCGGAAGGGCGACGATGGTGGCCTCGCCCGGACTCAGCTCGTGGCAGAGGGAGGATTTTTCCTCCTGGCCGTAAAGGCAGAGCAGGGGAATGGGGGCGAGTTTGCGGACCTCGGGCAGTAGTGCGATGTCCTGGGCCGCCTCGTCGTCGTGGAGCCAGTCCGAGACGTGAAATTCCAGTTCCACGAACCTGCTCGGCGCCAGCAGGGAGATCTGGCGGACGGTCCCGCGCAGGTCGGGCGGCAGGTTGTTGACCATGGGCGGCAGGGCGTCGGCCCCCAGGGAGAAGCCGATGAGGACGACGCGCCTCGCGCCCCAGGCCGCGAGGTAGTGGCGCATGATCCGCGCCAGGTCCGCGCCGGCGCCTTCGGGCGTGCGTTTGGTCCAGAAGTACTTCATGGAGTCGAGGCCCACGACGCCGATGCCGCTCTTGGCCAGGATGGCCGCGATGTCCTTGTCGATGCCGGCCCAGCCGCCGTCTCCCGTGACGAACACGGCCAGGGTGCCTGCGGCCTGTCCGCCTGCGGGCACCTCCACCAGGGGCAGATCGTCGACGTCGCCCTGACCCTCGCTGAGTTTGCCGGGCGAAGCCTGCGCGTGGTCCGTCAGGGTTTTGCCGACGATGTCGCGCCACGCCGCCGTGTCGCCGTAACCGGCCGCGCCGGGCAGGATCATCGACCGCACTCCGCCCAGGTCGTCGGTGAAGTCGCGCAGGGCGGCCTCCGGAAAGACCGGGTCGCGTTGGGCCTGAACGACGGTCCAGGGCAGATCCGCCTTGGCGAAGGGCTCGTAGCGCACGCCCCCGGCCGTTCGCGTCCACGTCAACCCCCTGCCGACGCCGAAGGGCTGCGCCAGTTTCAGTTCCGGCCTGAAGCCGAGGCTCACGCCGGCCGGGAACGTCCCCGCGGGCGCCTGCGCGAGGCTTGCGTAGACGATGCCGGCGCCGGCGCCGTGTCCGACGAGGAGCGGGGCCGTGAGCCGCGGCAGGCCCAGGCTCTTCTGCACGTACTTGCTCATGGATTCGAGTTCGAGGGACACGTTGGGCTCATAGTTGTCCCGCGCCACGTTCTCGAAGTAGCGCTTCACGTCCACGCCCGCCACCAGGGCCCCGGCCTCGCCGGCGACCCTGGCCAGTTCCTCCTCGGTTTCGCCCCAGCCCGAGTCGTCGGAAAGCACGATGGCCACCATGGCCGGGTCCGTCTGCCGGCCGCGCAGGATCAGCTCCCCGAAGGGGCCGAAGGCCAGCGTGTCGGCCGGAGCCGGTCCGGCCTGGGCCAGAAGCGCCAGGAAAAGGACGAGTCGGATCAGGCCCTTCATTTGCCCACCATCCCGCGCACGCCGCCGGCCACCAGCGCGGCCACCTCGGTCAGGATGCCCGGCAGGGCCAGGCCGCCCGGGGCCAGCAGGTAGTTCGGCTCCCAGGCGGGCCCGAATTTTTCCTTGAAGGCCCGCAGGCCCCGGAAATTGTAGAAGTCCTCGGCGTGGGAGTAGAGGAAGTTGCCGACCTTGTTCCAGGTCGGGGCCAGGGCGTGGGTCTCCAGGCCCGAAAAGGGCGAGACGCCGAGGTTGAAGCGCGTGAATCCGTTTTGCTGTCCCCAGAACATGAGCATGAAGAGCAGGTAGTCCATGACGCCGCGCGGCGCGCCGTGCACGAAACGCATGAGGTCGATGGCCAGTTCGGTCCTGCCGCCCGTCCAGACGTTGCCGAAGGCCAGGATGCGGCCTTCCCGGCGGACCACCGCCGTATGGAAGCGGGCCAGGTAGTCGGCGTCGAAGCGGCCCAGGGAGAAGCCCTTTTCGCGGGCGTTCTTGAGGGACAGCCAGGCGTCGGACACGGCGCGGAGCTCGTCGCTGATGCCCGCGAAGCCTTCCGGCGGGATGACCTCGAAGACGCAGCCGTTCTTCTCGAGGTTGTTCTTCTTGTAGCGCAGCCCCTGCCGGGACGCCCCGTTCAGGTGGAAGGACGGCAGGTCGACGATGGCCTCCTCGCCGATCTTCAGCAGGCTCAGGCCCGTGTCCCAGAAGAGGTGCAGCCGGTCCTGGGGCACGCCGTAGAACACGGGGCGCCCGCAGTGGCGGTCGCAGGTTTCGCGGAACTGCCAGATGAGTTCCTGGGCTTCGTCCTCGCGGCCCACGGGCGGGCCCATGGTCACCCAGGTCCGTCCGGTGACGCCGAACATGAGGAAGGATTCGCGGCTCTGGCTGAAGAGAAAGGTCTTGTCGCCCAGCAGGGCCAGGTTGGCGCGGGTGTGCGGAGCCCGGGCCACGATGCCGCGCACGCACTCCTCTTCCTCGGGGCTCACGGGCGCGGGGCGGTAGGGGGCGGGGGCCAGCAGGCGCATGAAGGCCAGGCACAGTCCGGCGGTTCCGGCTCCGGCCCAGGCGCGGATCACGTCGGGCACGGAGCCGTCCGTGGTCAGGGTCAGCCAGAAGTCGTCGGCCTGTGTGCCGAGCTTCCAGGACGTGGCCGCCAGGGCGGTGGTGGCGGTCAGGACCAGGGCCATGGCCACGATCCAGCCGGGGGTGAAACGGTCCGAAAACATGCTCGAATGACGGGAGAAGCGCGCCCGGTTGGCCACGAGAAGCGTCAGGGCGACGCCGAGGATGATGGCCTCTTCGTAGTCGCCGCCGCGCAGCAGTGCGGCCAGCATCCCAAGGACCAGCATGACCGCCGTCAGGTGGAAGGCCACGTCCAGACGGCGTTGGATGCCGCGGGCCAGGAAGAGCAGGCACATGCCGATGACGCTGCCCATGAGGTGCGACCCGCCGACTACCGAACCCGGCAGGTGGTCCTTCAGCCACATCAGTCTGCCGGCCAGGGACGGGGTGGCGCCGGACAGGAGCAGCACGGCCCCCGAGGCGAAGGTCAGGGCGGCCAGGGCCTGGGGCACCAGGGTCGCGCTGCCGCGCACGCCGGCGTGGGCCAGGAGGCGCAGGACCGGGACGGTTTCCAGGGCTTCGCGCACGGCCAGGGTCAGGGCCGCCAACAGCAGCGGCAGGATGTAGTAGATGCAGCGGAAGGCCAGCAGGGCGGCGAAAAGGCTGCCGTTGTCCGCGGCGTCGGGCGTGAGCAGCATGAACGCCGTCTCGAAGACGCCCACCCCGCCCGGGGCCTGGCTGACCACGCCGGCCAGCTGGGCCAGCATGAAGCGGGTGAAGAAGACCGTCAGTCCCGGGTCGCCCGGCAGCAGCACGTAGAGGATCAGGCCGGACAGGCCCCAGTCCAGGACCGAGAAGAGCACCTGAACCGCCGCCGTGGCCGTGCCCGGGGCCGGGATCTGGAAGCCCAGGATCGAGACGGGCGAGCGCCAGCGGGTCGACAGCAGGATGTACAGCAGCGGCACGGCCGCCAGGACCGCACCCAGGATGTCGCCGCCCAGGGCGAGGGTGCGGGCGGCGTCGGGGCTCAGCAGCAGGGCCAGGCCGCCCAGCCCCACCAGGCCGAGCCAGAGGCTGACGGTAGTGAAGATGGTGATGCGCCCCACGTCGGCCGTGGACAGGCCCCATGCGGCGTAGAGGCGGAACTTGATGGAACTGCCCGAGAGGAAGGAGAAACCCAGGGTATTGGCGAAGGCGTTGCCGATGAAGGACGAGATGGCGATGCGCCTGAAGGGCTGGGGCACCCCGGCGTAGCGACAGGCGAAGAGTTCGTACCCGGCCAGGACCACGTAGTTGAGCACGGCCAGGGCCAGGGCGAGGCCGATGCCCCGGCGCGGGATGGAAGACAGGGCGGACCAGATCTGGTCGACGCTGACGTGGCTCAGTTCCTGGTGCAGGAAGCGCATGGCCGCCGCGATGAGCACCACGGAGACCACCGGCCCCCAGAAAGAGACGGAACGAAAATTCATGGATGCTGCTCCACTGCGTCATCCGGACCGGTTGACGCATTCGGTGTTTGTGTTCTGGAGTTGGGTCGGAACGTTCCCGGGTCCGAGGCTGGAAACGGACGTGACAGACAGGTTGGGAACGCCTGATCTTCGTGTTTGCGCGAAGGTTCACCGACCAAGGCACAGCTCCCATAAGGGGAGTCCGGGATTCTGTAAACGGCCATGTCGGGGTGATGTCCGGCCCGCGCCCCGGCAAGGGCGCGGGCCGCGTGCTCAAGGCGCTGCCGCGCGTTGTTTCGATCACGGGGATGAACTCCTCGAACCGCTTGCCCCCCACCGCAGCCGGGTGTTAGGCAGACATCATGGACATCCGATCGTGCATCCGCTTGGCAACGCTTCTCGCTCTCCTCGTCGCCGGAGTGGCGCCTGTCGTGGCGTCTGCGGCCGCGCAGGACGGCCCCCGTGTGCTCGTCATCCACTCCTACGCCTCGGACTACGCCTGGACGCGGGACATGCAGGCGGGGATCGTCTCGGTCCTGGACGCGCCGGAAGTTCGGGCGCGTTGGCGCGTGGAGCACATGGACGCCAAGCACCACGACTCGCCCGCGTACCAGGCCCGTCTGCTGGAGCTTTTCCGCCAGAAGTACGCCGGGGAGCGGTTCGACGGGATCATCCTGACCGACGACCACGCCATGGACTTCACGGTCCGGCACCGGGCGGAGCTGTTCCCCGGCACGCCCGTGACGGCCTGCGGCATCAACGACCTCAAGTCCGTGCCGCCGGGCGCCGAGGACATGAACATCATCGTCGAGCGGCTGGCGCACGTGGAGACGCTCACGGCGGCCCTGAGACAGAACCCAGGGACGCGGAAGGTCCATGTCGTCATCGACGACACCCTCACGGGCAAGTCCATCCTGCGCGAGTTTCTGGAACAGGCCAGGGCTTTGTCCGGCCAGGTCGAGGTGGACGTGGCGCCGCCCATGACCAGGGCGCAGCTCGAGGTCTTCGCCAGGGAGCGGGCCAAGGGGGAGATCATCTACCTGCTGGTCTATTTTCAGGACGCGGCGGGGGAGGTCTTCGCGGCCGGTGACGTCCCGCGCGTCCTGGCCGCGGCTTCGCCCGTTCCGGTCTACGTGGCCTGGGACTTTCAGATGGGCACGGGCGTGGTCGGCGGGTGCGTGACCAGTGCCTTCGGGCATGGCCACAAGGCCGCCGCGACCCTGCTCGACCGCCTGGCCGGGAAGAACCCCCCGCACGCCTACAGCGGGCTGCAGGAGGTGAACCGCCACACCTACGATTTCGCGGCGCTGTCGCGTTTCTCCATCCCTGCCGACGCCCTGCCGCCGGGCGCGGTCGTCCTGAACCGCCCCCTGTCCTTTTTCGAGATGCACCGCGAGGTCATCCTGTCGGCGCTGGGCGTCATCGCCGTGCTGGGCGTGATCATCGCGCTCCTGGTCCTGAACGTGCTCAAACAGCGCAGGATCAACCGCGGCAACACGGAGATCATGACCCTCAACCGCGAA
>JANJWV010000044.1 GCA_024709365.1 Desulfomicrobium sp. | reverse complement strand
GCCGACGGCTGGCACATGGCCAGCCACGCGGGGGCCATGGCCGTGGCCTGGTTCGCCTACGTCTGGGCCCGCCGCAACGCCGACAACCCCGACCTGGTCTTCGGGGCCGGCAAGGTCAACGCCCTGGCCGGGTTCGCCTCGGCCGTGGGCCTGTTCCTCGTGGCGGCCTACATGGGCGCGGAGTCGATCATGCGCCTCGTGTCGCCCGTGACCATCTCCTTCGGCCCCGCCACCCTGGTGGCCGTCATCGGCCTGACAGTCAACCTCGTCAGCGCCTGGTGGCTGCGCGACGAGGACCACTCCCACGCCCACGACCACAACCTGAAGGCTGCGTACATGCATGTCCTGGCCGACGCCCTGACCTCGGTCCTGGCCATCTTCGCCCTCCTGGGCGGCAGGTTCTGGGGCCTGGCCTGGCTCGACCCGGTCATGGGCATCGTCGGGGCGCTGGTCGTCGGCCGCTGGGCCCTGGGCCTGCTGCGCCAGACCGCCCGGGTCCTCCTGGACCACCGCGCCGACCCGGTTCTGCACGACGACATTCTGCGCCGCCTCGAAAACGGCGGCGCGGTCAAGGTCCGCGACCTCTATGTCTGGAACGTGGGCCCCAGGCGTCTGGCCGCCCATGTCACGGTCGAGGACGCGGCCCCTCGTCCGCCGGAGTTCTACAAGGAACTCATCGCCGAGGTTCCGCACCTGGAGCGGGTGACGGTCGAGGTCCACTCCTGCCCCTGTCCGGCCGAAGCGCAGGCCGGCGAATGTCCGGGGGGCGGCCATGCATGACCTGGAGCGCCTGAGCGACCTGCTCATCGAATTCTACGAAAAGCTGTCCTCCTGGGAGCAGGCCGTGGTCAGGGACACGCCCATCACCCTGCCCCAGATGCACACCCTGGAGATCCTGGGCCAGCAGTCCCCGCTGCGCATGAAGGAACTGGCGGCCAAGATGGGCGTGACCACGGGCACGCTCACGGTCAACGTGGACCGCCTGGAAAAGCAGGGCCTCGTGGCGCGCATCCCCCACGAGACCGACCGACGCTCCATCCTCGTGGCCCTGACCCCTGCCGGGGAGGAGCTCTTCCGCGAGCACCACGACCATCACCTGCACCTGACCCGCGAACTGCAGGCCGCCCTGAGCCCGGAGGAGACGGCGCAGTTCGCCTCCATCCTGGCCAAGCTGACCCAGGCCCTCTAGGGCGCCCCGCGGGCGGCAAAAAGCGCTGGAAGCCCGGAGCCACTTGGGCTACCTTCCCCGGCACGAGACAACGGCGGGCCTCGGGCCCGCCAAACCCAACCGGTGGATTCCCGCATGCATATCGCGCCCTTCGACGATCCCTACGTCTCCCCTGCAATCCAGGTCGACCCGGTCTCCAGGCTCTTCCCGAGCTTCGCCTTCTACGCCCGCACCCTGGCCATCGTCTGCGAGGCCGCCTGGCGGACCCGCGGCGGCTACTCCATGGCCCAGTGGGCCGCCGACAGCATGACCTTCATGCGCCGGGCCGAGACCGCCGGGGTGCGCTTCCACATCGAGAACGCCTCGGCCTACGCAAAGCTGGACGGCCCGTGCGTGGTCGTGGCCAACCACATGTCGACCATGGAGACCTTCTGCCTGCCGGGCATCCTCGCCCCCCACAAGCCCGTGGCCTACGTGCTCAAGCGCAGCCTGACCAGGTATCCCGTCTTCAATCGGGTGGTGAACGCCATCGAGCCCATCGCCGTGGACCGCGTCAACCCGCGCGAAGACTTCAAGACCGTCATGGACGAGGGACAGGAGCGCCTGGCGCGCGGCATCTCGGTCATCGTCTTTCCCCAGACCACGCGCACGCCGGGCCTGGACCGATCGGCCTTCAACACCATCGGCATCAAGCTGGCCAAGAAGGCCGGCGTGCCGGTGCTGCCCCTGGCCCTGAAGACCGACGCCTGGGGCGTGGGCTCCCTCATCAAGGACTACGGCTTCATCCGCCCGGAACTGCCGGTGCGGTTCTGCTTCGGCGAGCCCATCCGGGTGGACGGCGCGGGCAAGAACGAACACGAGGAGGTCATGGAGTTCATCCACTGGAAGCTTGAAGCATGGAAAACGGCATGAAGAAAAAAGTCTGCATCCTTTACACGGGCGGGACCATCGGCATGAAACCCACCCCCCGGGGCTACGCTCCCGAGGCGGGGTATCTGGGGCGGGTCATGGCTTCCATGCCCGACTTCTCGAGCCCCGAGATGCCGGAGTACGTCATCCGCGAGTACTCGCCGCTCCTGGACTCGTCCAACATGGGCCCCAGGCACTGGCTGGCCATCGCCCGGGACATCGCCGACCTGTACCGTGACTTCGACGGCTTCGTGATCATCCACGGCACGGACACCATGGCCTACACGGCCTCGGCCCTGCCCTTCATGCTCGAAGGGCTGGCCAAACCCGTGGTTCTGACCGGGTCGCAGATCCCCTTGTGCCGGGTCCGCAGCGACGGCCGCGAGAACCTCGTGACCGCGCTCATGGTCGTGGCCCAGACGCACATCCCCGAGGTCTGCCTGTGCTTCGGCAACCGCCTGCTGCGCGGCTGCCGCGCGACCAAGGTCGACGCGGCGGGCTTCCAGGCCTTCGACTCGCCCAACTACCCGGACCTGGGGCACATCGGCGTGACCATCAGGCCCCACCCCGAGCACATCCTGCCGGCGAGGCCCGTGAACGGCCTGACCGTCCACCCGCTGTCCGACGCCAGGGTCGGCGCCCTGCGCCTCTTCCCGGGCATCTCCGCCGATCTCGTGGCCAACGTGCTGCGCTCGCCCCTGCAGGGCCTGGTCCTCGAGACCTACGGCATGGGCAACGGCCCGTCCGACGATGCCGGGCTCATGGCCGTCCTGGCCGAGGCCTGTGAGCGCGGCGTGGTCATCGTCAACTGCACCCAGTGCCTGCGCGGCACCGTGGACCAGGGCGGGTACGCGGCCGGGTCGGCCCTGGCCCGGGCCGGCGTGGTCTCGGGCGCGGACATGACGGCCGAGGCGGCCCTGACCAAGATGATCTACCTCTTCAGCCTCGGCCTCCCGCCCGGGGACATCCGGGCGCAGATGCCGCGGAACCTGCGCGGTGAGCTGACCGAAACCCATGACCGGGGCTGAGATCGAAATCCTGTACCGCGACGACGACCTGGTGGCCGTGCACAAGCCGGCCGGCCTCCTGGTCCACCGCAACGCCCACGCCGGCCGCGAACCGTTCCTGCTGCAGATGCTGCGCGACCGGCTGGGGGCGCGGCTCTATCCCGTCCACCGCCTGGACCGGCCCACCTCGGGCCTGATGATCATGGCCCTGTCCCCCGGAGCGGCGGCAGTCCTGGCCCGGCAGTTCGCCGCCCAGGAGGTCCGCAAGACCTATCTTGCCGTGGTTCGCGGCTACACGGACGAAACCGGCGTCATCGATTCGCCCCTGAAGAGCGAGTCCGGGGCCGAAGCCCCGGCCCGGACCGAATTCACGCGCTTGGGGCTCGCGGAAATCCCGCATCCCGCAGGCCCGCACCCCACGGCCCGCTACAGCCTGGTCCGGGTCCGCCCCATGACCGGGCGCACCCACCAGATCCGCCGCCACTTCGCCCACATCCGCCATCCGCTCATCGGTGACGTGCTGCGCGGCGACGGCCGCCAGAACCGCTTCTTCCGCGAACATTTCGGCCTGCACCGGCTGCTCCTGGCCAGCGTCGAACTGGAATTCCGGCACCCCGGCGACGGGCGGCGCATGCGCCTGACCTGCCCTCCCGCGCGGGACATGCTCGAGCTTTTCGAATCCCTGGGGTGGGTTCAGTCATGCGGGTTCCGCCTCGAACCGGATCAAGGGCGGGAACAGGGGGACGGCCCCCGGAATTGACGCCGAGAAGCCGGGCCTTATCAGTAAAGATTGCCAACTTTTACCCAGGAGCGTGAAATGGCGGCCCCGGAAGAAATCTACCAGTGCCAGACGGTGAATTGCGGCTACATCTACAACCCGGACAAGGGCGACAGAAAGGGAAAGATCCCGGCCGGCGTGAAGTTCGAGGACCTGCCGGAGGAGTGGCGCTGCCCCATCTGTGGCGGCACCAAGCGCTGCTTTCGTCCCCTGGCCGGACCCGGCTCGACCAGGGACGCCGGATGCGAACTGCCCACAACGCCGGGAGGGGGGCCGGCCTGAAGGCAGCCCCGCGGCCAAAAAAACAAGGCCCGGACAACTCCGGGCCTTGCTCCTATCCGGCCTGAATCTCGATGCGCCTCGGCTTGAGCCGGGCCGCCTTGGGAAGGAAGAGTTCGAGCAGCCCCTTCTTCAGGGTGGCGCGGATGCCCTCGCGGTCAACGCCGTCGGAGATGGTGAAGGTGCGGACATACTCGCCGTCCCCGAACTCCACGTGCAGGGCCTTGGCGTTCTCCTCGCGCGGGTAGACCGCCCGGCCGCGCACCTCGAGTTCGTTTTCCCTCAGGTCTATGGACAGGCCGTCCTTGCCCACTCCGGGCATGTCGACGAAGATGTGGAAGCCGTCCTCGCGCTCCAGCACGTCGGTGTTGGGGCGGAAGCGGGGCAGGGCCGGGGTCGTCTTTTTTTCAAGATCGTTGGTCATGGCGTCGTCTCCTCTTGCCGGACGCTCACTGCGCGTCGATGGAAATGGTCAGCGGACGGCTTTCCCTGGCCTTGGGCAGGACCACCCGCAACAGCCCGTCCTTCATGGTCGCCTTGATGCCGTCGGCCTGGACGGGGACGTTCAGGTTGACGATCCGCTGGAAGCTGCCCGTCGGGCGCTCCTGGCGATAGTAATTGCCAACCTCGTTCTTCTTGGCGCCCCTGATGATGAGGCTCTTCTCGTTCAGGGTCAGCTCGATGTCGCCGGTGTCCATGCCGGGGATCTCGGACGTGACGATGATCTCCCCCTCGCTCTCGCTTATGTTGACGGGCGGATAGGCAACCCGGCGCTGGCTCAGGGAGCTCGGCTTCCAGAGTTCCTCGAAGAAGCTGTCCATGTTGCGGGGCAGATCGTAATATGAACTGAAATCGATAACCATGGGTGACACCTCCTGGCTTTTGATGGCACATAACTAACCACGATCCCCGGGGCGTCAACCCGGACGCCATGAGCGGACATGGCCCCGACGCCCCGTCCGGCGCACCCCGACAACCCACCCACGGAGGAAGCATGTCGAAATCAATCAAGGGAACCCGGACCGAAAAGAACCTCCTGACCGCCTTCGCCGGCGAGTCCCAGGCCCGCAACCGCTACTCCTTCTTCGCCAAGCAGGCCCGCAAGGAGGGCTACGTGCAGATCGCCGACATCTTCGCCGAGACAGCGGACCAGGAGATGGTGCACGCCAAGTCCTTCTTCAAGCTCCTCGAAGGCGGCGAGGCCGAGATCACCGCGACCTTTCCGGCGGAACGCATCGGCACGACGCTCGAGAACCTGCTGGAGTCCGCCGACGGCGAGCAGCACGAGTGGGGGCACATGTACCCGGACTTCGCCAAGGTAGCGCGCGAGGAGGGGTTTCCCGAGATCGCCTCCCTGTTCCAGGCCGTCTCCGTGGCCGAAAAGCACCACGAGCGCCGCTACCGGGCCCTGGCCAGGAACGTCGAGGAGGGAAGGGTCTTCCAGCGGGAGGAGAAGATCAGCTGGCGCTGCCGCAACTGCGGCTACGTGCATCAGGGCGCCAGGGCCGCCGAACGCTGCCCGGCCTGCGACCATCCCCAGGCCCATTTCGAGGAACTGGCCGAGAACTGGTAGCGCCGGGGGTCAGGGGCGCTTGCCCGGCACGAAGGTGGAGCGCAGGAATCTGGGGTGGAAGAAGTACAGCGGGTTGGCCACGATGGCGTCGGGCAGGATGTGGTACCAGCGGTAGCCCAGGTCCCGGAAGACGCGCCGGGCCTGGTCGCGGCAACCGGCCTGACGCGCCGCCAGCAGGGCGGCGTCCCGCTGGCAGCGCGACGAGGCCACCAGCCGGAAAACCCTGGGGCGGAAGCCGTAGCGGGACAGGAGCCCGCACAGACGCTTGAACTCGCGGTAGCGCGACAGGGCGTCGGCCTGGCACAGGACAACGCCCCAGGCGAACAGGCCGCTCAGGGCGACCCAGCCCCAGGCCAGCCAGGACGGCTCGGGCTCGGACAGGACGAGACGCGCCTCGAGGCCCGTGAACAAGGCCAGGCCCGAAACCTTGAGGGTGGTCAGATGAGGGAAGGGCGCCGCCTGCAGGTAGCGCAGCAGCTCGTGCGCGATGGTCCGCAACATGGACGAAAAATCGCCGCTTCCGGCGCTTTCGTCAAGCCCTGCCGCACTCGGGCAGACGCGACCGCCCCCGACGGAAGGCCCAGCCCGTCATGACGGCCAGGACCGCCAGCACGGGCCAGGCGGACATGGCGAGCATCACGCCGAGCGCGCAGGCCAGGAGGCCCGAGAGCACCCGCATGGCCCCGGAAGCAAGGACGCGCGTCCCGGCCAGCAGCGCCATGATGGCGTTGGACAGGAAAAAGGCGTTGGCCATGGCCACGAGATCCTCCAGGCCGAGCGCGCCGGACAGGTGCAGCCCCAGCACCGCCAGATGGATGGCCGTGAGGGCCGTGGCCGCGGCGGCCGGGGCTCCGGCGCTGTTGCGCAGCCCGAGCATGGCGGGCAGCACCCCGTCGGCCGCCATGGCCGAGACGAGCCGGGCCACGGCGCCGGTGAAGGCCAGTTCGGTGACGAGGCACAGCGCCACGGCCAGCACCGAAAGAAGCAGCGCGCTGCCCGGCCCGAAGACCGGCACGAGGATGTCCGTCATGCTGCGGCCACCAACGCCCTGCATGGCCGCGGCCACGACCAGGGTCACGCCGGCGATGACCGCCACGCTCAGGGCCACGGAACGCGGGATGGTACGCTGCGGGTCGCGGATTTCGGCCGAGTAGTTGCCGATGATCTCCCAGCCCACCACCGTCCAGAACAGGAGCAGCAGGCCGTAGCCGAACCGCGCCGGTTCGAAGGGCGTCGCGGGCATGGGCACGGGCGCCCCGGATGCGAGGCTGCCGATGCCGCCGACGAGAAGCAGGACCGCGGCCCCCGTGGACAGAACGAAGGCCGCCCCGCCCAGGGAGGTGATCCGGCGCAGCAGAAGCGCCCAGATGACCACGACCAGCCCGGCGGCCACGAAACCGTCGCGGACGAATCCGCCCAGTCCCATGTATTTGGCGGCCGTCAAGGCCACGGCCACGGGTCCGACGCAGACCGCGCCCAACAGGAAGAACGAGGTCAGGGTCCTGGCCCGGGAGCCGAAGGCCTCGGCCACGCACTGGCTCACGCCGCTGTCGCCGGGAAAGAGGATGCTCATGCTGCCGAACACGGACGCGAAGAGCGCCCCCACGACCGTGATGACCACCCAGGCCGGCAGGGCCCAGTTCCCCAGCAGCTCGTAGGCCAGGGGCGGCAGGATGATGATGCCGGACCCCAGGATGGGACCGATGATGAAGCCCGTCAGCAGGACCGGGCCGAGTTTGCGAGCGGACATGTACCCTCCTTGTCTCTGCCTGCACGGCTACCCGCTGGGGTTTGACAAATCCAATGTTCATTTGTGAAATCGGCGTTCGACAAAACCGAACGGAGCGAAAATGGAGCTGTTTCAACTGCGGTCCTTCCAGGCCGTGGCCCAGACCGGGAACCTGACCAGGGCGGCCGAAGCCCTGCACCTGAGCCAGTCGGCCCTGTCCGTGCAGATCAGGAACCTCGAGGACGAACTCGGGGTGGAGCTGTTCGCGAGGCAGGCCAAAGGCATGCGGCTGACCCCGGCCGGGGAGGCCCTGCTGCCCCATGCCGGGGAAATTCTGGAGAAATCGGCGGAAATGGGCCGGGCGGCCCTGCACCTGCGGGGGGAGATCGGCGGCAGCCTGAACATCGGCCTCAACACCGACCCGACGTTCCTGCGCCTGAACCGCGTCATCCGCGCCGTGACCTCGGCCCTGCCGCGGGTGTCCCTGACCTTCTGCATCAGCCAGACCCTGACCACGGAGGGAATGCTGCGGCGCGGGGAAATGGACATGGGCTTCGCCTTCGGCACCGGCTTCCCGGCCGACGTGACGGTCGTGGAGCTGGCGACCACGCCGGTCAGCGTGGTCGTGCCGGCGCATCTGGCCCAAGACCCCTCGAATATCGACTGGCCCCGCATCGCGGCCATGCCCTGGGTCTGGACCACCTGCCAATGCCCCTTCCACCTGCTCTGCCGCGAGCGCATGGACGAGGCCGGGGTGCGGCCCAACACCGTGACCGAGGCCGTGGACGAGAACATCGTCAAGGAACTGGCCCTGGGCGGCCTGGGCGTGACGCTCCTGCGCAAGGCCGAGGCCCTGGACGTGGCCCGGCAGGGGGCCGGCGTCATCTGGGAGCCTGGCGAACTGCAGGTCCCCTTGAGCCTGACGTGGCTCGCCAGGCGGGACGGCGACCGGCTCATCGCGAGCGCGGCCGCACAGATCGCCGCCATCGGGCGGGAAAACGGAGAGTATGCGGGCTAGAAGCGGCCGCTGCGCACCATGCGCGGATGGGTCATCTTCATGGGGTCCAGTGCGTCCTCCAGCTCCTCCTGGGTCATGAGCCCCTTTTCCAGCACCAGATCGTAGACCGCCTTGCCCGTCGAGGCGGCCTCCTTGGCGATGGCCGCGGCCTCGTCGTAGCCCAGGTAGGGCACCAGGACCGTCACGATGCCGGCCGAGGCCCGCACCAGCTGGGCGCAACGCTCGCGGTTGGCCGTGATGCCGACGATGCAGCGGTCCTTGAGGATGCGCATGGCCCGCACGAGCATGTCCATGGTCTGGAAAAGGTTGAAGGCGATGATGGGCTCGAAGACGTTGAGTTCGAGCTGGCCGGCCTCTGCGGCCATGGTCACGGTCAGGTCGTTGCCGATGGCCTGGAAGCAGACCTGGTTGACCATCTCCGGGATGACCGGGTTGACCTTGCCCGGCATGATGGACGAGCCCGGCTGACGGGGAGGAAGGTTGATCTCGCCCAGGCCGCAGAAGGGCCCCGAGGAAAGCAGGCGCAGGTCGTTGCAGATCTTGGAGAGCTTGACGGCCACGCGCTTGAACACGCCCGAGAGCTGCACGAAGGCGCCCGTGTCCGAGGTGGCCTCCACGAGGTTGGGCGACTTGGTCAGGGGCAGGGCCGTGATGTGCGCCAGCTTCTCGCAGACGAAGGCCGCGTAGGCCGGGACGGTGTTGATGCCCGTGCCGATGGCCGTGGCGCCCATGTTGATCTCCATCAGGAGCTTTCGGCATTCCTGGATGCGCTCCATGTCCTCGCCCACGGTCACGGCCCAGGCCGCGAACTCCTGGCCGAGCGTCATGGGCACCGCGTCCTGGAGCTGGGTGCGGCCCATCTTCAGCACGTCGGCGAACTCCTCGCCCTTGGCTGCCAGGGCCTCGACCAGATCCTCCATGCTGCGCATGACCTCCCGGATCTTCCAGATGGCCGTTATGCGCAGGGACGTCGGGTAGACGTCGTTGGTGGACTGGGACAAGTTGACGTGGTTGTTGGGATGGCAGAAGGCGTATTGCCCCTTGGCGTGGCCCATGAGTTCCAGGGCGCGGTTGGCGATGACCTCGTTGGCGTTCATGTTGACCGAGGTCCCGGCCCCGCCCTGGATGACGTCGACCACGAACTGGTCGTTGAACTTCCCTTCCCGCACCTCCCGGCAGGCGGCCATGACGGCCTCGGCGATGGCCGGGTCCAGGATGCCCAGTTCCAGATTGGCCAGGGCCGCGGCCTGCTTGATGCACGCCAGGGCCTCGATGTGCAGCGGGTAGTGGGAGATGTGGATCCCCGTGACCTGGAAATTCTCCATGGCCCGCACG
>JANJWV010000031.1 GCA_024709365.1 Desulfomicrobium sp. | reverse complement strand
GGCCTTGGGCCGGGGGGCTGGGCCGCGTTCGTCACGCCCAGTCCAGCAGACGCCGCTGGCCCTCCAGGGCCCGGATGGCCGTGACGTCCTGGCTGACTTCGAGGCAGCCCAGATATCGGCCATCGCGTCTGACCGCGAAATAGCGGATGTGGATGAAGCGCCCGCCCAGTTCGATCCAGAATTCGGCCGTGTCGCGCTCCCCACTTTTGAACTTGGCCAAAATCTCCTCGACCATGTGCACGCTCTTGGGGGGATGACATTTGGACACCTCGCGATCGATGATGCCCTCGCTGCGTGGGAAGATCCGCTCCTCGGTCTGTGAGAAGTACTTTACGCGGTCGTCGGGGCCGACGAAGGTCATGTCCACGGGCAGGTGCTTGAGGAGGGCGTTGAGAACTTCGGGCTCTAGTTGCCCGCAGTCGAGTTGCACCATTCCGGTGGCGCCTCTTCCGACGGCAGTCGATTCTTCGGCCGGAAGCCAGGCATCTCCCGGATCCACCCAGGCAAAGCCGATCTCCGCCTCCCCCCGTCTGACCTTGCGCCAGTCCTCCTCGGAAAAGGTCTCGAAGACCATGGGGAAGAGAATGCGCTCCTCCTTGAAGATCATGTCGCGCACCGCGAGAGCCAACTCGGACACGGCCTCCACGGCCGGGGCGTGCTCTGCGGATTCCAAGCTGGACTGGGCCTTCTTGAACATGGCCCGAATGTCGTCATGGATTTCCCACATGACCTGCGGCGGGGCCGTCAGGCCGTGGGCCTCCATGATGGGAAAAAGCTGGTTCTCCTTGCGCTCGTAATGCCGGATGATGGCTGCCAGGTCCGCGACCCTGTTCTTCAGGGCGCCACGCGCCCCCGAATACCCGAGTTCGTCCCGTACACCACTCAGGATCGTGGACAGATTCGAGGCCTTTTCCTCGGCCAGGGCATTTTCCGCCTGGAAGGTGCGGATGGGATGCCCGTCGGGCAGGGGCGGCAGTTCGGGTTTGTCGGAACCGGCGGTGAAAAGCTCGACGTGCAGGTTGCAGAGCTTCTTGATTTCTGACTCCGGAATGCCTTCGGCCACGAGGCGCTGTTCCATGGCACCGACCTCGGCCGGGGAGACGTCTTTGAGCAACTCATGAAAATCCTGCCGCAGGCTGTCGAGGGATTCACCCCCATGCAGGCGCATGACGATCCCCTTGAAGGCCTCGATCCGCTCCTCGCGCGACATGCCTCGCGCGTGTTCCGCTCGTCCGCCGGTGTTGACCAGCGTGACGGAGTCGTTGGATTTCTTGAATATCTCCACCGCGATGCCCGCAAGAAAATCGTCGGGGTCGAGCCCGCCCAGCATGGCGGCCTTGGAGACCGAGGCAAGGGCAGCCACGGTTTTTCGCAGAAATGGGTTTTCCAGTTTGGAGAATTTCGGCGACTGTTTCACCAAGTATCCGAGAATAAAGGGGTATGCATCGAGTAGATCGCCGATTTTTGTATTCAACGAAAGTTCCATGATGCCTCCAAGGTTGATGTCCAGCTATCCAATTTGAAATGAGCTGAGATATGGTGATGGATGATGCACCCTACCGGAAGATCCTTAAAGATGGCAATATTCACCTGAGCGTGAACGCTGGCATGGCCGGGCTGAAGATAATTATTCGACAACGCATGTCTGGTGCCGTGTCTCTCCAACGTTCTTCATATCGCGAAAAACACAATTACGGGTGCCAGTAGCAGCGCCAGAGCTTTCATCCGGGAACGGCTCATTGGCGGGATCCATGAGGCTTTCATTATTTCTTGAAGAAACGACCCAGAAAACTTTTTCTTTCCGGTTCCGGTAGCCCTAGGTTTTTGCAGATGCACACCTCCAACTTCTCTTCCGAAATATCCGAGCCTTCGGTGATGACTTCATCACCGACCATAATGGCCGGGGCCACCGGAAGTTCGAGTTCGAAATATTCGTCGGTCTGGTATTCCGACTGAGGTTTGGAGGTGACGACCAACTCGATATTGTACGTTGCGCCCAACCTGGGCAGCATCTCCAGAAAATGCTTTCAGGGTTTGCCGTTGGGCTCGTTCAGAAACAAATGGACCTTGAGCATGCGTCACTCCTCGTTCATTGTTTTCAGATTTTCCATGCGTTGGACAAATGGGTCGGGAGGCAGGTAGTCCACCAACCGCAAATCCCTTCTTTCCCGGCCCCGGGCGTCGATGAAGATGACCGTCGGGACCCCCTTCACTTCATATTCGGACACCAGTCGCTCGTATTCGGCGTTGCCGCTACGGGTCAGGTCGACCTTGATCATGACAAAGCCGTCTTCGGACATGCGCACCACAGTCGGGTCGTGGAACGTTTTCTCGTCAAGTTCGCGGCAAGGCGTACACCAAGTGGCCGAGAAGTCGATGATGACCGGCTTTTTCGTCGCCGTGGCCTCGTCGAGCAGGGCTTGGGAATACTGCTGCCAGCCGACGCCCGGTCCGCGAACAAGCCATGAACCGGTCAGCACGATGGCGACGCCAATGGCCAGGAGGCCGACCGCTGTCTTGATGTACTTGAACGTCGCAAAACCTGCCCTGGCCTTGTCGATCCATCCCAAATGAAGCCCTGCGGCCAGCGCGACGGCTGACAATGTCAGGACAGCAGCGCTTTCGGACAGGAGCGGGCGGATGAAGTATGCGGCCATGCCTACCAGAACCCAGCCCATGAGCTTGCGCACCCAGATCATCCATTCTCCGGAGCGGGGGAGTTTTTCGATCCTGCCCGAGAACATGGCCAGGACGAAGAGGGGCAGGCCCAGCCCAAGGCTCAGGGTGAAGAACACGGCGAAGCCGATCCATGCGCTGCCCATACCCGCGACCCAGGTCAAAAGGCCGAGGACGAAGGGTCCGAGGCATGGCGCGGCCACGACGCCGAGGGTAAGGCCCATGAAAAAGGTTCCGAAGTAGCCCGCATGAGATTTTGAGGCCACCCGCGTCAGGGCTATGGGCAGGCGCAATTCCCAGAATCCGAACAGGCTCGTGGCGAATGCGACGAGCAGCAGGGAGATGCCGATCAATACGGCAGGGTTTTGAAGCATCGCCCCCATCATGCCTCCGGTCAGGGCGGCGCCGACGCCCAGGGCCGAATTCGTCAGAGCCAGGCCCATCATGTACAGCAGGCCGTGCCCGACAAGGCTTCCGGATTGGTCGGACCTGCCGCCGAAATACGAGACCGTGATAGGAATGAGTGGATAGACGCAGGGCGTCAGGTTAAGGGCCATCCCGCCCACGAAGATGCCGAGCAGGGTCCAGACCATGGCCCACCCCGAAAGCGGTCCCGGAACGGTAGTCGTCTGCGCGGTGGATGAAGCGACTGGACTTGTCTCCACGGGCAGTCCGGCGGCCTGCCAGTCCGGAAAGCCCTTGGGGTCGCGGTAAACGTTCTTGTAACCGAGGGATACGGCCACCCGGGCCGCCGAGTCGCTACGGACTCAGGTCAGGCCCGCTCAGTAGAAAACGACGGGTCTGTCCTTGTCTGGGCCGAGAAGCTTTTCGAGTTCCCCTCGCTTCGTCCAGCGCGCCCAGGCTGTGGGTTCCATGGAAAAGTTGACGGAGCCCGCGATGTGGCCGGTCCGGTGTTCCCATTCCTGGCGGGTGTCCACCAGAAGAAGGCCCGGCGTTCGGTTCTCGTAGAGCTTTTGCACCTCTGCGGTTGTCAGCAGCCTGTAGTCTCCGCGTTTGGCCTCTAGCACGGCGTCTTCCCATGTGGGGGTGGTGGATGCCGCTGTGCTGTTGATTGCCGACAGGATGCCGACAGCCATCAAGATCAGTGAAGTGACAAGCATGAGGGCGAGTCTTGGGTTCATGATGCGAGCCTCATTCTTTGATTCTTTGTTCACGGTGCAGTTTGGCCAGGATGAACGCCGCCCCTGCCTTTGAAAGGCCAGTATGTTCCGAAAGATCCGCCGGGTTGAGAGGACCCTTGGATGCGAGTCGGGTAACCTCCTCTTCCAACTCTTCGAGCCAGTTCTCGAAGAGGCTGAGCACTTCAGGATGTGCGACGGCCATCAGTTGCCGCGATTGGGCCACTTTATCCACTAAACTCTGACACATTTTTGTTGGATCGACACCTTCGTCCATGCATTCGGCCAGTCAGAGATGGACCATTCCTACAACCTTGTCCTCTCCGGGTTCACCGAGCATGCGCTCGATGAATTCGCGTCGCTGCTCCTCGTTCAACAGCGGAAAAAGACCACGTGCCGCCAATGCCAAGGAAACGGCAGCCTGTTCCGGTTCCATGCCGCCGAGGAATTTTTCGAGTTCATCCATTGTGATCTCCATTCGATTTTAGAAGCTTGACCTGCCCGCAATGAGTTGCTGGGCAAGAGTGCCGATGGAGCGAAGGACGCTTAGCACCTCCGGTCGGCTGATTCCGTAGTGAATGAAAGGCCCCCGGCGTTCGACGTCGACCAGCAGGGCGTGTTTCAACTCCTTCAAGTGATGCGAAACAAGCGGCTGGGACAGCCCCAACTCCTCGGCGATCTGGGTGACGGAGAGTCTGCCGGCCCCGATACGCAACAGGATGCGCAGCCTGTTCTCGTCGGCCAGAGCTCGGGCCAGAAAGGCAAGATCGGCCAGGGATCGGCTCGTCGCCGCGAGATCGTCTTCGTGGTCCATGAACCCTCCGGGCATATTGCGAATAAACATATAAACAGTTATTGATATGTCATCATTGCGCCCACGCCGTCAAGTTTGAGATTCGGCATTTGCTTACTGTCCATAAGTTGATGGGGTCGGGCAGGTGGGTGTCGTTTGGCAGGCATTCTCTCAATTGGTTGTTCTAGCATGGATTGGAGTGGCCTGCCGGAAAATTTTAAGTCAAATTATTGCGCACGAATTCTCTTGACAGAGGTGGGGCAAATGGGTGACAAAATCCTCATAGAGGGGGCAGAAAGATTGGGTTTTGGCCCATGATTTCAAAGAGTTAACTGCAACGAAAACGAAGAGTCCCCCCTTCGACACCAATTATAAAGCCGCTACAGAAACATCTGTAGCGGCTTTTTCGAATTATGCAGTTTTTGGATTTTCAACATCGATCGAAGTATTTTGCTTTTCAATATTCGCAAATAAATTTCCTGCCACTTCAGCTGCTCGTTTTAGAGCGTCATCGCGAAGATGTGCGTAGCGCTGTGTCATTTGCGGAGATTTGTGTGTCAATAACTTTTGTAGAGTATATATATCAACTTGACCAGAGCTCGCTAACATTGACGCGTATACATGCCTGAGTCCATGCAGAGCTCGAAAATCTTCAGGAAGCCCAGCGCGGCGCTTTATTCGGGCTGTTTGATGTTTGACATCTTTTCTCAAGCCACCATTGCGGCCTGGAAAAACAAACTCACTGCCTGTTCTGGGATGGTCTAGAAGTAGTTGCCTGGCTGCTTCGTTCATTGGAATCCGCTGGTCCTTTCCGCCTTTTGGATCGCGGATAAAGATGAAGCCTTTATCGAAATCTAAATCAGACCATTTGAGCTTGAATATTTCTCCACGACGCATCCCTGTGAAAAGAGCTGCTTTCATTATCCCTGCGGCTTGTATGTTTGTATCTTCAGCAATCGCCTTGAACAGTCGTTCCATTTCGGCAGGTGTTAGATCTTCAGTTTTATGATTGTCTGGTTTTGGAAACTCGATGGTAAAAGGCAATCGAGAACATAAGTGCATTTTTACGCCAAAATTAATAATACGACGAAACAATTCAAGTGTATTTTTAACAGTTTGCGGACTCTTTGATTTGAGCATCATCACTCTAACCCTATCCACATCCAGCGGAGCAATTTCATCAGGCTCCTTGTGCCCGAACGGTATTTCAAGATAGCGTTTGAATCTGCTCTCGTCCGTCTTGATTCCTTTGAAATCAACTTTACTTTTCTTGTATTCAGCCCACAATTTGGAGAGCGTCCAACGATTGTCGTCCGCCTGTTTTTCTGCCTTGATCTTGTTGCGACGGATTTTGTTCGAGTCGGATTTCCCGTCTATGCGCTCGGCCCGTAAGCGAGCAGCCCTGGCTTCGGTCATGTCGTCACGGCCTTGATAGCCAGCTTTCTCTTCGATCAGTTTTCCATCCCTTCGGTATACGATGTAGTAAACTCGTTCCGGCTTTCCGTCCGCGCCAGTGCCGATGACGTAATAGACGCCCGGATAGCGCGTTTTTTCGCGATTTCGTGATGGCATTTTGCCTCCAAATCAAGGGCTGGTGGGCTTAAACCGAGGATCGTCTGCCCAACACTATGCCCAACATTCGAGGTGAAAATAGGTGAAAAATGAGAAAAGTCAATGAAAGTCGATTTGAGGTAACTATCTGAAAAATAATAAGCAATGCAAAGTGATGCAAACAGGTAAAAATGGTAGGATTAGGTTTTGGGAACCGAGGGCCGCTGGTTCGAGTCCAGTCGCCCCGACCAAGAAAAACAAAGGCTTACAGGATTATTTCTCCTGTAAGCCTTTTTTTCGTTACAAGCTTAAAGCCAATCTTTTCTTCGTTTCATTGACATATACTCATGCCGTGTATCGAAACTCTAACAGGCATGTGTTGTCTTGCAGCAGCGTGTGATATTTCCGTAAAGCTTTGTCCTTTGCTTAGAGGTCATTCCATCAATTCGATTTCGTATCATCCAGCGTTGCAGTATCAGGCGTCGCGTCCGCTTCTGTACAATCTCTCGGCGTTGCTGAACTCTCTGTAGGCGTCCTGGTCCAGGGGGAAATCCCAGGAGCCGCAGCGGTATTCGATGCGGCCGCCGAAGCCGGTCTTGAAGCGGTACAGGCCGTAGAACGGGTGGGATGGGTCCACGCCGGGCGAGACCGCGCCCATTTCGTAGGTCGTGCAGCCGCGTTCGCGGGCGCGGCGCATGGCTGTCCAGTGCATGAGGCTCGGGGCCATGAGGTTGCGCTTCGTGTTCGCCGACGCGCCGTAGAGAAAGTTCGCGGCCTTGCCGGAGATGCCGACGATGGCGCCGGCCAGGGTGTCCTGTCCGTGCCGGGCGAGCAGGAAGACCAGCTCCGAATGGTCCGACGATGCGGCCAGACCCTGGAACAATGCGCTGAAATGATTGAACGGGCCTGGTTTGAACCCGTTGCGTCGGGCCGTCTGGCAATACAGGGTGTAAAACTCCGGCAGGTTTTCCCGGCCTACGGTCTGCACCGTGACCCCTTTGCGCTGCGCAAGGCCGATATTGTAGCGGGTCTTGGGCTTCATGCCTTCGAGAATGGCGTCCTCGCTTCCCCCGATGTCCACCACCAGCGAACTGGCCACGGTCAGGTCCTCGAAGGACTTGCGGATGTTCCAGTGCCGCGTGCCCATGTTCATGCGCATCTCGCGCACCCTGGCCTCCGGGAATGCCGTTCGCCCGCCTTCCTGCAGTTCTTCGGAATAGGGGGAGGTCCAGGGCAGGTCGTAGCGGATGAAGGCCACGTCCGGATCCAGGTGCCTGGCCAAGGCCAGGGAGAAGTTTTCGATGAAGGTCCCGTATTCCTCCTGCTCCGGCGCATGTTCGGGGCCCTGGGGCACGATGGCCACGGTCTTGTCCCCGAGGGGCTTGAGCAGCACGAGCACGTCGCCTCCCGGCCCGCCCGTGGCGATGTCGAAGGCGCGGGGCCTCAGACCGAGGCGGGACTTGACCTGCGCCCAGTAGGGCGTCTGGAACAGAATGTCCGTCGGCAGCAGCGCGGCCGTAGTCTTTGACGAGAGATCCACCATGTCATCCTCCGTTCGTGGCGGTGTTGAGGGTTGGCAAAAAAAAGGGGGGCCGGCGCCCCCCTGAAAACGCGGTTCGTGCCGGGCTCCGGCGCTCCGTGATTTCAGAGATCGTAGTTACCGGATCGCTCCGGCTGGTCCACGACCACCTTGATGACGAGACGCAGCGTCCCCCCGCCGGGTCGGGGCCAGGGCATCTCGTCGCCTTCGGACAGGCCGAGCAGCGCGCTGCCCACCGGGGCGAGGATGGAGACCGTCTCCTCGTCGTTGTCGCGCGTGCCGGGGTAGACGAGCTTCAGGCAACGTTCCGTGCCCGAAGGCTGCAATTCGAACCGGACGGTGGAATTCATGGTCACCACCGTCGGGGGGACCTGCCTCGGGTCCACCCTGACGGCGCGGTCGAGTTCCTCGGCGAGTCCGGCCTTGGCCGGGAAGGCCACGGAGGACAGGGAGTCCAGAAGAATCTCCAGGCGTTCGGCGTCCTGGGTCGTAATGATGATTTCGGGTTTCGTGCTCATGTTCACCTCCTGGGCGCATGTGCTGTAAAAGGTTTTGGCCCGGCCGTGCGGGATGCAGGGGGCGAAAAAAAAGAGGGGGCATGTCGTCGACACGCCCCCCAGGTAATACACCAGGATTTTCAGGGCGTGGTCAGGTGTCCACAGGGCGACGCAGCTCGAAGGCCTCGGCTGCGCGGTTGAATTTGATGCACTGGGACATGACTGCTCCTGAAGGAAAATGCCTTTCGGGTCTGTACGGTACAAAAAAACAGGAAGCATTCCGCCGTTCCGGAATGCTTCCCAGGGATCACCAACTTCGAAACAAACTTCCCTTTAGCCCGCTCTTTGCTTTCATGCAAGCCCCAAGTCGGAAAGATCTCCCAACAGGGCAAACCGCACCTCCGTCAGTCCGGATTCAAGCTCGAACAGATGGCCGACCGCATGCGTCCTCCGAGAATTGAGCGCCCGCCGGCTGTCGGCAGCGGCGGTTCCCTGCGCATGGGGCTCACTGGATTTCCGGCATGGCCTCCCCATCCTCTTCGTCCATGGTCAGCGCAAGCAGCGCCGACGACGCTTCGGTCGGCAGCTCCTGGACGTCCCTGAGCTTGCGGCCGATGGCGCGCGTGCGGACCTTGGCCTTCTCGATGGTCTCGGAGGCCTGGTGGATGCGTTTCTGCACGGCGTCCAGGACCTCGCCGTACTTGGTCCATTCCGTCTTGACCGCTCCGAGCAGGGTCCAGACCTCGCCGGAGCGCTTCTGGATGGCCAGGGTGCGGAAACCCATCTGCAGGCTGTTAAGGATGGACCACAGGGTTGTGGGGCCGGCGATGACGACGCGGCAGTCGCGCTGGATGCTCTCGGCCAGGCCGGGACGGCGGATGACCTCGGCGAAGAGGCCCTCGATGGGCAGGAAGAGGATGCCGAAGTCCGTGCTGACGGGCGGGTTGACGTACTTGTCGCGGATGTCCCGGGCGCAGGCCTTGACCCGGGTTTCGAGCTGCCGGCCGGCAGCCTCGATGCCCTCGGCGTCCGCCCGCTCTTGGGCGTCGAGGAGGCGCTGGTAGTCCTCCACCGGGAACTTGGCGTCGATGGGCAGGAGCACGGGGGTCTCGCCGTCCTGGCCAGGCAGCTTGATGGCGAACTCGACGCGCTCGGCGCCGTCGCGGGTTGAGGCGTTTCGGACGAATTGCTCGGCGCTCAGGACCTGCTCCAGCAGGGCTCCGAGCTGGACTTCGCCCCAGGTGCCGCGCGTCTTGACGTTGGTCAGGACCTTCTTCAGGTCGCCCACGCCCGTGGCCAGGGTCTGCATCTCGCCCAGGCCCTTGTGGACCTGTTCGAGCCGTTCGCTGACCTGCCGGAAGGATTCGCCGAGCCGCTTCTCCAGGGTGCCCTGCAGCTTTTCGTCGACGGTCCGGCGCATGCTTTCGAGCTGCGCGGCGTTGTCGGCCTGGAGCAGGCGCAGCCTTTCCTCCACGGTGGCGCGGACGGTCTCGAGCCTGGCGGCGTTGCTTTCGGACAGCTGGTTCATGGCCGTCGCCATGGCGTCCAGCCGGGTTTTCTGCGCCTCGCCGATGTCGCCCATGGTGCGGGCGGCGGTCTCGGAGATGCGCGTCAGCGTGGCGACGACCTCCTCGCGCAGGGCCTTGGCGTTCCCGGCGGAGCGCTGCTCCAGGCGGGCCAGCTGCTCCAAGTTCGCACGCGAGAAGTCTCCGAAATGCGCGGCCAGCGCGTCGAACTGCCGTCCCTGGGCGCAGTGCCCGTCGGACACGCGCTGCAGCAGGTTCCCGCCCGCTTCCCGGATGTGTCCGGCCAGCTCCCGACGCAGTTCGGCCAGCAGCCGTCCGGATTCGTCGCGCCCCTGCGCGATCTCCTCGCGCAGCAGGAGCCGCGTCATCTCCTGGGATTTCTCGAAGGCGTCGAGCCGGGCGTTCATGAGCAGGGCGCCGCGCGACACCCGGAACAGGACGGCGACGAGCAGGACAATGCCCACGGCGGGCAGGGCGACGGGACCGTAGAGGAGCAGTTCGTTCATGGTGGCCTCGATATGGGGGAAAGCGGCGGACGTTCTTTTGTTTCGCGGGGAGGGATGGAACTGAAATAGCCGGGCGCGTCAAGGTGTCTCCCGGCTCAGCTCACGCCGGAGGGGTGTCGGCAGGACGCCGATGCTCGGGGACGCGGAGATCGCGCCGGGGTTGTGAGCAGGCGATGAAACCCGGCTCAGCAGTCGGCGCGGAGGATGTACCCGAGCCAGACGTCCCGGTTGCCCAGGAGGGACCGGCTGCGCGTGTGTTCCAGTACGAGGAGCCCCGCCCGGTCGAACTCGCGGCGCAGCTCCGAGTCCGACCAGAGCTGGAAGACCCGGCCATCACCCGCCTCCTCGCTGCCTCCCCAGGCCTTCATGCTGACGTACATGATGCCGCCGGCCTTGAGCATGCGCTTGGCCTTGCTCATGGCTCTGGGGAATTCCGGCTTGGGCAGGTGGACCAGGGTGCCGATGAGCAGGATGCAGTCGTAGTGCATGGGCGGGTTGTAGTCGAAGAGGTCGATCATGGTCACGGGACAGGCCGAGTGGTCGCTGGCCAGGACGGCCAGGGACGGGGAGCGCTCCAGACCCGTCGGGTCGAAGCCCCGCGCCTTGAACCATTTGAGGTCGCGGCCCGAACCGCAGCCGATGTCGAGGATGGCGCCGCCCGGCCGCAGGTAGGGCAGCAGCGGTTCGAGGATGGGCGAAGGGTCGATGCGGTTGGTGCGCTCGAAGTAGGCCCGGGCGTTGGATTCGTAGAAGTCGGTCATGGCGTCGGTCTGGGTTGCGGCGGTGCCTGTGCCACGCCGTGTTATCGGGCGTAAAGCCCGCGTCGGTTGAGCCGTTGTAGCGCCCTTGGCGGAAAAAGTCAGCAGGAACCGGGCAGACGCGGCTCATTGCGACCGGCCGGCAGCGTGCAGCCTTGTCCGCTCCGCGCAAAACCCGGCATCGGAGGTCGGGATGTTGCCGGGTCACGCGGGTTCAGGGTTTCCGCAGGTGCTCCAGGATGAGGGCCGCGACCCGGGCATAGTCCCCGTTGAAGTGATGGGAGCCTGGGAGGGCGACGATGTGGGCCTCGCCCGGACTCAGCTCGTGGCAGAGGGAGGATTTTTCCTCC
>JANJWV010000025.1 GCA_024709365.1 Desulfomicrobium sp. | reverse complement strand
TGCGGTCCTGGGCGGCAGCTACGTCAACCGCTTCAACATCGACGGCCGCAGCTACAAGGTCATCCCCCAGGTGCAGCGGGTGGACCGCCTGACCCCGGAGCAGCTGAAGGACATTCATGTCACTGGCCCGGACGGACGCCTCGTGCCCCTGTCCGCGGTGGCGGCCGTCAAGGAGACGACCGTGGCCCGCTCCCTGAACCGCTTCCAGCAGCTCAACGCCGTGAAGATCAGCGGCGTGGCCGTGCGCCCCCTGGACGAGGCCCTCAGGTTCCTGGAGGACGAGGCGGCGCAGATCCTGCCCAAAGGCTACGTCATCGACTACACCGGCGACTCGCGGCAGCTCAGGACAGAGGGCAACAAGTTCCTGACTGCCTTCGGGCTGGCGGTTGTCCTCATCTTCCTGGTCCTGGCCGCGCAGTTCAACAGCTTCCGCGACCCCTTCGTCATCCTGGCCGGGTCCGTGCCCCTGGCCGTGTTCGGGGCGCTCATCTTCACCTTCCTGAAGATGCCCGACCCGAGTGTGGCCTTCTGGACCGAGGGCTGGACCACGACCCTGAACATCTATTCCCAGGTGGGCCTCGTGACCCTGGTGGGCCTGGTCTCCAAGAACGGCATCCTCATCGTCGAGTTCGCCAACCAGCTGCAGAAGGCCGGGCGCTCCAAGCTCGAAGCCGTGCGCGAGGCGTCCCTGACGCGCCTGCGGCCCATCCTCATGACATCCGGGGCGACCATCGCCGGCCACTTTCCCCTGACCCTGGTCACGGGGGCAGGTGCCGAGGCGCGCAACTCCATCGGCCTGGTGCTGGTGGGTGGCATGGCCGTTGGCACGCTCTTCACGCTCTTCGTGGTCCCGTCCATCTACATGCTCGTGGCCCGTGACCACTCCCATGACCGCGAGAAGGACCAGATAGGCCGCGACGTCCAGGGCGGTGAATCCCTCGTGGGGTAAAGCTCGCGTTGCTGGCCGCGGGCTGGGCGTGCTGGGGGGCGCTGCACAGCCTGCTCATCAGTCCGGGCTGGATGCGCCTCGTGTCTGCCCGCCTCCCCCGACTGTGCCCCTGGTACCGGCTGGCCTACAACGGCCTGGCCGTGCTGACCCTCCTGCCCCTTCTCCTCTTCAAGAATTCCCTGGCCGGGGAGCCGCTTCTCTCCTGGAGCGGCCCCCTGGCCGCGTTCCGCTTCGCCCTGCTCGGGGCGGCCGTGTGGCTGTTCTGGGCCGGGGCGCGGGAGTACGACCTGAAGGTCTTCGGCGGCCTGGCGCAGCTGCGCTCGGCCTGTTCCTTCGCGGGCAGCCCCTATGCCGAGGAGCTGCGCACCTCCGGAATCCTGGCGCGGGTCCGGCACCCCTGGTACGGCGGGGCGCTCCTGCTGCTCTGGACCCGCACGGGGGCCTTCGACGCGGCGGAACTGGTCACGAGCCTGGTTCTTTCCCTCTATGTGCTGATCGGGGTGCGGCTGGAGGAGCGCAAGCTCGTCCATGTGCACGGCGACGCGTACCGGGCCTACCAGCGCGGCACGCCCATGCTTTTTCCGGTGCCCTGGCGGGCGAAGGGGGCGCGGTGAAGGTCTGGTGGCATCTTTCGGGCTACATCAGCCACCGGCGGGCCGGGGAAGCCTACCGGCGCTGTCTGCCTCTGGCCGGGGCCTGCATGGCCGCAAGCATTGAGGAGGCGGATCTGGCGGTGGTGCACGAGGACCCCGTCTTCTGGCCGAAGATCTTTGCGGCCCAGCCCGCCCTCGGGCGGATGCCGGTGGCCGGTTACGCGGTGTGGGAAGGGGAGCGCCTGCCCGAAGTTTACCGGCCCGGCCTGGCTCTGGTGGACGAGGTGTGGACGGCTTCGTCCTTTTCGGCCCGCGCCCTGGAACAGGGGCACCCGCGGGTGCGGGTCCTGCCGCACGTGGCGGAGGCCGCGACACCGGAGGCGGATGATCTCCGCTGGGCTGCGGGGGTGGTGGGCCAGGAGCGCTATTTCTTTTCCATTCTGGACGCCGTCAACCCGCGCAAGAACCTGGAAGCCCTGCTGCGGGTCTTCGCACGCGTGCACGGGGTGGCCAGGGATGTCCGGCTGGTGGTCAAGCAGTACCGGGGCAACGCGTGCCTCGGCGGGCTGCCCGGAGTCGTCAGCCTGTCGGGGGATCTGTCCGAAGGCCGCCTGGCGGCGCTGCACCGCGGGGCTCTGGCCTACGTCGCCCCGCATTGCGGCGAGGCCTGGGGGCTGGGCCTGAGTGAGGCCATGAGCCACGGCGTCCCGGTGCTGGCCACGGGGTGGTCAGGGAACATGGATTTCATGGACGAGGGCAATTCGGTACCGCTGCACTACACCCTGGAACCGGTCGGGAACCGCATGGCCAACCTGTTGCCGCACTTCACGTCCGACATGCTCTGGGCCCGGGTGGACGAAAGCCACCTCGAGCGCGAGATGCTGCGCCTGGTCCGGCGGGGGCCGAATCCGGCCATGTGCGCCCGGGCCCGGGCCGTGTCGGAGCGTTTTTCCCCGGCCCGCGTGGCCAGAATCCTGGGCGTCCTGCTCCGGGAACTCTCCTATTCCAGAAACATCCGGTAGAAGCGCTGCAGCATGGCCATTGGCACCCGCTGGTCCCAGAGGCCGGCCTGCAGCGCCAGCAGCCATGCGCCGAGCATGACGGCCACGCTGCCCACGCCTGTCACCCAGGACGGGATGGCCCGTCCTGCGGCGCGCAAGCTGATGCAGCCCTCCACCGGACAGGCTTCCTGACAGCGCATGCAGCCCAGGCACTCCGGCGAGAGCACCCGCTCCATGTCCTGCACGCGGATGCAGCCGGGGCAGGCCCTTGTGCAGCGGCCGCACTGCACGCAGGTTGCGGGGTCGCGGCGGACGCTCGTCGGGCTCGCCCAGCTCAGCAGACCCAGAAGCGCGCCGTAGGGGCAGAGATAGCGGCACCAGAAGCTGCGCAGGACCGTGCCGAGGACCAGAAGCGCCGCCAGGACGACCATGGTCGTGCGGGACGGGCTCTGGAAGAAGCGCAGCATGCGGGCGTCGGCCACGTAGTTGTAGGGTCCGGTCGCGAACTGTTCGATGGCGGCCAGGTCCATGCCGAAGAACACCGTGTAGATGAAGAATCCGAGGGCCAGGTATTTGGGAACGCTCAGCAGCCTGGCGGCCCATGGGCCGGGGACGCGGGACAGGGACAGCCGGCGGCCAAGGGTGTTGAGCATCCCCGAGATGAGGCCCACCGGACAGACGTAGCCGCAGAAACCCTTGCGCAGGACCAGGGCCGTGACCATGGCGGCCAGGAGGATGGCCAGGGCGGCCGGGTGGACCATGTCCCATGCCCCGGTCTGGAGCAGACGGCGCAGCCCCATCAGGGCCGCGATGGGCAGGAAGGCCTCCACCGAGGCCGGCCGGGGGACGAAGACCTCGCTTGCGCCCGTGGCCCAGAGCAGGAAGCGGTGGAATTGCCAGCCCGTATGCAGGCAGAGGACGAGGAACATGGACTGGATGACCCGCTGGAGAACGGGTGGCGTCATTTTTTCGAGCATGGGGAACCTGTGCGATGCGCGGTGTCGTTGCGGCGAGAAGCCCGTCAGCGGAGGTTGAACACGGCCCGCCATTTGAAGAGCAGGCGGTGCAGATAGGTGGCCAGACCCCTGGGACGAGGGAGCGACCCGGCCATGGTCCGGGCCGGGTGGAAGATGAGGTCCAGCAGATGGACGGTGCGGACGTGTTGCGAGAGGAAATTGACGCAACCCGCGCAGGACGTGACCACGACGTTCCCTGCGGCTTTCTTGGCCGTCTTCTCCCCCCAGGCCGCCGCGAATTCCGGCCGCAGCAAGCCGGCGCCGCCGCCTTCCCCGCAACAGGGGCTCAAGGACCCGTCCTGGCGCGTCTTCTGCGGTTCGAGTCCGGTATCCGCGACCATCAGCCGGATGCGTTCCTGAATCTGCCCGTGCACCCGGAACGGGCAGGGGGTGTGCACGATGGCCGTTCCGCGCAGGGCCGTACCGCCGTTTGGCGGATTTTCGGCCAGCACGTCGTAGACGGTTCTGACGGCCAGGCCGTCGCCGTATTGCGCGAAGACCCCGAAACAGTTGGGGCAGGCGGTCAGCACCGTTTTTACGCCCATGGCCTTCAGCTTCGCTTTCAGCCGTCCGAAACGCCGTTCGAAGTACTCGCGCCGTCCAAGATCGTGGGACGTCTTGAAGCAGCAGCTCAGGACCAGCCCGAGGTCCGGGACATGTTCCCGCAGGTGATCGAGGAGCGCCCTGGCCGTCTCGGGGTGGTTTCCGGGGAAGGTGCAGCCGGGAAAGAAGACCGTGTCCGCGCCGGGAGGTATTTGAAACAGTTCCATGACGCGTGACGCCCCGAAGCGTTCGTAGTTCAGCCTCGGCCTGTAGGGGATCAGGCTTACGCGGCCGGCGTCCATGGCCGCCCTGCGCATGGCCAGGAAGAAAGCTTTCAGGGGCAGACCCATGGGACAGACCGCGGCGCACAGGCCGCAGAGGCTGCACTCGAAGGCCACGACCCGTCCCGTGCCCGTGGTCAGGAACCGGTCAGCCAGCGCCTTGGGCGCGCCGTGCTCGTTCAGGAACGCGCAGCGGAACTGGCAGGAGCGGCATTCGGTGCAGCCCTCGGAAATCCGGCGGGCCAGCTCCTGCAGGTCTTCTGTCGGTGCGTCGTGGGTCACGGCTCAGTGCAGGAAATTCCTGATCCCGGTAAAGACGATCTGGGCGGCCATGGCCGAGAGGACCAGGCCCGTGATCTTGGTCATGACGGACAGGCCCACGGAACCGAGGAGTTTTTTCAGGGGCCTGGCCGAGCGCAGCAGGACGCCCACGGACAGGCAGGAGCAGATCAGCGCCCCCGCGCCCACGGCCCGCTCCGTGGCGCCTCCCAGCTCCGCGCCGAGGATCAGGAGCGTG
>JANJWV010000107.1 GCA_024709365.1 Desulfomicrobium sp. | reverse complement strand
CTACCGGCAATTCGGCGAGTTTCGGGAGCGTGACTGGACCGAGGGCTGCATCGCCCTGGACAACCGGGACATGGAGAAGCTCTTCAATCTCTGTCGGGTCGGGGACCCGGTCCTCATCTTCAACGGCGCGCGGGGCCTGTTCGGTCTTATCAGGCCCTTCACGCAGGTTCCGGATCTGGCCGACGACGGGCTGCCGGTCTGCCCCGACGGGGTCTGCGCCTACGAGGCGCGGCTGCGGACGTGGCTCGGGCCGACCGGCGTGACCATACGGGAGGGCGCGGGATACGGCGTTTCCCTGGAGGTCGTGGTCTACGGGGAGGGGGGGCGGCCGGTACTGGCCGTGACGGACCGCAATGCGGACGGGGAAATCTCCTTTCTGGACAGCGTGCAGGGGGCGATGGCCGACGCCGCGGACCCGGATTCGGCCTACGCCCTGCTCAAAAGCGCCGTCCTCGTCGCCCTGGCGGGCGGCGAGATTCCCGTCGCAGACGGAGGGAGGCCGCTTGCTGTTTTCAGGCGCCTCGACTAGTTCGGGAGCACCGGCCCGCAGCGCGTCACGGCAACCATTCCATGCCGGCGCAACGGGGCTCGGGTCCAATCACACTGTTTCGCCCGGGAGGCCTTCATGTTCGGCATAGGTGTTCAGGAACTTCTGATCGTTCTGGTCATCGCCTTGGTTGTCTTCGGGGGCAAGAACCTGCCCCGCATCGGGTCCGACATGGGGCGGGCCATCAGGAATTTCAGATCCGCCATACACACGCCGGACCCCGTCGACATCGAGCCGGTGAAGGGTCCGGAGGAAAACGGCCCCAAGGCCTGACGCGCCCCGGAACGGGTTTTCTGCGTCGGCATCTTTACTCTCAACTCAAGGAGATTTCGTCATGTCCAAGAAGATACTCATGCTGGTCGGCGACTATGTTGAGGACTACGAGGTCATGGTGCCGTTCCAGGCCCTGACCATGCTCGGCTACGCGGTGGAGGCCGTCTGCCCGGACAAGAAGGCCGGGGAGTTCGTGCGCACCTCCATCCATGACTTCGAGGGGGATCAGACCTACAGCGAGAAGCGCGGCCACAACTTCACGCTGAACAAGGATTTCGCCGCCGTGGACACCGCCGAGTACGTCGGCCTGGTCGTGCCCGGCGGACGCGCCCCGGAATATATCCGGCTCAACCCGCGCGTCCTTGAGATCGTGCGCGAGTTCAACGCGGCCGGAAAACCCATCGCCGCCATCTGCCACGGCCCGCTGGTCCTGGTCACGGCAGGCGTGCTGCAGGGCAAGACCTGCTCGGCCTACCCGGCCTGCGGCCCGGACGTGACCTGCGCCGGCGGCAAGTACGCCGATATCGCCCTGGACAAGGCCCACGTGGACGGCAACCTGGTCACCGCCCCGGCCTGGCCCGCGCACCCGGACTGGATCGCCAAGTTCGCGGCGCTTCTGGGCGCGAAGATCAGCATCTAGACTTTCTTGAACGGCGGGGCGGTCCAGGCCGCTCCGCCTGCTTTCCCGCCGCCCCCGATTTTTCTGCGAAACCTCCCGACGTTCTCCGCTCCATGCCATGCCAAAATAAGAGGACCGGACGTTGTCCGATCCTCCAGGAAGGTCTGCTGTTCAGGTGAGGCTACTTCTTTCCGCCGCCGTTCCCGCCGCCGTTCCCGCCGCCGTTACCACCGCCGTTACCACCGCCGTTTCCGCCACCGTTTCCACCGCCGTTACCTCCGGAGTTGCCCTTTCCGTTTCCGCCGGCATTGCTGCCGCCCTTGCCGGAAGAAGACGCGCCGGCGTCGCCCTTCGAGGACTGGGAAGCGGCGCTGGACTTGCCCGTGGCCCTGTTGCGGGCGGTGACGCCGAATTCCTTCATGTTGCGGTGCTGGTTCGCCACGCTCTGTCCGATGGTGCTGGGATGAACTTCCAGGGTGTGGGCTATGGCGCCCCAGCCCATGCCCAGGGCGCGCATGGCCGCGACTTCCTGGATGGAGGTGAAGGCCTGGTCGAAGGCCGCCTGATCCACGTCGGCTTGGGCATTGGCCTGCTCGAGAGCGGCCGCGGCCGCTGCAGCATCGGCGTCGGCCAACTCTTGCTGGGCGACGGCCGCGTCAAGCTGGGCCTGGGCGGCGTCGATGTCGGCTTGGACACCGGTTGCCGTTGCTGCTGTCAGGGCTTCCTGCGCATCAGCGACGGCATCGGCGGCATCGGCGGCCGTGGCGGTTGCCGCGTCGTAAGCTCCCTGCGCGGCTGCTTCGGCCGCCAGTGATGTTTCGAGGTCAGCCTCCGCCTGTTCGATCTCCGCCGCATTCTCGACGTTCGCGGCGTCGGCCAGGCCCTGGGCCATGGTTTCCTGGGTGGGGTTGTTCAGAGATGCTACCGGGTCGGCCTCTTCGGTTTCCTGGGCCAGGGCCGGCAGGCACCACAAGGCCAGCAGCATGAGGCCGGACAGGAGATAACGCAGGGTAGTGGTCATGGTCATTCCTCCTAGGGATTCTGGATCTTGGTGAAGATGTTGACGGATTCGGCCAGGACATGATTCCTGCCATCCGATTTGACGGTTTCGGTTTTGCCGAACCATCTCGGCGTGAGGCGATCGCTGCCCACGCCGAAGGTTCTGCGGGTTACGTATTCCTGGACGACCAAGGCGCGATCGCGGGCCAGGGATTCATTACCCTTGACGTAGGCGATCACGTTCAGGTTCAGGCCAGTATTCTCGGACAGGATATCGCGCACCCGATTCAGGGAAGCTTTCGCCTCTTCGGTCAACTCGGCGGTTCCGGGCTTGAAGTCGACAGCCCGGAGCGCGACATTGCGCTGTCCCATGGGATGGTTGCGCCACGAGAAGTCGCCGGCCTTGTTCAGCATGCGCACGCCCTGCCGCGCCAGGGGGGCGTCCGGGTAG
>JANJWV010000189.1 GCA_024709365.1 Desulfomicrobium sp. | reverse complement strand
GCCACCTTGCGGCCAGGCACGCCTATTGCTCAAGGATGGACAACGGCGACGGCCGTTGGGCCGCTTGCCAGCAGACTTTCGGGGGTGTGTCATGAAGCAGATCTGTTACCTTTTCTGGATTGCCGGGATGGCGACTCTTGTTGCTTATGGCTGGAGCGATAATATTCTCAATCAGGTTTCCGAGGTGGTTCGATTCATGGGGCGGCTTGTGGCCTTCATGATGGTCTAACCCTCCTCCTCTCGCGTGTCCGCGGCCGGAAGGAACTGGCACCCTTCCGGCCGCGGGGTTTTTCATCACGTCTTTTCCTCCCACTCGGACGATCGTCCGCACCATCCTGCACCCGCGCTGTTGCGCTCTCGCACGGCCCGTTATAGGCCACGGCATGCCTGCCGTCGTCTTTTTCCCCGATCATGCGTCCTGGGTGCGCTACGAGCGGCCTTTGGCCGTATTCGAGGCGCATCGCCATGAAGAGATTCCAGGGATTCTGGCGCACCTCGAAGACGAAGTGGAACGCAAGGGCCTGCACGCGGTCGGGTTTCTGGCCTACGAGGCCGGGCGCGCCTTCGATGCGGCCATGCCGGCAGCGTCGTGTGCGCCTTTCCCTCTGGCCTGGTTCGGGCTCTACGGGTCCCCCAGGCCCATCGTTCTCGACGCCAGCGCGGCCGCTCCCGCCCCGGCCTGGACGCCCGAACTGAACGAACCCTCCCACGCCGCGGCGCTGGCCCGCATCCGCGAACATCTGGCCTGCGGCGAAACCTACCAGGTCAACTTCACGCACCGCCTGCGCGCCCCCTTCGACGGGGACCCCTGGCCCCTTTTCTGCCGCCTGGCAGCACGCCAGCCCTCGCCGCACTGCGCCTATGTCGATGCCGGGGATTTTGTCGTCTGCTGCGCCTCCCCTGAAATGTTCTTCGAACGGGAAGGCGAGACGGTCCGGTCACGGCCCATGAAGGGCACCGCGCCCCGCGGCCGCTGGACCGGCGAGGACAGGTCCATGGCCGAACGGCTCGTCCGTTCGGAGAAGGAGCGGGCCGAGAACGTCATGATCGTGGACATGGTGCGCAACGACCTCGGCCGGGTCTGCCTCCCGGGCAGCGTACGGGTGCCCGAGCTTTTCCGGGCCGAGCGCTACCCGACGCTGTGGCAGCTGACCTCCCTGGTCGAAGGAAAGACGACGCGGCCCACGGCCGAGGTCATGGCCGCCCTGTTCCCGGCCGCGTCCATCACCGGCGCGCCCAAGGTCCGCACCATGCACCTCATCGACGCGCTCGAGATCTCGCCGCGGCGCATCTACACCGGCACCGTCGGGGTCATGCTGCCGGGGAGGCGGGCCCGGTTCAACGTGGCCATCCGCACGGTCCTCGTGGACAAGACGGCCGGGACGGCGGAGTACGGCGTGGGCGGGGGCATCGTCTGGGATTCGGCCCCGCGCGCAGAGTACCGCGAAACCTTGCTCAAGGCGCGGGTGCTGGATGCGCCGGCGCCGGAGTTTTCCCTTCTGGAGACCATGCGCTGGCGCCGGAAAACCGGGGTGTTCCTTCTGGAGGAGCACCTGTCACGGGTTGCGGAGAGCGCGGAGTATTTCGGCTTCAGGCTGGATGTTGAAGGCCTGCGGGCGGAAATCGAGGCTGCTGTCCGGAAGGCGGAGGGCCTCGGCGGCGTGCTGCGGCTGACGGTCGACGCGGTCGGGTCGGTCGGGCTGGAGCTGCGGGCCCTGCCTGCGCCGGGGCCCTGCCGTGTCGCCCTGGCGCCCACGCCGGTCGATTCGCGCGACCCGTTCCTCTTCCACAAGACCACGCGGCGCGCCGTCTATGAGCGGGCCCGCGCGGAGGTCCCGGGGATGGACGACGCGCTGCTCGTCAACGAGCGGGGGGAGGTCACGGAGGCGACCATCGCCAATCTGGTGGTCGAACTGGACGGGGAACTGGTGACGCCGCCCCTGGAGAGCGGCCTTTTGCCGGGCACCCTGCGGGCCGCGTTGCTGCGGGCGGGGCGCATCCGGGAGCGGGCCGTGCAGGCGCGGGAACTGTCCCGGTGCTCCAGGATGTGGCTGATCAATTCCGTGCGGGGGTGGCGCAGGGCCACCCTGGCTGATCGCGACGAATCCTAGCCACCCCAAAGGCGATCTGCTGCGTCAACGAGAAAAGCCAGGATGCGCAACACACTGCGCACCCTGGCTTTTTCGCTTCATCGAGTTTTCGTCAGTCGGCTAGTCGCCCTCGGGCGCTCCCCGCTGCAGCAGGGCCGCGGCCAGGCCCAGGGCCAGGAAGAGGCCGTCGCGCACGATGTACCACGTCATGTCGCCCGCAGGCACGCCTCCGGACGTGAAGCACCCGCAGGACAGGTCGATGCCGCGCAGTCGGGCGCTGACCAGTGCCCCCAGAAACACGACGAGCATGGCGTTGGCCAGGAAGAGGGCGGGTTTCATCCAGACCCGGCACAAGAGCAGGGCGGCCACGACCAGCTCCAGCCAGGGCAGGGTCAGGGCCGTGAAATTGATGAGCGCGTCGGGCAGGATGAGGTAGTAGCCGATGTCCGCGGCGAAATCCGCGGGCGAGATGATCTTGTTCGGCGCAGCGGCCAGGAAGAGGAGGGCCAGGGCGATGCGCGTGGTCCGGGCAAGGGACGCCGTGTTCATGACTGACCTCCGCCGTGTTCAGGGTTCTGCCCAGTGGCCGTGGGCAGGCCCTGTTCCTGCCACAGGCTCCAGCCGTTCCTCAGTTCAAGGACGTTTTCGATGCCCAGCGCCCTGAGGGCGTCGGCCAGGTCCGCGCTCAGGCTGCAGCGTTCGCCGTCGCAGTAGGTGATGACCGTTTTTCCCGCCAGCTGCTCCCTGACGGCGGGGAAGACCTGTTCGAAAGAGTGGAGGGGCAGGGAAAGGGCGCCCTGGACATGGCCTTCGGCATAGATCTCGGCGTCCCGGGCGTCGACGAAGACGGCCTGCCCGGCGGAGAAGAGCGCTGCGGCGTCCTGCAGTGAAATTTCCTTGCCTGCCGGGGCCGCATGGCCTTCTTCGGCCGGGGGAACGGTCGCGTTTTCGGCCGGAGCGAGCTCCTGCGAGGCGTTGCCCGCATTGGCGGGCGTTGCGGAGTCGGGGCGCTCGGCAGGGGTGGCGTTACCCGCTTCCTGCACAGTATCCGCGGCCGTTTCGGTGGAGGCCGGCAGGGCGTCGGAAGCGTTCTCCGACGGGGAAGCGGCGTCCGTCGGCTGCGTTGTCTGGTTCTGCGTTGCGGGAGCCTGGGGGGCGGGGGCCACCGGGGCCGGCGCCTTTCTGGCCTCGACCAGCGGCAGGCTGTCGGGACGGGCGGCGTTGAAGGCCAGCCCGAGGCCCACGGACAGCCCGACGGCGACCAGGGTCTGGAGGACGAAACGTGTGGATGCTTTCATGCCTGCTCCTGTATGGTTCGGCCTGTTCCTACGGCCTGACGGCCTTCAAGGCAAGGGCCGCGTTACGCGCCGCCGGCCTGGCGGCCGCCTTCGGGCATCGTGCGGCGGAATTCTTCCACAAGCCGGTCCAGGGCGTCGGACAGCGCGTCCAGACCGTCCCTGCACGCGCCGACCCGCCCGGTGCCCGCGACGGTTTCCAGGGTCATGGCCGCTTCCCGCAGCCTTCCCGCGCCCAGGTTGGCCGAGGCGCCCTTGATGCTGTGGGCCTGGGAGGCCAGAAGGCCGAAATCCCCCTGCGACAGGGCCCGGCGCATGATGTCCAGGCGCCGCGCTGCATCGGCGCGAAAGCCGCCGACGATGTCCCGGGCCAGGTCTTCGTCGTCCAGGATGCGGCCCATGAAGGCCTGCCTGTCCCAGACGGCCGGCTGCGCGCCGTCCGCGGCCGGGGCCTCGCGCAAAAGCGGCCTGCGGCGCTCCCCGCCCGGCAGCCAGGCCTGCAGCGCCTCGGCCAGGGCCGTGAGGGCGATGGGCTTGGGCACGTAGTCGTTCATGCCCGCTTCGAGGCACTTTTCGCGGAAACCCGCCTGGGCGTGGGCCGTCATGGCGATGATCGGCACGTCATGGTCGAGGGCGGGGCCGGCGAGGTCGCGGATGAGGCGCGTACACAGGAACCCGTCCATGACCGGCATCTGCACGTCCATGAGCACGAGGTCGTAGGCCGTGCGGGACAGGGCCTCAAGGGCCTGGGCCCCGTTCTCCGCGGCTTCGGCCTTGAGGCCCATGTTCGACAGGATGCCCAGGGCGACCTGCTGGTTGGTCACATTGTCCTCCACCAGGAGGATGCGGACATTGCGGTCCGAAAAGTCGGGGATGTCCCGCCTGGCCATCTCCCGCGCCACATGCCGGGTGACGAAGGCCGGCTCCGCGCCCCCGCCCATGACGATGTTCAGGCAGGCCTTCAGTTCGCCGTGCAGGACGGGCTTGCACAGATAGCCGGAGAAGCCCGCCCCGCGGAAACGCCTTGCATCGCCGCGTTGACCCAGGGAGGTCATGAGCAGCGTGCGGGTGTCCCGGAACCTTTCGTCGGCGTGGATGGCCCGTCCCAGGGATTCCCCGTCCATGACCGGCATGCAGTGGTCGAGCACGGCCAGGCGGAAGGGGTCCCCCGCCGTGGCGGCCCGGGCCAGCTTGTCCAGGGCGCCCGGTCCGTCCTCGGCCTCGTCGGGGCGCATGCCCCAGGCCGAGAAGCGGGCCATGAGAATCTCGCGGTTGGTGACGTTGTCGTCCACGACCAGCACCCGCAGCCCTTCGAGCCCGGCCGGATCGAAGGACCTGGCTCCCTTCGCCAAGGAGGCATTGAGCCGGATGGTGAACCAGAAGGTGGAGCCCCTGCCCAGGACGCTCTGCACGCCGATCTCGCCGCCCATGAGTTCGACGAGCTTCTTCGAGATGGACAGGCCCAGTCCGGTGCCGCCGAAACGTCTGGCGATGGATGCGTCCGCCTGGGTGTAGTCTTCGAACAGGCGCTCCCGCATGTCTTCGGGGATGCCGATGCCCGTGTCGCGGACGGCGAAGAGCAGGGAGGTGGGCGCGGCGCCCTGCGGCCCCGCGCCGTGGGCCATGGAGACGCGCACTTCGACCTCGCCCTCGGGGGTGAACTTGATGGCGTTGCCCGCGAGATTGGTGATGACCTGGCGCAGCAGGGCGGGTTCGCCGCTGAAGTGCTCCGGCACGTCCGGGTCGGCGGAGCAGATGAATTCGATGCCGCTTTCCGCCGCCTTCACGGCCAGCATGGAGGTCACGTCGTCCAGGAGCGGACGCAGGTCGAAGTCGAGGCTCTCCAGTTCGAGGCGGCCGGATTCGATCCTGGAGAGGTCCAGGATGTCGTTGACCACGGCCAGGAGGGATTCACCGCTGGATTTCAGGGTTCGCACGTAGCGGCGCTGCGTCTCGTCCAGGTGCGTGTCCATGAGCAGCCCCGTCATGCCGATGACGCCGTTCAAGGGCGTGCGGATCTCGTGGCTCATGCGGGACAGGAAATCGCTCTTGTCGCGCGCGGCCTGCTCGGCCCGCAGGCGGGCGTCGTCGAGTTCCAGGTTCTTGAGCTCCATCTGCTGGGCGAAGTCGTTGAGCCTTTGCTCGGCCTTCATGCGGTCGGACACGTCGACAAAGCATTCCAGCAGCTTTTCCCGGCCTTCGATGTTGACGCGCTTGACGGTCTTCAGGATGGCCAGCCGGCTGCCGTCGGCCCGCAGCATTTCGAGTTCCGAGTTTTCCAGCGTCATGCCCTGGTCGCAGACGGGGCATTTTCCCCTGCCCGACGGGCAGAGCAGCTCGTGGCAGCAGCGGCCGACCAGGTCCGAGGCTTCGGTCCCGAAAAGGGAGGCCACGTGTTCGTTGGCGCGTTCGATGGTCCGCGTCTGCCCGTCGACGATGACCACGCCGATGGGCAGGATGTCCAGCAGGACGCGCTGCAGGTCTTCGCTCTCGCGCATGGCCCGTTCCATCCGGGAGCGTTCGGAGATGTCCTCCAGGGTCGCGATGGCGCCCGTGGGTGATTGCCCGGGCTGGATGGGCTTGAAGTTGGCGCGCAGGACCCGCGTCGTCCCGCCGGTCACGGACGTGTACTCCCCTTCGAGGAAGGCGGGCTTGCCCTCAAGGGCCCTCTTCAGGCCGGCGCGGGCGATGGGGGATTCCAGATGCGTGGCGCTGAATCCGATCAGTCGCTCGCGGCTCGACGCCATGAGCTCCACGACCACGTCGTTGCAGTCGATGATGAACCCCTCGCTGTCGAAAAGGATCATGCCCAGCGGAGAGTTCTCGAAGATGATCCGGTGGCGCAGCTCGCTTTCGACCAGCGCCTCCTCCACGGCCTTGCGGCGGGTGATGTCGGTCATGAACCCCTGGTAGAGGCTCACGCGTCCGTGCTTGTCGCGCAATGCCCTGACGTTGCTCGATACCCAGAGGGGCGAGCCGTCGCGGCGCTTGAAGCGGCATTCGTAATTGATGAGCCGGCCGTCGGCCTCCATTCTGCGGATGAATTCGTCCCGATCCTCGGGGGCGAAGTAGATCTGTGCGGCGATGTCCGTGACGGACCGGACCATGTCCGCCGGGGATTCGTAGCCGAACATGGCGGCCATGGCCGGGTTGACGGCCAGGTAGCGGCCGCCCAGGGTCGACGTGTAGACGCCGATGGGGGCGTTGGCCAGGACGTCGTCGCTGTCGAAGCCGTCGGCGGCGCCTCGCGTGGCGGTACGGGCGAAAAGTCTTTTGAGCATGCGCGGTGCCGTTCTCGTTGTGCTGCGTTCCGGGGGATTCAGGGCGCTGGGCGCGTCGCCGTTCGCGTTCTCGGGTGTCAGGCCTAGATGCGGACGTAGGTGGCCGGCGCCAGCTGCCGCAGCGGCAGGCCCGTCCCGGCCAGGCTTTCCGAGTGGCCGATGAAGAGGTGTCCGCCGGGTTCGAGGTGGTTGCAGAATTTCTGCACCAGCTCGTTCTGGGTCTTCTTGTCGAAATAGATCATGACGTTGCGGCAGAAGATGAGGTCCATCTTCTCCCGGAACTGGAAATTGTCCATGAAGTTCAGGCGCCGGAAGCTGACCGTTTCGCGCAGCTCGGGCACGATGCGCACCATCCGCCTGCTCTTGTCCTTGCTGCGCAGCAGGTACTTGCGGCGGAACTCCACCGGGATGGTGGCGATCTTCTCCTCTTCGTAGACGGCCCTGGAGGCCTTGTGCAGGATGTCGGTGGAGATGTCCGTGGCCACGATGGAGAAGCGCAGGGGGCTTACGCGCTCATGATAGTCCATGAGGGTCATGGCCGTGGTGTAGGGCTCCTCGCCCGATGAGCAGCCGGCGTTCCAGACGGTGAAGACCCGGCCGGCGTTCTTTTTCTGCCACTGGGGCAGGATCGTCTGGGCCAGGAATTCGAAGTGCCGCGGCTCGCGGAAGAAGCTCGTGGTGTTGGTGGTCACGGCGTCGACCATCTGGGGCAGCTCCACCTCGAGCCCCTTGAGGGACTGCAGGTATTCCAGATACTGCCCGTAGGAGCGCATGTTCAGGGTGCGCAGGCGCCGCTGGAGCCTGGCCTGGAGCATGGTCTTCTTGGCCTGGGTGATCTTGATGCCCAGCTCCGAATAGATGAACTCGCTGAACTGCTTCAGCTCCCGGTCCGTCATCAGGGGGGCGTTCTGGGCGCTTGCTTCGTTCATGGATCAGATGCTTAAGGCTGCGATGTCGAGGATGAGGGCCATGCTTCCGTCGCCCTTGATGGTGGCTCCGGAGATGCCGCGCACGTCGCGGTAGACCTTGCCCAGGCTCTTGATGACGGTCTGGTGCTCGCCGATGACCCGGTCCACGACGATGCCGACCCTGCCGCTCTGGGAGTTGCAGACCACGACCTGCTCGATGGGCGGCCGCTCGCCGGGGATGTCGAAGTTCGTGCGCAGGCTGACCCAGGGCACCATCTGGCCGCGCAGGTTGATGAAGGTCGCGCGCTCCCCGTCCTGGCGGATGAGCTCCACGCACTCCTCCACGGCGGCCAGCGGCATGATGAAATAGCTCTCGCCCACCTGGACCTGCAGGCCGTCGATGATGGCCAGGGTCAGGGGGATGCGCACGGACACCGTCGTGCCCTCGCCGGGCGCGCTGTCCAGGGACACGCGTCCGCGCAGGGCGTCGATGTTGCGCTTGACCACGTCCATGCCCACGCCCCGGCCCGAGACGCTGGTTATCTTCTCGGCCGTGGAGAAGCCCGGCGCGAAGATGAGCATGAGGGCGTCCTTGTCCGAGACCTGGGCGTCGGCGGCGAGGAGCCCCTTTTCTACGGCCTTGGCCCGGACGCGGTCGGGGTCGATGCCCGCGCCGTCGTCGATGATGCGGATGATCACCTCGCCGCCCGAGTGTTCGGCCGAGAGCACGATGCGGCCTTCGGGGTTCTTGCCGCGCGAGATGCGCTTCTCGGGGCTCTCGATGCCGTGGTCAATGCTGTTCCTGAGGAGGTGGACCAGGGGGTCGCTCAGGCGCTC
>JANJWV010000182.1 GCA_024709365.1 Desulfomicrobium sp. | reverse complement strand
GAGCGCCTGAGCGACCCCCTGGTCCACCTCCTCAGGAACAGCATTGACCACGGCATCGAGAGCCCCGAGAAGCGCATCTCGCGCGGCAAGAACCCCGAAGGCCGCATCGTGCTCTCGGCCGAACACTCGGGCGGCGAGGTGCTCATCCGCATCATCGACGACGGCGCGGGCATCGACCCCGACCGCGTCCGGGCCAAGGCCGTGGAAAAGGGGCTCCTCGCCGCCGACGCCCAGGTCTCCGACAAGGACGCACTCATGTTCATCTTCGCGCCGGGCTTCTCCACGGCCGAGAAGATCACGAGCATCTCGGGCCGGGGCGTGGGCATGGACGTGGTCAAGCGCAACATCGACGCCCTGCGCGGACGCATCGCCATAGAAAGCACGCCCGGGGTCGGCACCACCATTACCGTGCGTCTCCCCCTGACCCTGGCCATCATCGACGGCCTGCAGGTCCAGGTCGAGGACAGCTCCTTCGTCCTGCCCCTGTCCGCCGTGGAGGAATGCGTGGAACTGGTCCGAAAGGACAAGGGCCGCGCCGATCTCATCAACCTGCGCGGCCAGATGGTGCCCTATGTCAGCCTGCGCAACGGCTTCGACATTCCGGGCCGGATTCCGGACATCGAACAGGTCGTCGTCTGCAACACCCTGGGGCAGCGTATCGGCATTGTCGTGGACAGGGTCGTCGGAGAGCACCAGACCGTCATCAAGAGCCTGGGCAAGGTGTACCAGGACATTCCCGGCATTTCCGGGGCGACCATCAAGGGCGACGGGAGCATGGCCCTCATCCTCGACGTGGAGGCCCTGGCCGGGGTTCAGCCGCAAACACCGGCATCACGCATCCCGGCGTAGCGGCAGCGAGATGACGAACTTGGCCCCCCGGCCTTCGCGCGACGTCGCGGTGAGGTGTCCGTGGTGGTTGTTGGTGATGATGAAGTAGGACACCGAAAGGCCGAGCCCCGTTCCCTCCCCGACCTTCTTGGTCGTGTAGAAGGGCTCGAAGATGCGTGAGAGATCGTCTTTGGGGATGCCTGGCCCGTTGTCCTCCACCTCGATCACCGCCCAACCCTGCAACTTTTTCGTGCGCAGCGTCAGGGTCGGGTTTTGCGTTCCGGCCCGGGCCATGGCCTGGGCCGCATTGCGCACGAGGTTCAGCAGAACCTGTTCGATCTCCGTGCTCACGCAGGACACGAGCGGCAAATCGGCGTCATACTCCTTGACGATGTTCAGCCGCCTGAAGTCATAATGCTTCTTCAGGTCAAAATCCTTGCCCGCCAACTCCAGCGACTTGGACACGATGGCGCCGAGATCGTTGGATGAGAAAGTCCGTTCGCTGCGCCGACTGAAGGAAAGCATGTCGGCCACGATGCCCGCGGCACGTTCGCCCGCTTCGCGGATTCCCTGAAGGTAGCGGAAAATGTTCCGCTCTTCGAGGAAGCCGGCCAGGCTGTGCAAATCCAGCCCGTGCAGCCTGGCCGCCTCGGTATTGGAGGCCGAGGACGGGTCGAGCCTACGCACGATGTTTTGCGCGGCCTGCACGATGATCCCCAGAGGATTGTTGATCTCGTGCGCCATCCCGGCCGCCAACCCTCCCAGAGACTGCATCTTCTCCGTCTGGATCATGAGCTGCTGCATGCGCTTCATCTCCCGCAGATCGCGGATCACGGCAAAGACGCTCGGTTTGCCGTTTATGTCGATGACCTGGCATGACAGCAGGCAGACGATTTCCTCGCCGGTCTTGCGGAACGCGGCGAATTCATAGTCCCGGATCGTTTCGTTGGCGTTCAGCAGTTCGTACAGGCGCTCCCGCACTGCAGGCGTCTGGTAAATCCCGAGTTCGAGGGTCGTCCTGCCCAGGACCTCTTCCCGAGCATGCCCGAAAAGGTCGACAAAGGCCTCGTTGACGTCCTGAATGCGCTGCGTGTCCAGTTCAAAGAGCACGATGGCGTCCGGGGAAAGGCGGAATATGCTCGCGAACTTCTCCTCGGACTGCCGCAGCCTGTCCTCGGCAGCCTTGCGCGTGGTGACGTCCTCGATGGTGCCGTCGAGATAGGCGGGGCGGCCTGAATCGTCGAACTGCAACGAGGCGTTGATGACGGCATAAAACGGCGAGCCATCCTTGCGCTTGAATTCGATGTCCCTGCGGATGCCCGCCGGAGAGACGAGCAACGACTCAAGCATTTCCCGGCGCGTTTCGGGGTGCGGGTAGATGTCCGTCTCCAGATTCTCCACTGCCGCAAGAAGTTCCTCCCTGTCCTGGTAACCCAGCATGCGGGCGAGGGTCGGGTTGGCCTCCAGAAATCGCCCCGTGTAGCTGGTACGGAAAATCCCGATGGGCGCGTTGTTGAAGATGGCCCGATACTTCTCCTCGCTCTGCATCAAGGCCCTTTCCGTGCGTTTGGCATCGGAGACATCCTGGATGATCCCGAGCACTCGCTGCGGCGTGTCCCGAGTCTTTTCGAAGAACTGCCCATACTCGAACACATCGGCATACGAACCATCATTGCGCCGCAGACGGTACTCGATGACATACCTCTTTCGCTGCGACAGCGCCTCCGCGAAAAGAACCGTCGCCCGCTCCGCGTCCTCCGGATGGAGCAATGCCGTCCAGACGTCGAGGCCGCCCGTCATCTCCTCCGGGTCGTACCCCAGCACATCCAGCATGCTCCCGCTCCAGGTCAGGATGTCATGGTCCACATCATATTCGTAGAACGTCAGCTTGGCGGCAGCCGTGGTCAGATCGAATTTTTCCCGCCAGCGTTTGACGCTCTGTTCCGCCTCCTTGAGCGACGTGACGTCCACTGCTGTGGACAGGTTGTATGGCTGCCCCGCCACGGAAACCCGCGCTGCAGAAAACAGCAGATGCCGCTCAGTTCCGTCTGGCCTGACCATCCGCATCTCTACGTTGCTGAGACGCCCTTCCCGCTCGAGCTTGGCTCTGAAGCGTTGTATTTCATCACTTCCCGCGGCGAGGTCCGCCGCCGAAAAACCGAGCACCGCTTCCCGCGAGATGCCCCACCGGGTCAAAAATGCAGCGTTGACATCAATATACGTACCGTCGAGCCGGTTGAATGCGATGGAATACGGCGAGTTGTCGAAAATGGCTTGAAATTTCTCCTCGCTTTCATGTCGCGCCTGCGTCTGTTCCGCGACCTCCTCATGCGCTGATTGCAGCTCGCGTCGGCATGTTTCCAACGAATCCCGAAGTGATCGCAATCGGGCACGGACACGAAAAGCCAGAAAGAACAGAAGCACTCCTGCGCACAAGGCGGACAGGACTGCGAGGAAAACAGCAGGACTCGTGTCGGAAAGCACAGCGGAAGAAAATACCGCGGTCATCACATCCAAGAGAGCATCCTCCACTCTCGAAGCATCATTGGCCCTGCAGACAACAAAAGCTGCAATCGCACACCATCCTGCATTTTGGCAGAGCCGGCAAAGAAATTACCAGTTTTGAGATGCCTGCCCATACACAAAGAAGCTCACGATGAAAACGATGAAATGTTGTCCGGAGGCGCGCGGCGACAGGATGAGCCGGGTATCGGCCAACCCCGGAACCGCGCCGCTCGTTCGCCCTTGCAGGAGAACCCGATAGCGAGTCACCGGGAAAATCCGGCCCGTCCAGAAGGCGCCGGAGATCCGAGACTTGCCAAGCCCACCCCTTCGTGGTCATAGCGACCGCATGCCCGCCAGCCACCGTTTTTTCCGCTTCCGGTCCCGCCGGCACAGGCTCCTGCGCATGTACCGGACCGTGGCCGATTTCACCTACGATCTCGAAGTCTGGGTCGGCCCCGCCGGGGATCTGCTCTACATCTCGCCGTCCTGCAGTCGCGTGACGGGCTACGAGGCCGACGACGCCCTGCGCGATTCGGGGTTCTTCGCACGCATCATCGCGGCCGAGGACTTCCCGCGCTGGCGGCAGGCCATGGAGGCGCGTGGGGACATCCCATCCATGGATTTCCGCATAAGGCGCCGGGACGGCACGGAGATCTGGCTGGCCCAGGAGACGACGCGGGTCTTCGATCCCGGCGGCCGGTTCGAGGGCTGGCGCCTGTCCCTTCGCGACGTCACGGACCGGGTCAGGACCCGCATGTTCCTGGACCAGGCCAGGCTGCACCTCGAAGAGCGGGTACGGGAGCGCACCGAGGAGCTCGAAGTGTCCCGCGAACGATACCGGGCCCTGTCGGGCTACCTGCAGGACAGCATCGAGAAGGAGCGCGGCCGCATTTCCCGCGAGATCCACGACGTGCTCGGGCAGGACCTGACCGCCCTGAACATGGGGCTGCACCGCCTGGAGCGCTCCTTTCCGACAGGGGACGCCCGCCAGGGACAGGTCGCCGAACTGCGCGGCCTGGTGGCCGGCACCCTGGAGACCGTGCGCCGCATCTCGCGCGAACTGCGGCCGCCCATGCTCGATGAGCTGGGCTTCGCCGAGGCCGTGGCCTGGCTGACGAGAACCTTCGGCCAGAGCTCGGGGCTGCGCATCGAACTGACGGCCGGCCCCATTCCCGACCTGTCGGCGGAGCAATCCACGGCCCTGTACCGGGTCCTGCAGGAGGCCCTGACCAATGCGGCCAGGCATTCCGGCGCCGACCGCATCGACGTGCGCGTGCAGGCGTCCGGAGAGGTCCTGACCCTCGACGTGTCCGACAACGGGAGCGGGCTGCCCGCGGGCCGACCCGAATCATCCGGGTCCCTGGGCCTCATGGGCATGCGGGAGCGGATCCGCATGGTCGGGGGCACCCTTGAGATCATCGCCCCGAAGTCGGGCGGAACAACCATTTCGGCCAGGGTTCCCCTGGCAGGAGAGGCCAGGCCATGCGCATCCTGATCGTCGACGACCACGCCGTGGTCCGCCGCGGCACCATGAACATCATCGCCGACCGCTTCCCCGCGAGCACCTTCTCCGAGGCCGGGACCCTGCACGAGGCGCGACTCGTGCTGGAGAGCGCGGCCTTCGACCTCGTCATCCTCGACATTTCCCTGCCCGACGGCAGCGGCCTCGATTTTCTCGAACTCGTGCACCACGCGCGGCCGGGACTGCCCGTCATCGTCCTGTCCATGCACCACGAAACCGAATACGCCCAGCGTTGCATGAGCCTCGGCGCCCGCGGCTACCTGAGCAAGAACTCGGCCCCCGAGGAACTGGAGGAGGCCATGACCTCGGTCCTGGACGGCGGAATGTTCGTCAGCCCGTCCCTGCTCGGCACGGGGGAACGGATGGACGCCCTGGACGGTCTTTCGCGCCAGGAGCGCGAGGTCGCCCGCCGCCTGGGCCGGGGCGAGACCATGACCCAGATCGCGGCGGCCCTGGGCGTCAGCGTCAAGACCGCCAGCACCTACCGCACCCGCGCCATGCGCAAGCTGGGCATCGCCACCACATCCGCCCTGATCCGCTATCTCCTGGAACGCAGAATCCCCGGCCTGTAGCCCTGTCGGAATCGTCCGACAAGTTTGCGTCCCGCCGGCCCGCGGCTATCCTCCCCGCAAACAGGAAGGATGTCATGGAACAGATAGGCACGTTGCTGCTGCTGGCCGGGGCCCTGGGCCTCGTCCTGTCGATGTGTTTGCTGGGGCGCCGCAGGCCGGCCAGGCTGCTGAACCGGAATTTCGATTTCGGCGAGGCCAAACGATTCGAGAATTCGCGGTGAGCATGACTGAAGAGGAATTCGAGGTACTGGCCTTCGACCCGCCGCACCTGGGCATGCCGGGCAGGCCGTCGTCCTGCGGACGCAACGAGGACGATGGGCGGTTCGTGGAGATATTCCTGACCGTGGAAGACGGACGGGTCATCGACGTGGGCTTTCTGACGAACATCCCGGGCGACGGACTGGTCTGCGCGTCCCAGTGCTGCGACGCGGCCCTGGGCCGCACGCCCCAGGACGCCGCCGCCCTGGACACGGAGACCTGCCTGGCCAGACTGCCCGAAAGCTGCAGGCTCAGGATGTCCGAGACCGACCTCCCGGACTTTTGCCTGCAGGCCATGCGTCGGGCCATCCGGCCGACAAACTGAACCACATGCCGCGTACGCGACGGCCCCTTTCCTTGCCTTCCACTGCGCGGCCGCATGGCGCCCCCCCCCCTGACTCCACGCTTCCAGGCAAGACACTGCCATTGCAACGCCGCGCGGCGTTTCCCGGTACTGCCCTGCATCCTCAACCTCGACTCCTGACTTGGGAATGTCCTGGAACAGAGCACTCTGCTTTCACCGACAAC
>JANJWV010000156.1 GCA_024709365.1 Desulfomicrobium sp. | reverse complement strand
GTCCTTGACCTTGGGCATGGCCGCGGTCAGCGCGGCCGCGGCTGCGGCGTCGGCCACCTCCACGTCCATGGTGGTCTTCAGGTAGCGCCGGCCCATGGGATCGGACAGGTTGACCACAAAGGCATCGAGGGTGACCAGCTGCCCGCCGGAAACGGACGCGGCGTCAGCCTTCTTCTCGCCTTCGCCCTTCTCCGCCGCGGCCTTCTCGCCGTCGGCCGGCGCGCCGTTCTCGGCCGCCGCATCGCCCGCCATCTTGGGCTGCAGATAGAACTTCCAGGCCGCGAACCCTCCGCCGCCCAGCACGGCCAGCACCAGGACCAGGATGATGATCAGCTTGAGCTTTCCGCCCTTTTTCTTGGCTTCCTTTTCCGGGGCCTGCGCTTTTTTGTCGGCCATTTGTCCCTCCTTCGTCGTTCATGCGAAAACCGGGCCTAAAGATACGTTCTGCCTGTGGTTTTCAATAATATTTCCACACGCCTGTTCCTGGCCCGGCCTTCGGGCGTGGCGTTGTCGCCCAGAGGAAAGGCCTCGCCATAGGCGGAAACCGAAAACCGCCCGGGATCGAAACCCGTCTGCAGAAAGAACCCGAGCACGGCCATGGCCCTTTCCGCGGACAGGACGTAGTTGTCCTTGGTCGCCCCTGGAACGTTGTCCGTATAACCCGCCACGTTGACCGGCATGGTCGTCGTGGCCAGAAATCCGGCGAATTCGGCCAGCAGCTTGCGGCTGACTTCGCTGAGCTCGCTGCCGCCGGTCTCGAAGAGCAGCCCGTCGGACAGCACCAGGGCCAGGCCCTCGGGCCGCGCCAGAATCTGGAGATTGGCGTTCAGGGTGCTCCTGGACATGCCCTCGGGCAGGACCTCGTCCGGAAAAAGCAGGTCCTTGATGCGCTGCGGGTTCTCCAGCACGTCGGCCGGGTTCTCGATGGCCATCTGCACGAGGGTGAAGCGCGTCGGAATCCTGCCTGCGCCCTTCTTCGGGGCCAGACCCATGTCGCCCGCGAAATTCGAGACCACGTCGCGCAGCACCGACCTGTCCATGGAGGACATGGACAAAAGCAGCACGAAAAAGGCCAGCAGGAGGGTGACCATGTCCGCGAAGGTGACCATCCAGGCCGACCCCGGCATCATGCTCCGGTAGGGCTTGCGCTTGAGGGCCATCTCAGGGCTTCCCCGGCATGTCGAAGCGGAAGAGGAAATCGTCCACGCTGAAGCTGTCCTTCACGCGCGCCTTCTCGTCCTCAAGCGCCTTCTGCGCGGCCAGTTCGGCGCTCCAGCTGCCGATGCGGCGGTCCAGGGTGAGTTCCACCCTCCGGTTGGCCTGCCGGCCTTCGCGGCTGTCCCCGCCGACGCGCGGCCGAAAGCGGCCGTAGGCCTCCAGACGCAGCTTGTCCGGCGCAATGCCGGCCTCGAGAAAATAACGGTACACGGCCACGACCCGGGCCAGGGAAAGCTCCCAGGAGAAATCGACCTTGACCCACGGCTTGGGCAGATAGTCCGGCCCGAATTCGTCCATGCCCTCGGCCGTGTGCCCCGACAGGCCGAGGGGATACGCGCTCGCGGCCACAACGGGCAGAACCCTGGCCAGCAGGGTCCGTCCGTGCTCGGTCAGATCGGCAGTCCCGGGCGCGAACAGGGCCGCGGCATCCATGGACAGGCGCTGGATGAAGCGGTTGGACTCGAAGCGCAGATCCTTGTCCGGGTTCTCCTGAAGCCGTTCCCTGACCGGCGAGAGATCGTGAAAAACGTTGATGGGGCCGGGGTCGACCCGCGTATGGGTGTCGGAGGTGGTCAGGTCGTCCAGGCTCGGGGCGCCCGTTCCGAAAGTGCCGGAAACCGAGCCCAGGGCCACCTTGCGCTTGTACACGTCCGTCATGGAGGCCATGGACACCAGCACGATGAAAAACGTCATCATCAGGGTGACCATGTCCGAAAAGGTGATCATCCAGGACGGGAGCCCGGAGTCGGATTCCTGACGTTTCTCCCTGCGCTTGAGCATGGCGTTCCCCGGCCGGCCTTCAGGATCTGAACCTGCGCTCCTTGGGCGGCAGGTAGCTGTTCATCTTCTCTTCGAGGATGCGGGGATTCTCGCCCCGCGAGATGGACATGATTCCCTCGACGATCATGGTCCGCACCAGGAGCTCTTCCCGGCTGCGGGCCCTGAGCTTCCCGGCCATGGGGTTGAAGACGAGGTTGGCCAGGATCGCCCCGTAGAACGTGGTCAGCAGGGCCACGGCCATGGCCGGCCCGATGGTGCTCGGGTCGTTCATGCGCTTGAGCATGAGCACAAGGCCGATGATGGTGCCGACCATGCCCATGCCCGGCGCCAGGCTCCCGAACGTCTGCAGGATTTCCGCGCCCTTGAGGTGGCGTTCCTCCAGGCAGGCGATCTCGGTTTCCAGAATCTCCTGGATGAGCTGGGGGTCGAGGCCGTCGACGGTCAGCTGCAGGCCCTTGCGCAGAAAGTCGTCGGGGATGTTCTTGAGGTGGGCCTCCAGGGACAGGATGCCCTCGCGGCGCACGCGGGTGGCGTAGTCCGTGAACTGCGCGATGAGTTCCCCGGGCTCCTGGGCCTTGGAGGCGAAGGTCTTGCCCATGATGCGCGCCACGCCGAGCACGCTCTCCAGGGGGTATGTGACCAGCACCGCGCCGAGGGTGCCGCCGCAGACGATGAGAACCGAGGAAAAGTCGAAAAAGAGCATGAAGTCCCGGCCCAGGGCGGCGATGACCAGCCCGAAGGCAACCAGGATTCCGATGATGGTGGCCAGATCCATAAGACAAGCTTCCCCTTTGGCCGTTAGTTCGTGTCGCGTTCCCCGAATATCCGCGTGCCGATGCGCACCAGCGTGGCCCCTTCCTCGATGGCCGCCTCGAAATCCCCGGTCATGCCCATGGACAGGTCCGGGAGCGGGAGCCCGAAGCCTGTGCGCAGTGACTCGGCCAGGCCGCGCAGGCGCGCGAACCAGGGGCGCGCCCGCTCCGGGTCGTCGAAGAACGGAGGCATGAGCATGAGCCCGCGCCAGCGCAGATGCGCGCAGCCCGCCAGAAACTCCGCCAGCGGCGGCAAATCCGCTTCGAGAATGCCGCTCTTCTGGTTCTCGCCGGCCAGATTGACCTGCACGAGCACGTCCTGGACCAGGCCCATGGCATGGGCCCTGTCATGCAACGAACGAGCCAGCTTCAGGGAGTCGACGCCGTGGATCAGACTGAAGCGCCCCACCACGTTCCTGACCTTGTTCGTCTGCAGATGCCCGATGAAATGCCATGAAATTTCCGGGGGCAGGACGGCCATCTTGGCCTCGGCCTCCTGCACGTAGTTCTCCCCGAACTCCCGCTGCCCGGCCTCGTACAGGGCCCTCACGGCGTCGGCGAGATGCAGCTTGGACACGGCCACGAGGCGCACGTCCCCGGCCTCGCGCCCGGCCGTGCGGGCCGCCGCTGCCATGCGCTCCAGCACTTCGAGCCACCTCGCCCTCATCTCCGCCGCATCCATGCCGCCCCTCCTCAGGATCCCAGACCCAGGGAAATCATGAACTGCCCGTCTTCGGTCCACCCCTCGCGGACCTTGACCCACAGTTCCAAGTGGACCTTGCCGCCAAGCAGGCCCTTGATCTCCTGACGGGCCAGCTGTCCGACCTTCTTGAGATTCTGGCCCTGCCGGCCGACGATCATGCCCTTGTGACTGTTTTTTGACGTATAGATCGTGGCCGAGATCATGGTCATGTTCTGTTCCGGGATCTCCTCCCAGCTCTCGATCTCCACGGCCACGTTGTAGGGCAATTCCTGTTCGAGGCCCAGAAAAAGCTTCTCGCGGATGATCTCCGAAGCCAGGAAGCGCACCGAGGCCGTGCTCAGCTGGTCCTCGGGGAAGAGCGGCGGGCTGAGCGGCAGGAACTCGCGGATGATCTTCAGGAGCGTCTCCAGTCCCTCGCCGGTCCTGGCCGAGACGGGGACGAGCTCGACGCCCGGCCAGAGTGCGGCGCAGTCGGCCAGCAGGCCAAGCAACCGCTCCTTGGGCTTGATCTGGTCGACCTTGTTCAGGGCCACGGCCATGGGCACGCCCAGGGTCCCGAGCTTGGCGGCCATGGGCCGCAGGTCGCGTTCGAGGGCCTTGGCGTTGCCCGCGTACTTGGAGCCGTCGAGGAACAGCACCACGCCGTTGGCCTCCTGCACCGCGCCCCAGGCCGCGTCGACCAGGAAGCGGTTCAGCTTGCCGCGGGCGGCGTGGATGCCGGGCGTGTCCAGAAAGACGATCTGCTCCTCGGCCGTGGTGCGGATGCCGGTGATGCTCGTGCGGGTGGTCTGGGGCTTGGGCGAGACGATGGCGATCTTCTCTCCCAGGACGGCGTTCAGAAAGGTGGATTTCCCGGCGTTGGGGGGCCCGATGAGGGCGATGAAGCCGGCTTTGTATGTGCTTTGCGTCATTTCCATGCAATCTTTGTAAAAGGATATTGCCGGGTTGAAAACCCGTCACGGGGATAAGCACGGGAATGGCGGGAAATACCCCTTGCCCTGCGCTTCGGAATCTGGATATAGGCCCCAAACATTATGGGCAAGGACTTAATCATCGTCGAATCACCCGCCAAAATCAAAACCATCAAGAAGTTTTTGGGCAGCGGTTACGAAGTGGAAGCGTCCGTGGGTCACGTGCGGGATCTCCCGGCCAAGACCCTCGGCGTGGACGAGGAACACGACTTCACGCCGGAGTATCAGATCATCCCCGGCAAGGCCAAGGTCGTCAGCAAGCTCAAATCCGCAGCCAAGGCGGCCGACACGGTCTACCTGGCCCCGGACCCCGACCGCGAGGGCGAGGCCATCGCCTGGCACGTGGCCGAGATCATCAAGGGCTCCAACACCAATCTCAAGCGCATCCAGTTCAACGAGATCACGGCCAAGGCGGTCAAAGAAGCCCTGGCCCACCCGACCGAACTGCGCAAGCCCCTCTTCGACTCCCAGCAGGCCAGGCGCATCCTGGACCGGCTCGTGGGCTACAAGATTTCTCCGCTCCTCTGGAAGAAGGTCAAGCGCGGCCTGTCCGCCGGCCGGGTCCAGTCCGTGGCCCTGCGCCTCATCGTGGACCGCGAGCGCGAACGCCAGGCCTTTGTCTCCGAGGAGTACTGGCTCTTCAAGGTCACGCTGCAGGGTGTCACGCCCCCTCCCTTCGAGGCCGACCTGTGGAAGGTCGACGGCGCCAAGCCCGTCATCGGCGACGAAGGCGCGGCCCTGGCCCTGGAAGGCCGCATCGCCGGGCAGCCGTTCCTGGTGGAGGACGTGGTCGAGAAGGAGCGCCAGCGCCAGCCGCGCCCGCCCTTCATCACCTCCACCCTGCAGCAGGACGCCAGCAACAAGCTCGGCTTCAACGCCAAGCGGACCATGTCCGTGGCCCAGCGCCTCTACGAAGGCGTGGAACTGGGCGAACGCGGCACCACGGCGCTGATCACCTACATGCGTACCGACTCGGTGCGCGTCTCCGACGAGGCCCGCGACGCGGCCCGCGAGTGGATTACGGCCAACCTCGGCCCCGATTTCTACCCCAAGACGGCACGGGTCTACAAAAGCAAGGGTTCGGCCCAGGACGCCCACGAGGCCATCCGCCCCGTGGACCCGTCCCTGACCCCCGACTCCATCAAGAACGCCCTGCCCCCGGAGCAGTACAAGCTCTACCGCCTCATCTGGGAGCGCTTCATGGCCTCGCAGATGGCCTCGGCCCGATTCTGGGACACGGTCGTGACCGTGGCCAGCGGCCCGGCCCAGTGGCGGGCCAAGGGCGAGCGCCTCATCTTCCCGGGCTTCCTGCGCGTCTGGCCCCAGGTCGAGGACTCGGCCACGGCGACCCTGCCGGGCCTGGAAAAGGGACAGGAGCTGCGCTTGGACAAGCTGCTCAAGGAGCAGAAGTTCACCCAGCCTCCGGCCAGATTCTCCGAAGCGTCCCTGGTGCACCGGCTGGAGGAGCTGGGCATCGGCCGCCCTTCCACCTACGCCGCCATCATCTCGACCCTGACCGAGCGCGACTATGTGCGCATGGCCGAAAAGCATTTCGAGCCCACGGACCTGGGCGTCATCGTCTGCGACCTGCTGGTGGAGCATTTCGGGCAGCTCATGGACGCCGGTTTCACGGCGCGCATGGAGGAGGGCCTCGACCACGTGGCCGAGGGCGACACGGACTGGGTGGAGCTGCTGAAGGATTTCGCGAAGGATTTCTACCCCACCCTGGAAAAGGCCCGCGAAACCATGGCCCAGGTCAAGGCCGGCATGGACACGGGGCTCTCGTGCCCGCAGTGCGAGGACGGCCGGCTGGTGGTCAAGTTCGGCAAGAACGGGACGTTTTTGGGATGCGTCAACTACCCCGCCTGCGCCTTCACCAGCAACTACACGCGCGACGCCGCCGGGGAGATCCAGCTGGTCAAGGAGGAGGCCCCCGAGGAGCTCGGCCAGTGCCCCAAATGCAAGACCGGCCGCCTCATGGTCAAGAAGACCAAAACCGGCGGCCGCTTCGTGGCCTGCTCCAACTACCCCGAATGCCGGCACGCCGAATCCGTGGGCACCGGCGTGGCCTGCCCCCGCGAAGGATGCGACGGGGAACTGGTGGAAAAAACCAGCCGCCGCGGCAAGCCTTTCTATTCCTGCAGCAAGTACCCCAAATGCGATTACGCCGTGTGGGACTACCCCGTGGCCAAACCGTGCCCTCTCTGCGCGTCCAAGATCCTGGTGCGCAAGGAGTCCAAGGCCAAGGGGCCCCACCTGGCCTGCCCGAAGAAGGATTGCGGCTACTGGGAGAAGATCGAGCAGCCGGCCTAGCCGCGCAGGCAGACCGAGTACTTCTGCAGGAAGCCCGACGGGTTGTAGCTCATCTTGGCCTTGCGCAGACCCTCGTCGCCCAGGTCCTGCTCCCTGTTGACGACCTTGAACCCCTGACAGCACCGCTCCAGGAACATCTGGTTGATGGCCTGGTACACGCCCTTGAAATTGGGACACCCCTTTTCGAAATGGATGACGACGCTCGTCTCGTCCAGGGCCTCGGCGATGGTGTAGGCGATCATCTTGTCATCGACCATCAGACCGGCGCCGATGAGGCCGTGCAGGCGCGACCAGTCGTGCATGACCTTGACGATGGCCAGGTTTTCGGCCTCCAGCGTCCTGTCGTTCTCCGTGTTGCGCCACAGGAACCAGTCCGTCTGCAGAGCCAGGGCGCACTCCACGGTCTTCTCGTCCAGCAGCACGAAGCGCGCGTCGTAGTCGCGCAGGAACTGGTTCAGCAGGTTCTTCTTCTTGTGGACCT
>JANJWV010000135.1 GCA_024709365.1 Desulfomicrobium sp. | reverse complement strand
GCAAACGACCCGAACGAAAAAGTCAACAACGACGTACCGATCCTCCTTGTCTATGAAGAGGCGCACAAGTACGTGCCGAACAGTGAGCTTTCGAAGTACCGCTCTTCGAAGACGTCCATCGAACGCATTGCGAAGGAAGGCCGTAAGTACGGCGTGACTTTGCTCCTCGCAAGCCAACGCCCGTCCGAAATTTCGGAGACGATCTTCTCGCAGTGCAACAATTTTATCGCGATGCGACTAACGAATCCGGTTGACCAGAGCTACGTCAAGAAACTGCTACCGGATTCCCTCGGGTCGCTAATCGACAAGATGACCTCCTTCCGCCAAGGCGAGGCCCTGCTTGTCGGCGAGTCGGTCGTTTTGCCTTCGATTGTTCAAATCGTTCAATGTGATCCCGCACCTTCGTCGAATGATATTCCGTACTGGGAACTTTGGAAGGAAGAGTGGAAGGACATGGACATCGCGGCAATCAAGGCAGAATGGTATAGGTAGAACGCTGTAGCACGGTCGATGCTCAGTCGCTTGTAGCCTTCCCGTAAAACCGGGCCATTGAAAAATAGAGATTACTCTCAAGTTACCTCACACTCATGGCCAGACCCCTCAGCATAGAATTCCCGGGAGCCGGAGAGTAAGAGGGGCCAGGTCTGCTTTTGACTTTTCTTTCATCAGTTCCGCAGTAACGAAAAGTAATCATAGAGCTTTTCTTCCTGCATTTTCACAAAAAGATTATTTGACAGGAGGTTAGAAAAAACGCCCTGATCTCGCCCTGGAACGATCTCAAAGGGCAATGCTTCCTCGGTGACGATGCGTTTCTCGAAAAGCTGTTTCCCATGCTCAAGGAAAAGAGCGTCCTCAAGGAAGTCCCGCGCATCCAACGCTTCGCCGACCGCCCCAGCCTGGAGAACCTGTTGGCGAACACTTCGGGCAGGGAGGATCGCGACAAGGCAATTGTCAAGGCGTGCCTCGAATTCGGATACACCCAGGCCCAAGTGGCCGTTGCGACCGGCTTGCATTATTCGACCGTGAGCAGGATTGTCCGGCGGGGAGAGTCGAGACTCAATAGCTGACCCCTGGCCTCTGATCGGGCAGGCGTGGCACATGGCGCAATCCGATTCAATCTGGTTGTCATGAACATATTGGTTTCCAACGACATCGGAGCATGCACGTGCTGACGGTCCATACGCATCGCCGCCATCCGGCTTCCATTTTGGTCCTTGTCCTTTTTGTCGTCACTTTTGCCGCTTGCGGCGAAACCGACAGGACCGGCGAGTTCTACACCGATTGGGATATCGCGGGCGGTTGCGCCAGTGGGTTGCCCGGGGCCGTCCGGCGCGATGGGAACAATGCTGTCTCCGATTTCTGCGACCTCGCTCCGGGCGGCTGGATCTGGGTCACATATGCCGCCGAGTGGTGCACGGCCAGCAGGAACCAGGCTGCGCCCGCGACCCGGTTCGCGCGAAAGGTCGGGGGCAGGGCGGACGTGTTCACCGTGCTCACCGGCGGGGCGGAGCCCTTCACCGTCGCCCATCTCGGAGAAGCCCGCGCCTGGGCTTCAGAACACGGCATTGACCCGGCCCGCATCCTCTTTGGCACCGAGCCCGACAACCGGGTCATCCCCCAGCACCTGCTCATCGGCCCGGACGGGCGGACGTGGTTCCGCTATATCGGGCAACTCCAGACGGAGGAAATGCTGGATATCTTCCAGGACTTCGAAAGCGGCCGACGTCAACCCAACATGCCTGCCAATGAGTAAAAAGCGGGAGGATGTCTCGTGTGCCAACAACGTCAATAGATGGTCTTGGTGTTCGGAGTGTTTTAAATCGAGGCGCGCAGGCCATGCCTTTGACGAACCAGGGCAGGCTGCCAAGGTGTGATTGTTCGCTTTATTTTCGTTGGAAGCTGAAACCTTGCGAAAGGAAGAATGACATGCGTCGAAGCGGAAGAATTGTCAGTTGGAACGAGGACCGGGGTTTCGGTTTTGTCAGGCCCGATGACGGAGGGGAGGACGTGTTCGCGCATGTTTCCGCCTTTCGTGACCGTGCGCGAAGGCCGGGCCTTGACGATGCCGTGAATTTCGTGTCCGGCAGCGACCCCAAGGGCCGCCCCAGGGCTGAACAGGTCGTATATTCCGGGGCACTGCCTGTGCCAAGCGGACGTCTCCTCGTACCCCTCGGCCTTTCCGGCGCTGCGCTGCTCGCCGTTTTCGGTGCTTCCGCAACAGGCCGCCTGCCGTCTTTTGCCTCTGGCTGGTACGTCGCTGCGAGCATCCTTGCCTTTCTCGTCTACGCCAAAGACAAGTGGGCCGCGCAGGGGGGGCGGTGGCGGACGCAGGAAAGCACCTTGCACCTGTTGTCCCTTGCCGGGGGATGGCCCGGCGCCCTGGCCGCACAGACACTGCTGCGTCACAAATCCCGCAAACAGTCGTTCCGCGTCGTCTTCTGGTGGACCGTCGTGCTGAATTGCGGCGTTCTTGGTTGGATGCTGACGGAACGGGGAAGCCTGTATCTCCGGTCTTTCCTTGGAGAGTACGCCGGTATGGGTCTTATGGACGTATTCCAGGCGCTTATCGGCCGGGTGAGCTGATCTGGCGGAAAGTCAAAGTCAATCACTGAACCCAAGTCACCTCAAAAAATGCATATGCATCTTAAAAAATATCTAAACATGAAGGGAGATAAGAAGAAATATGCTTATCTTCCCAATTTTAGTGACATTTTCCTCACGACAAACTCTCCGGTACGTTGCGAATCCGTGGCGGGACTTTGTTGCTGAACCTGGTGCGCCTGGTCTCGAAGGCCTGATTCGCCGTCGCGTCCTGTTTGTCAGCGCTTCCTGTATGCCTTGTCGTGCTGGGCGTGCAGGCTGATCAGCACGAGGGTCGGGCCGCTGACCAGGCAGGTTACGGCCCGGGCGCTGGCCGTGACGCGCATGGAATAGAGCTGCTGGCCCGTGCCCGGTTCGATCATTCCGTGGAGTTTTTCGAAATTGAGGCCGGGGTGTTTCCAAAGGTCCACAAGCTCAAGGGATTGGAGCAGAACAAGCATTTTTGCTGCGGCCTTGCGCACGGGCTGCTCGGCGGACATGACCGCCTCGTCGAAAGCGGGCCGGATTTCAATCTTCATCCGCCCATCTCCTGGCCACGTCGCGGGCGGCCTCGGCTGTTTCGACCACCTCCGAAGGGCGAGGGTCTTCCAGGGACTTGACGATGGCCTGCTTGCTGTCCGCCGTCCAGGCCCAGAGCTGATGACGCGGGATGGTTTCCACGGGAATCAGCAGTATGCGGCCGTCCTCGAGGACCTCGATCTCGACCGTGTCTCCAGGTCTGATGCCCGTTGCAGGCGGCAGCGTGATGCGTCGACGTGAATCTGTTTGCGTGAGCATGTTTCGTCCCTCCATTCCTGCGTTCATAGGACGTAAAGGGGTAAAGGGCAATGCCCACATTGGGAATTTTGTCAGACTGGATGGTGCCCGCACAAAAAGTCAGGGCCAGTTTTTTCCGTCATTTTCTTCTTTTCAGGATCTTGCGCAAGAGCGTTACCCAAGGGCTATGCGGAGAGCTGGCCCTGCCGCAGCCTATCCTGTTCTGTACCTTGTCCAGGCAATCTTCCAGTAGGGCGTCATGGAGCCATTTTACTGCGAAGTACCAAGAAAAAACGGCTCCCATTCTCAGGTTCATATCTATGTATGTTGTAATATTGTCGCACCTGGTGAAATCTTCATGCAGGAAGCGAGTGAAGCGGGGTCGCATCTTGAATCTTGAATTGACGAATCTGTCTCGTGCGCCAGTTCATACTACTTGACCCTGTACCAAACACCCCGCCCCTGACCATTCCTTTCCAGCATGCCATTCTCCAGCAACCTCTGGAAATGCTCTTTCAGCGTATTTCTGCTGGTTCCGGTCAGGAGAGTCATTTCCTTGATCGTAACGCGACCGTGTTCGCGGGCGTGTTCCACGATGCGTCGGGACAGATCCGGCAGGGCGTGTTGCAGCAGGCGTTCCCTTTCCATCTTGGCGGCCAGGCGTTGCATCTGCGTGTGCAGGGCGCGCAGGAAGAAGGTCAGCCACGGCTGCCAGTCCGGCGCATCCGAGTTCAGGGTGGCCTGGGTTTGGCGCAGGGCCAGGTAGTAGCCGTCCTTGTTCTGTTCGATCACGCTTTCCAGGGAACTGAAGGGCGTATAGGCATAGCCGCAGCGCAGCAACAAAAGCGTTGTGAGGATGCGCGAAAGCCTGCCGTTGCCGTCCTGGAAAGGATGGATGGCCAGGAAGACCACTGTGAACATGCCGATGACCAGAAGAGGGTGTAGGCTCCGGGTTTCCAGAGTTGCCTGCGTCCAGTCCAGCAGTTCGCGCATGCGTCTCGGGGTGTCGAAGGGCGTGACCGTCTCAAAGACGATGCCGATCAGCTTTCCCTCTGCGTCAAAGGCCGCCACGTTATTGGGTGACGTCTTGTAGTTGCCGCGATGCCTTTCGTCCTTGTCGCTGTGAAGCAGCAGATCCCGGTGCAGCTGGCGGATATGGTTTTCCGTCAGGCTGATATGTTCGAAGGATTCGAAAATCCGTTCCATTGTTTCCGCGTACCCGGCAACTTCCTGCTCGTCCCGCGTGACAAAGGAGCCTATGGCGAGATTTGCCAAGAGCTTCTCCACGTCGCTGTCGGACAGGGCGCTGCCTTCGATGCGCGTGGAAGAGCCCACGCTTTCGATGGTCGCTACCCGTCGCAGGGCGGACAGCCGCTGCGGCGAAATCGACCCCAGAGCCTGCCACGCGCCTTTGAACTCGTCGATTTGGGCTGTCAGGGTGAGCATTTCAGGTGTGATGAAAAGGCTTTTCGTCGTGATCATGTCCGAAAACACATCCGATTTCATCCATTTTGTCAATCCAGTTTCTCATCCGATTCCATCCGATTTGTATGAAAAACGGGGTAGTCCTCAAAAAACGTGTTTGCGTCTTAAAATACGATTATAAATGGGGGCTTTTCAAAAAAAACAGTTACCGAAGCCCGTCATGGGCAAGGGGGCTTCCTTTGACGCATCTTTGCTCATGAGCCCGTCAATCAAGACAAACCGTCCGAAATAGCTGCCGGAAAGCGGAATCGTCACCCTTTCTCCTCCCACGGATTCAAAATACCCAGCGCCTCCGCCTTGAAGTCGGCCACATTGCGGGTCACCAGCACCATGCGGTTCTGCAGGGCGGTGGCGGCGATGAGGGAATCCATGACGCTCATGGGCTGGCCTTTCTGCTTCTGTTCGGCCGTGATCTTGCCCCACGTCACGAATGTTTCCGCATCAAGAGAAAGCACGCGCCCGGTAAACTGCATCGGCAGCGTTTCGTGCAGCCAGATTTCGAGTTCCGTGCGGCGATTTGAAGGAGGACGAAGACTGATGCCGTGCTGAATCTCACCGATGGTCACGGCGCAGATGTATACGCTCTCCGGGTCGATGGCGTTCAGCCACGCCACGACACGCTCTTCCGGCCTCGGCTTGACGAATTCCGAAAGCACGCAGGTGTCGAGCAAGTAACGCGTGTTCACAGGTCAATCTCACGCAGTTCCGTGGCCTGATCCCGCTTGATGACCAGTTCGCTGTTCCGCAGAGGAGAATTCAGCAAAAAATCACCCAGTCGTTGTTTGGGCGCGGTGAGCCTTCGGAACTGTTCAATCGGTATAACCACCGCAACTTCAGTGCCATGCTTGGTGACTACCTGCGGACCTTCTGACAGTGTCTTGTCGATCAATTCCGAGAACTTATTCTTTGCTTCCTGAATCTGCCATGTTGTCATGCGAACCTCCCGCCGGCCATTCTGGCCAGACTAGCCAGAATATAGTAACGATCTCCTCAAAACGCAATGGCAGGGCTCTACCGTTCACTCCGCGCAGGAAGCGGGTTCGCATCTTGAATCCTGAATTTCCCTAGCTCCAAAAACTCATCCGATTCCATCCACATCTAATACACCCGGTCATGCGTCCCGATATCGATGGGAATGATCTCCTCGTCGTCGATCAGAAATTCGATGGCCAGCCTGTAGCTGAGGGTGATGGAGATGGCGTGAAGGGCCCCAAGGTTGCCTTGCGGTGCGTGATTGCGCGGGTGGTCGTTACGGTTGGAGCACAGGGCGTTGAAGGCCATACGGCGGAAAATCTCCGGCCCGCTCTCCGCGGCGCCGAGTCTGCGGGCCGTCGGCAACGGCCATGTCAAACACGTAATGGCCGGAGCGAATTTGGGTTGGTGTATGTGCTACATATTTTGAAATTATGTATGACATTGCATGATTTAGTTGTCTGGGTGCTTCATGTGATGTATTTGCCCTAAAATTTTGCAACCGATGATTCGTATCGGAATCTGGAGTATCAACGGATCATCGAAGAAAACCTTGGCTTTTTGTCCATCGCGGTGAGGCAGGTTCTTCCGCCTGTCGACCGGATGACCATACCGACGAATATCATGTTCATGACTGGATGACCGTGGATGAGCGCTTTGCGTTGGTCCGGGAGTATGTGTGGTAAGAATCAAACAGGCGTATCGGACGAGGCGGGTGAGGGGATCTACGGATCATGAAGTCGGGTGAATCGTGCATGCCTGCAATCCGGGTGGAGAAAGAGTCGATGGATGATTCGCGCGCTGCGTCATTCTAGCCTGTTTGTCGAAGTTTCCTGTCTGTGGTGTAGCATCAATCAAGATTATAACGATGTATGGAGGACAACGGCTTATGAATACTCGGAATTGCTGGGTCGCAGCGAGCATCGCGGCCATGATTGCGCTCGTCGTACACATTTCGTCGGCCCAAGCGTTTGTTGTCGGCTACATTGAACTCGGTGAACCCGCCAGCACATCTCCTGAGTCCTACATCACAGGTGCCGGCCATACGGCGGTGGCCTTGGGCCAACTGACAGGCGCAGACTTGTCCGGAATCGATGTTCTGTGGGTCCTCAATCCCAGCAATGGTGGTGTCAACGCCGACTTTACCGGCAACTCCCCGTTGATCGACTCCTTTCTCGCCAATGGCGGCAATCTGATATTCCACGACCGATATGTCGCCGGCATGTCGGCGATCCTGCCCGGAGCCAGCGGCATCACTTTTGTGCGCGACACTTCAATTGACAACGCGGAGATCGAGATCGCGGCAGGGAGCGAAGATCTTGCCTCCGCGATGGGTGTGACAAGCACGTCCTTGGACGGAGGCTCCTCCTCCAGTCATGGATATGCCTTGCTCGGGACCTTGCCGGTCGGCACGGTGGCGGTGCTGACCAGGACGGACCCGACGCATGTCGTCGACATGTATTACGGTCATGGCGGCGGAAACGTGTACTATTCGACAATCCCTTTGGATTTTTACGTCGGGGGGGGAGGATCCGTGCCGGGATTCCTGGTTTACGCCGCCGGACTGATGAATACGCTTGACACGATCTTCGTCGTTGTCCTGCCAACCGAGGCGCAAACACCGAACCAGCAGGTAATTCTCGATCATCTCTCTGCGCAGATGCCGATGGCCGCCGGGTCGTTTCTCAATGACATCATCGCACTGGGGAACGTCCCTGAAGATCAGTTTCCCGCTGCTTTGGATGCGTTGTCTCCGGAACCCTATGCAGGGTTGCGTGACGCGGCTTTGCGTGTGGTGCGCTCCGCTGATATGACGGTTACCGAGCGGTTGCAGAGCTTGCATCTTTCCCGAATCGCAGGGGTCAGCATGGACCAGCTGTATGCGGCCAGCGGTTCCGTAATGACGGATGCGCCTCCTGCAGCCGTTTCTACCGGACAGCAAGGCTTCAGCGTCTGGATCAAACCATATCTGTCTGTCGCGGACAGGAACCGGGATGGTTCCCTTTTCGGCTATACTCATGATTATGTCGGGTTGAGTGCTGGTGCGGACTATCGATTTGCCGATAATGCGCTCATAGGACTCCTCCTTGGTCACGCTGATGGAAACATCGACTATGATACGGTGGAAGCAGATACGGACATGAAAAGCACGTACGTGGGGCTATACGGCGGCGCAGAGATGGCCGACTTCTTCCTCCACGCTCAGGCTTCATGGTTCATGCATGATTACGACACTACCCGCGATCTGGATTTCATCGGGCGCAGAGCGGAAAGCGATCATGATGCGAACGAATTGGGCGTGACTCTCGGATGTGAATACCTGGGCTTTCAGCCGTACGGATGGAACGTGGTGCCGGGTCTTGCCGTCGAGTACAGCCATTATGATGGGGAAAGCTTCGAGGAGAGTGGGGCGGGATCGTTCAACCTTGATGTCGACGGCATCAATGAAGATTCGCTCGCAAGTCGGTTGAGCGTCCGCTTCAACAAGCCTTTTGAAGTGGAAGGCGGAGCGATCATTCCCGAACTCAGGACCGCCTGGGTGCATGAATACGGCGATGTCGACCGCGATGTGACAGCCGGTTTTGCAGCCTCGTCAGGAAACTCTTTCACGGTCGAAGGCGTCGAACCTGAGCGGGATACCTTTGTGGTGGGCGTGGGGGCGAATTTCGTCGGCGATGTCATGGCTGTTTACGTCAACTACGACAACGAACTGGCTGATGATTATTGGAACTGGGGCGTTAGCGCAGGCATCAAATACAGTTTTTAACGCATAACGATGCGTTGATTTCGAGGCCGGGCGCTGCAGGGTGCCCGGCCTCTTTCATTACAAAATCCCCGGCGCGGCTTCAGTCCGAGGCCAAGCGGGTTCGCATCTTGAATCTTGAATTTCCCTAGCTCCAAAAACTCATCCAATTCCATCCACATCTAATACACCCGATCATGCGTCCCGATATCGATGGGAATGATCTCCTTGTCGTCGATCAGAAATTCGATGGTCAGCCTGTAGCTGTGGGTGATGGAGATGGAATGGAGGCCCCCAAGTTTGCCTTGCGGTGCGAGGATGCGCAGGGAGGGCGCGCAAGAACGCGGTCCCGGGCTGGCGGCACGTGATGGCGGCCCGGGCTTCAGGAGTAGCGGGTCAGGATATCGCGGAAGCGCGTTTCGGACTCAAGGAACGCGTCGACCACGGCGGGATCGAAATGCACCCCGCGTCCTTGCGTGATGATCTTGACGGCCTCTTCGTGGGTCATGGCTTCCTTGTAGACCCGCTTTGTCACGAGGGCGTCGTACACGTCGGCAAGGGCCATGAGCCTGCCGCCAAGCGGAATCTCCTCGCCGGCAAGGCCGTAGGGATAGCCCGAGCCGTCCCATTTTTCGTGGTGGGACACGGCAATGTCCCTGGCCAGGGCCAGAAAGGACTGCTCGGCGCCATGGGTGGTGTGGCGCGCGGCATCGGCCAGGGTGTCGGCCCCGAGGATGGTGTGCCGCTGCATCTCGGTGAACTCCTCGTCCGTGAGGCGGTCCGGCTTGAGGAGGATGCTGTCGGCGATCCCGACCTTGCCGATGTCGTGCAGTGGGGCGCACTTGTAGAGCAGGTCGATGGTGCCCGGGGTGAGCACGTGCTTGTATTTGGGCTGCCGGGCCAAGCGTTGGGCCAGGGCCCGAACGTACTCCTGGGTGCGCCTGATGTGGCCTCCGGTTTCCGGGTCCCGGGTTTCGGCCAGGGACGTGAGGCCCAGGATGATCGCGTCCTGGGTATGGAGAAGCTGCTGACTGCGGATGCGCAGTTTGTGCTCCTCGATGCCGTACTTGATCAGGCTCAGGACGGCCAGGTTGAGGACAAGGACGAACACCGCCGGCAGCGGGGAAATCCAGTAGCCCGGAACGTCGAGGAGCCAGAGGCTCGCGCTCCATAAACCCAGGCTCCCGCCAACCAGGCCCGCGACGCAGGTCAGTGGCCCGCAGGTGATGATGAGCAGCGTCGACAGGAAGCCCAGGGCCATGACGGAAACCGCCTCTGCGCCCACGGCCCAGGAGGGGCGGCGAAGAAAATCGTTCTGCAGGATGTTGTCGAGGGCGGTGGCGTGGATCTCGATGCCCGGAAAGGATCGGTCCAGCGGGGTGACGTGATTGTCGCCGAGGCCCGCGGCCGTCGGGCCGAGGATGGCGATGCGGCCGGACAGGTCCGGCAGGGGGCCTTTCAGGATGTCCGCGGCGGAGATGGTCTCGAATGTGCCGCTCGGGCCGCGGAAGCGCAGCAGCATGTTCCCCTGGTCGTCGGTGTGGATGCGGTTTCTGCCGAGCTGAACGAAACCGCCGTCCTGATCGCTGCCAAGCACCGCGTCCTTGCCTTCCGCGAGGCGGACCATGGCCAGGGTGAGACCGGGCAGGAGATTCGAGTCGTGGACCGCCATGAGGGGGACGCGCCGGATCACGCCGTCGAGGTCGTGCGCGGCGTTGATGAAACCGCCCGACACGGCTGTCCGGGCCAGGGCCGGCAGGGCGCAGATCACCGACTGCGCTTCATGCAGACGAAAGAACGGCGGGACGATGGCTTCGGTCTGCAAGGGCCGCAGGATGCATGGGTACTGCACTGCAGTCGGCGAGAACAGGAGCTTGTAGCCCAGCACCGTGGGCACGCTTGCCAGGGATTGGGCCAGGGCTTGGTCGAAATCCAGCTCGGCCTGGGGCCTGCCGGCCATGGTCCTGGCGAGCTCCGGGGACTTGAGCAGGGATTCCAGAACGACACGTGGGGACGTCTGGTCCCGGTTGGAGAGCACGAGGTCAAGGACGACGTTTCTGACGCCCGCCTCCTGCAGGCGCGAGATCACCCCGGCCAGGGTGATCCTCGGCCAGGGCCACTGGCCCAGGAGGTTCAAGGCCTTGTCGTCGATGGACACGAGCACCGGGACGGGACCGGGCTCGCGCAGCCGCGTCTGCGAAAAGAGCACGTCGAAGGCCTTGTGCTCAACGTGTACGTACAGCGCCGGCCGAAAGATGCCCAGGAGCATCACGCAGACCGTGACGATGACGCCGGTTCCCAGCAGGCGGGCCAGGTCACTCTTGCGGAGCTGGTCCCCTTGGGAGCTCCCGCTTTCCTCCAACCACGCCATGGTCAGCGGACCAGGACTTCGACCCGGCGGTTGCGCGGTTCCGGCACTTCGTCCTCGGTCGGCACGAGGGGGTTGCCCTCGCCGTGGTAGGACGTCCGGATGATGTCCTTGGCGACGCCCATGTCCACGAGGATGGCGGCCATGGCCTCGGCGCGTTCCATGGACAGCCGCTCGTTGATCTCGGGCGTTCCGACGCGGTCCGAATGGCCGTTCACGCGCACGTCCGTCGAGCCGCGGCGGGTGATGGACGCGAGAATCCGTGCGGGCACCGGCCGGGACTCCGGAGTCAGATCCGAGGTGCCTGTCCTGAAGTAGAGGACGAAGGTCTCGACGGGCTCGGGCAGGGCCTTGAGCGCCCGGCCGTACGTGGTGTCGATTTCGGCCTGGTCCGCAACGCGCACGGGTTCAGGGGCCTTTGACGGGGCCGCCGCGGTGGTGCTCTGCCGGGCCGCATCGAGGGTCTGCGTGCCGGCCCGGTTGCTGACCGTGACCTGTCCCACGGTCCCGTCCGGGTCCTCGATGAGGACGATGGTGGTGCCCTTGGCCGCACAGCCCGTCAGGGCAAGACAGAAGAGGATGAGCAGCGCCTTCCTCATCGGGCTTCCTCCACGCTGACCAGAAAGCGGGTGCCGTGGACGGCGATGACGGCGTCGGGAGTTTCGATGCGGATTTTTTCCGGGGCCAGATGCCCGATGATTCCGGACATGTAGGCGAAGGAGCCCTTGATGAGCTTGATGGCTACTGCGAACAACCCGTTTTGGGGTTCAAAGGCGAAATCGTCGAGATCCAGGCTGCTGCCGGGGCCCAGCGAGATCAGCGTGTCGTCCTCGAGCATGATGCCCGCGCTTCCGGTCGCATCCGTGGTCACGGTGTCGCCGACGAGGAGCGTGTCGCCGATCTTGGCGTCGATCTGACTGCCGTCCCGAACAATGGCCGCCTTGCCTTCGAGGGACTTGATGACCCCGGCCACAGGCTGCCCGGCCTGGGCCGCAGCGACACCCAGCAGGAGGGTCATGACGAAGAGGAGTGTCATTCTCATGAAAAGTACCTTGTGATTGAATGATTCGTGTCTGACATATTACGTACGACAAAAAATCAGTACAGACAAGATTGCGGCTGACCGTTCCCGAGCATACGCATTTATATTCATGGATGAAAGATATTTGTCGCCGACCCGCTTTCAGCAAATGCCGCGCGATTTCATCGAATTTGGCGGCGATGATCCGCTTCTGACGCAACCGGGGCTTGGTGGATGCAAGCCTGATCGACATATTCTCGTTCGGATACTGGACGAAATCGGAGCCGGCGATGCAGACGGCGATCGTCCGGCTGCCGTTCAGGGCAAATATCAGGCATTGCGGGCGCTCCGAAACAAGGTCTACTGCAAGAACGTTCCGGAAGAGACAACCCCGGAATAGCCGAACGGACTCTTTGCTGCGGGCAAGGAATGGAACAGGAAGTCAACTTCCTTTCAGGCAGGGGGGCTTGTCACGGGGCGACGAATGTCATGAATGCATTGACAAGGACCATCATCGTAAAAAATCCAAACAAGATGCTTCGAAACGCTTTTCCAGGCTTGGCCCATCCCCCTTTCGGCTTGGGCTTTCCGCATCCAGGGCAAAATGTTACTGCGCTGGAGATATGCTTATGGCATGCCGGGCAGCGAACATAGGCCATAATTGCGTCCTCCCTGTTGTGTGAGTGTCGATTCAAAAGTGCTGACGAGGCATAGATTCATAATTCTTTGGAATTTATTGTTTAAAGATGCATAATTTTTAAATTTGGTTTGTTCCAAAGCATGCGTGTCGTGAGCGTTATGGTCGTGCGGGTAAATTGGGGTGAATAGCGCACATCTCATTATTTTTGAGTTTCGGACCGGATAATTCAGTAAAAAACGCGATGTGGTATGAAAATGCGAATAGGTGCGTATTTATGTCCTTCATTTAATACGTAGTCATGTCGGGTGATCGGACACCATACGTCTTGATCAGCTTGGTGGGGAATTGATGGGAAGCCGGGGGCGCTTCATGACGGGCCGCCTGCAAGGGGCGGATTGTCACGCAGCTGTGAGCGTGAGCCAGGGCAGGGCTGTGTGCGGGGAGTGCGGTCGGATCAGGTCGGGACGCTCATTTCCTGAGCGTCGTCGCCCTGCGCACCGTTTCCGTGATGCACAGGGCTGGAACCGACGCGGTTTCAGTCCGGGCGGCAGGCGCTGAAGATGTCGAGGATCGTCTTGTCCAGGTATGAT
>JANJWV010000043.1 GCA_024709365.1 Desulfomicrobium sp. | reverse complement strand
CGGGTTCGGGGCGCACGGCGGGCGCGGCCTGGCCGGGGACGCGGTCGCCCAGTTCGTGGGCCAGGATGACGAAGCGCTCGCCGATGACGTCGTCGGGGCAGAGGATAGCCGCGCGGTCCATAACGTTTTTGAGCTCGCGCACGTTGCCCGGCCAGTGGTGGGCGCGCAGCTTGGCCAAGCCCTCGGGCGCGATGGCCTTGGCCGGCCGGCCCATGCGCGAGGCCAGGGTGAAGAGGAAATGCTCGGCCAGGAGTCCGATGTCGCCGGGGCGCTCCTGCAGGGGCGGGATGTGGATGGGCAGGACGTTGATGCGGTAGTAGAGGTCCTGGCGGAAGGAGCCGTCCTCGACCATCTTTTCCAGGTTGCGGTTGGTGGCCGTGATGATCCGGGCCCGGATGGGGATCTCCCGCGACCCGCCGATGCGGCGCACGCAGTGGTCCTGCATGACGCGCAGGAGCTTGGCCTGGGAGGACAGCGGCATGTCCCCTATCTCGTCCAGAAAGACAGTGCCCTCCCCGGCCACTTCGAAGAGTCCGGCCTTGCCGTCCTTGAGGCCGCCCGTGAAGGCGCCGCCGACGTAGCCGAAGAGCTCGCTTTCCAGAAGGTGCTCGGGCAGGGCCGCGCAGTTGATGGGTACGAAGGGACCGGGGCGGCGGCTGGCCGTGTGCATGGCCCGGGCGAAGAGCTCCTTGCCCGTGCCCGATGCGCCGCGGATGCAGACGATGGAGTCCGTGGCCGCGATGAGCTGGGCGTAGCCGATGAGGTTGTTGATGGCCTGGTCCTGGCCGACGATGTCCGAAAAGCTGATCTGGGAGGGCTCGGAGATGCTGCGGGCCAGCATGCGGATTTCCTGCATGTCCCGGGCGATCTCCACGGCGCCGATGATGTGCCCGCCGCCGTCGCGGATGGGGCGGCAGGTGGCGAAGTACTGGAAGCGGCCCGACGGCGTGACCAGGGTTTTCTTCACGTCCGCCCATTCGCGGCCCTGCAGGCCTTCGAGGATGGACGCGTCGGACAGGCCCAGCTCGCGCAGGTCGCTCCCCAGGGCCTCGTCCTGCTCCAGGCCCAGGATCTCGCAGGCCACGGCGTTCATGGTCGTGACGCGACCCGCGGCGTCCACGGCGATGACCCAGTCGGCGATGTTGTCCAGGACCACGCGCAGCCTGCGGGCCTGCTCCTCTTGGGGCAGGGTGTCGATGGGCCGCGAACTGTTCAGCCCCGGGATGTCGGCCAGGGACTGCGCCAGGTCCGTCGGGGTGGCGTCGGCCTCGCGGTGCTCGACCTCCACGTAGACATGAGCCAGGTCGTCCACGCGGTCCACTTCCATGGACACGATGTTGAACATGCGGTCGGCGATGCGTCGCGACAGGTCGGCGACGATGCCGACGCGGTCGCGGAAGACGAGGTGGAGCTTGATGGGCATGGTGCCTCCGTGCCCCTGCCTATCAGGGGGCGCCCCCACTGCCAAGGCCGGCCTGGGTCCGCACGGTGAAGGCGGCGCGGGCGCTGCGGCCCAGGTCGTCGGTGACCGTCGCTTCGTGCCTGCCGGGCGCCAGGGGCACGAAGCACGGGCGGTCGGGCGGCCCCTGCCCCGCGAAGCGCCCGTCCACGTACCAGAAGTGCGTCGTCGTCCCGGCGCCGGGGACGGCCGACAACGCCAGCCGCTGAAACTCGGGCGGCGCGTCCGGCCGGATCAGGTACGGCGTGTCCGTGTCCGGCGAATCGATGACGGGTCCCGCTTCCGTCGGCACGTCGGGACAACCCGGGTCCATGCGGGGCAGGCCGGGCAGAGGCGCCCCCTGGGCCAGCCTGTAGGCCACCAGTTCGGCCGGCCAGACCAGGACGGTCTGCGTCCGTGACGGCTGGCGCAGCAGGCAGTCCCCGTGCAGCCGCAGGCCCGATTCGGGCGAGGTGAAGATCTGCCGGTGCATGGCGCAGACCGGCAGCCGCGTCACGCCGGCGATGGCGGGGCAAGAGATCGTGGGACAGAAGGGGCCCGGCCTGTCCCCGCTGTCGGCGCAGACGTCCGTGCGCGTCAGGGCCGGGGCCGGGAAGTCGGGCAGGCGCCCTCCGCCCGGGGCCAGGGTCCGGAAGAGGTCGAAGAGCAGGGGTGCGGCGTGGCGCGTGCCCGAGATGCCTGCGCACTGGGATCCGTCGGGGTTGCCCGTCCACACCCCGATGGCCAGATCGCGGTTCACGCCCACGGCCCAGGCGTCGCGGTGGCCGAAGGACGTCCCTGTCTTCCAGGCCACGGCCGGGGCGCCGACGGTGAACTGCCAGGCGTCGGGCAGGTCGGGGCGCCGGGTCGAGGCCAGGATGTCCAGGACCATGGCCGCGGCCTCGGGGGAGAAGAGCCGCTCCGCGTTCCCGTTTTTGTCCGGCTGTCCGGCCAGGGGCTCCACCGGCTTGAACACGCCTCCCGCGGCCAGGGACGCGTAGAGGTCGGTCAGTTCCAGCAGGCGCGCCTCGCACCCGCCCAGGGCCAGGGGCAGGCCGTAGTGCCCGGCCGGCCGCTCCAGGGTGGACAGGCCCCCGCGGCGCAGGAGGTCCTGAAACGGGGTCGTGCCCAGACGGCTCAGGAGGCGCACGGCCGGGACGTTCAGGGACGCGGCCAGGGCCGTGCGCGCGCTGACCAGGCCCTGGAAGTTCTGCCCGTAGTTTTCGGGCGCGTAGCCGGCAAAGTCCGTGGGCACGTCGAGGAGCATGGAGCCGGGGACGAGCTCCCCGCGGTCGAAGGCCAGGGCGTAGAGGAAGGGCTTGAGGGTCGAGCCGGGGGATCGCCGCGACAGCGCGTTGTCGACCTGGCCCTCCCCGGCGGCCCAGAAGTCGGCCGAGCCGACCCAGGCCAGGACGCGGCGGCTTTCGACATCGAGCACCACCACGGCTGCGTTGCCCACGGCCTCGCGCTGCAGCCCCTCCATCCGCCCTGCCACGAGGGCCTCGGCGATGCCCTGCATGCGGGCGTCGAGGCTCGTGCGCACGACGCTCTGGCCGGGCAGCCGCGAACGCACCCAGCGGCTGAAGTGGGGCGCGCCCTGCGGCACCGGGGAACGCGAGGCCAGGAGCGGCAGCGCAATGCTCTCGGCCACCCGGCCGGGCTCGAAGACGCCGTGGGCCGCGAATCGCCTAAGGACCCTGTCGCGCACGGCGCGGGCCGCCTCGGGGTTTCGCAGCGGGTTGTAGCGGGCGGGGGAGCGCGGCAGGACCGAGAGCAGCGCGATCTCGCCCAGGGAAAGGGCGCGCGGGTCCTTGCCGAAGTAGTGCCATGACGCGGCCCCCACCCCGACCACGTTGGAGCCGAAGGGCGCCATGTTCACGTACCAGCGCAGGATTTCGTCCTTGGAATGGCGGGCGCAGAGCTGCAGGGCCCGGAAGGATTCGATCAGCTTGGCCGCGGCCGTGCGCGGCCGCGGGTCGGCCAGGCGGGCGACCTGCATGGGGATGGTCGACGCGCCGCTGACGATGCGGCCCGCGCGCAGGTTGGTCCACAGGGCGCGCAGGGCCGCGACGGGGTTGACGCCCGGGTGGCTGTAGAAATGCCGGTCCTCGGAGTCGATCAGGGCCGCGGTCAGCTCCGGCGAGATGTCGTCCAGGCTCAAGGGGAAGCGCCACATGCCGTCCTCGGCCAGGAAGAAGCGCAGGGGGCGGCCGTCGCGGTCCAGGACGCGCGTGGAGAAGGGCGGTTCGAGACGTTCCTCCGGGAAGGGGAAGAGCCGGTCCAGGATGACCCCGAGCAGACCGGCCAGCACGAGGCAAAGGGACGAGACGGCGGCCGCCCGTCGCAGGACGGCCGCCGTCCGGGAGTGTTTCGTCATGGAGCCGCAACGTCGCGCAGGACGCGGATTTCACCCACGGGGCCGCTTCCGCGCAGGCTCGGGACGTACATGGCCTCGGCCTGAACCGGCGGGCAGGCGAAGGTCCCCGGAGTCACGGCCCGCAGCACGGCGTGGCGCACGCGCCAGTCGCCGTCGCGCAGGTCCGTGAAGACCAGGATGCGGTCGTCGCGCAGGTCCTGGTAGCCTTCCAGCGTCTTTTCCTCCTGCATCCAGTCGAGGCGCTCGGTCGTGGCCAGACGCGGGTTTTCCACCTCCAGACCCGCGGGCAGCAGGCTCTGCACGACCACGTTGTCCACGCGGCCGGTGGTGCTGCGGACCCGCGTCCTCATGACGACGAGCTGGCCCTGGCGCACGGCGGTCAGGTCCAGGGGGCGACCGCCCTCGTCCAGGAAGGTCTGCTCGACCGTGAGCCCCTCGGAGCGCGGCGCATGGGCGTCCCTGTGCGGCGTGCCGGAGGTCAGGACACTTGCGTAGACCACGCGGTCGGCCGGGGTCTTGCTCAGCTCGACGGCTCCGGCCGTGGCGATGTCCCGGACCACGAGGAGCCGCGTTTCGTCGAAGTCCCGTGCTCCGCCGGCCCACGTCATGGAGCCGGCGAAGGGGCGGTCGTCGTCCCGGCCGGAAAGGTACTTGCCCAGGGCCATGAAGCCCAGGCTCGTTTCCTGGGTCGAGTACCAGACGTTCGCGCCCAGATCCTGTCCGATCCGGTTCATGAGCTCCGGCAGGCGCGGGTCATCGGGTATGGCCGCCAGCAGGACAAGGGCTGTCAGCGCCCTGTCGCGCAGGCCCGAGCCGAGGTTGGCCCCGCTCTCGCGCCTGGCGTCGTCGAAGGTCGGCGCGAGGTGCAGGAGCTCGAAGCCGGGCGCCTGGTTCCCCGAGGACAGATATGCCCCGGCCAGGAGGGTCCGGGCCACGCCGCCCAGGGCCGTGCCGAAGGTGGCGCGCAGGTAGTCCTGGCTGCCCAGGTCGGGCCTTTGCCCCAGGGCCAGGACATAGAGGGCGTAGGCGGCCTGCTCGACCTTGTCCGGCGGACTGCCGGGTTCAGGAGCGGCGAGGGTGGCGATGTAGCCGAGGCCTCCGTTCAGCATGTCGCCGGGCACGGTGTGTCCGGCCTGACGCGCCTCCAGCAGGAAATGGCAGACGTATGCCGAAACCCAGGGGTTGGGCTCCGTGTCGCCGGGCCAGAAGCCGAAGCCGCCGGACGGGGTTTGCATGGTCTGCAGGCGGCGGATGGCCGTCTGGACCAGCCCGGCCGGTCCGGCGGCGTTGAACCGCCCGGGCGCCAGATCGGCGGCCAGGGCCGCGAAGTGGAGCAGCGGGAAAGCCTTGGACACGGTCTGCTCTGCGCAGCCGTACGGGTAGCCCAGCAGGTTCTCCAGCTGCCCCGCAAAGCGCGTGAGCGGCGACGTGGACAGGCGCACCGTGCGCCTGACCGTGCCGGGGATCAGCCTGTCCGGGGCCGGTCCGGCGATGCGCCCCGACTCCTTCCCGAGGGCCGTGTTCTCCAGCAGGCGTTCCACGGGCAGGGGCGAGCGCTGGTCGAGCTCCTCCCCGGCCGTGGCCGTCTCCCCGTTCCCGGCAGCCGTGAAGGCCAGGCTGACCTTGCCCTCTTCGGCGCCGCAGCGCAGGGGCACGTACACGGTGCCTTCGCGCCCCGGTTCAAGGGTCAGGGGGGCGGGCATGTCGCCCAGGCCGGCCGGGCCGGAAACCGTGGCGGTGATGCGGAATTCCCCGGCCGACGGCGTGTCGTTGCGCAGGGTCAGGGGAATCTCGACGGTGTCGCCCGGGGACAGGAAGCGCGGCAGGGTCGGGGTCAGGACCAGGGGGCCGCGCACGCGGGTCATGGCCGTGCCCGTGCCGAAGGAGCGGTCGCGGTTGGCCACGGCCACGATGCGCAGGGCGCCCTGGAAGTCGGGCAGCCGCAGGCTGTGGGTCGCGGAACCGTCGGCTCCGGCCGTGAGCACGCCGGACCAGAAGGTCACGGGGCGCACGCGACGGATGCCTTCAGTGCGCATGAAGGACGAGGCCGCGGCCAGGGCGTCGCCGCCGCCGGCCAGGGGACGGTGCAGGGCCAGGTGCGGGAAGAGCAGGGCGAAGTTGTCGAAGCTGGCCACGTCCAGGGCCCGCTTGGCGTAGAAGTGCCCGAAGGGATCGGGGTTCTTGCCGCCGGCCAGCTGCATGATGCCCTCGTCCACGGCGGCCACGGTCACGCGCGCGCCGGGCTCGGCCTGGACCGTGATGCGCAGGTCCGTTTCGGGGCGCGTTTCGGCCGGGGCGTCCACGCGCACGTCCATCCTGTTGGACAGGCTGTCCACGAACAGCGGGATGGCGCCGAAGGCGCGGCCCGGGGTGCCGGGCAGGATGTCCCCGGCCCGGCGGACCAGGGTGGCCGTGAGGTGCACGTTGGGCTGCCAGTCCTCGCGCACGGGGATGCGCAGCTGGCCCGTGTTGCCGGTCAGTTCGACGAATTCGAGGTGCTCCACGCCGCGCCCCTCGACCGTGACCAGGGCCTTGCCCGGGAAGGGGGCGCGGATCTGGACCGAGGCCGTCTCGCCGGCCCTGTACCCTTCCTTGTCCGGGATCAGCTCCAGGCGGGCCGGGTTCTTGACCGCCCAGGGCGAATAGCCCCACCCGCCGCAGTAGAATTCGACCTCGGCCGCGGCCCCGCCCTGCGGGTCGGCCAGGCGCACCCGGTAGGAGCCGTAGTCCGGCGGGACCACGCTGAAGGAGCCCGCACCGTCGCCCGCGGCCACGCGCTGGGTCGAGACCTCGACGGGGTTGCGCACGGACTCGTAGGCGAAGCCTTCCTGCGTGCGCCGCATGATCGTCTGCCAGCGGTCCTGAAAGAGCGTGGCGACCAGCTCCGGGTGCTTCGTGCGCGAGCCGTCGGGGGCCACGGTCACGAATTCGAAGACCGCCGTCTTGCGCGGTTCCAGCTCCGCGGACTCGGGCCGCTTGAGGCCGGGGTAGAGGCTGTAGGCGTGCACCGGCACGCGCCGCCTGGCCGTGACCCCGCGCCCGCCCTGCTCGCGCACGCGGCCCGTCAGTTCGGCTTCGAGGGCCAGGGGCGGGGTGAGATCTTTGGGGATGTCGACGGTGAAGACGGCGCGCCCATCGGGGTCCAGCCTGGTTTCGGCTGCCAAGATGGCCAGGGGCTCGAATGTGCGCCCCGGGTCGCCGAAGGCATAGGTCTCGAAGCCCTTGGGCGAGAAGCCTGCGGCCACGAGCCTGGCCTTGACGTTTGCGGACAGGTTCGAGGCCGGCGGCCCGAAGAGGTAGCGCGAAGCCACTTCGAAGGGCAGGACCTGGCCGGGCGCGGCCCCGGTGCTGTTCGTGGCGATCTCCACGCTGATGCGGTCGGGGATGAACTCCTCGACCTGGTAGGTCCAGGAGCCGACGATCCGGCCGGCGCTCATGACCTGCAGCAGGTAGCGCCCGGTCAAGGACCAGTCGGGGATGTCCAGGCTGAAGGAGGCCATGCCTCGGTCCGGGGCCAGGTTCAGGGTGCGCAGCAGGCGCCCCTCGGGGTCGCGCTGCTCCATGGTCAGGGGGCGGTCGGGCGGCGTGCCGATGCGGCCGTCGCGCACCAGCACCGCGCCGTCGACGGTCTCGCCCGGCCGGTAGATGTCGCGCTTGCCGTAGACGTAGGCCTGCAGGTCGGCCCCGCCGATGGTCGCGCCGCTGACGTCGAGGCCCGTGGTGTCGACGCGGAAGCGCTCCAGGAAGATGAAGCTGAAGTCTTCGCCCGATGAGGCCAGGATCATGGCCGGCTCGCCCGCCTCGTCATCGCCGGCGGAGGGGAGGCGGGCCAGGCCAGCGGCGTCGGTGCGGACCGTGCCCAGGACCTGGTTGCGGCTGCTGACGAGACGCACCTCCACGCCCTCCAGGGGCCGCAGGTCCTCAATGGATGCGGCCCAGACCAGAAACCCGTCCGCCTCCTGCTTGGCCACCAGGCCGATGTCCGTGCGCAGGACCCAGCGCGTGGCGCCGCGGTAGTCGCCCGGCAGGCTCAGGCCCAGCTTGTAGAGGCCGGGCCGGCCGTCGGGGATGAGCTCCGACAGGGACAGGGTCCGCTCCTGCACCTCGTTGGGCGCGGACGTGAGGGCGATGGTCTCGCGCAGGATCTCCGTGCCCAGGTGGTAGGGCACCGTGTCCCTGGCCCCGCCGCCGTCGAAGATCGAATACCCGTAGTCCTGGAAGAGGGGGCCGAGGTTGTTCAAGAAGACGCGGCTCACTGTCAGGTCCACGCTGTCGGCGTTGACGTGCTCCACGCCGAGGAGCGCGCTGCCCTGGCGGGGCAGGAACATGCCCGTGGCCGGGAAGTCCACGCTCGGCGGCAGGTCGGGCATGCGCACGGGCGTTTCGTGGTCGGCCGGAAGCTGGGCCCCGTCCGCGGCCTTCAGGCCCTTGGCGATGCGCAGCGTGTACTCGCGGCCCGGTGACAATGCGCCGCTCACGGTCGCGGTCCGTCCGCGGGCCGCAACCGCGATCTCCGCCTGCGGCTCGACGCGCAGCCTCTCCCGCAGGGCGGCCGCATCGACAGGTGCGGAAAAATCGATCTGGATGCGGGACTGTCCCTTGTCGGACTGGGGCGAGACGGACTCCACGCGCAGTTGCGGGTCCAGGCGCAGGACGATCTCGCGCCGGAACTCCCGGCCCAGCGCCAGGCTCTTGCCGGCCACGGTCAGGGCCGGGTCGAGGCCGAGGGTCAGGGTTCGCGCCTGGGGGGCCTTGCGCACGGGGACGCTGCGGAACCCGAAGCTCGTGGAGCGCCAGCGGGTCTGCAGGACGAGTTCGACCTGCGTGCCGTTGCCCTCGGTCAGACGCAGGGCCGGCAGGAGCTGCTGCGGGTCCACGGGCGCGTTGAAGACGATGTTGCCCTCCAGTTCGACCATGTCTGGGCCGGCCTCCGAGGCCAGTTCGTTCACGGTCAGCCCGCGGACCTCGAAGCTGCCGGTGCGCATGACGAGGTCGCGCCCGCCGCCCAGGACTTCCGCCGGGAAGACCTCGGGACTCAGGGTCAGGGTGTACTGCATGTCCAGAGGCAGCGGGGTCTGAGCCAGAAACTTGAGGGTGAAGGGATTGGCCCAGACCCACTGACCTTCGGCCGCGGGGGCGATGGAGGCCGGCGCGGGCATGGCGCGCCTGTCGTCCGGCACGGCGCGGTCGAATTCCACGGCGATGGTCGTGCGCATGGCGCTGTCCAGGCTGATGGCGCTCACGGCCAGCCCTTGCGGAGTGGGGGGGAAATAGCGGTCCCGGAGCAGCCAGGTCTGAACGGCGACGACGAGCAGGAGCAGGACGATGACCCAGTTCTTTGCGGCGGACATGATCACCTCGCGCGGGATGAAGGGTGTCTGGTGCCCATGGTCTGGCAAGGTCCGGCCCAAAAAGCAAGGCCGCGCTTTTCAAGGATGCCCCTTTGGCCTAGAAGGGCCGTATAAACGGCATGTTTCCGGAGGGCTTATGATCGGTTTTGTCGTGGTGTTCGGCCTGATCGCGGCCGTGGTCCTGTGGGCGGTCGTGACCTACAACGGCCTGGTACGGATGCGCAACATGGTGGAGGAGGCCTGGAGCGGCATCGACGTGCAGCTCAAGCGGCGCACGGACCTCATCCCCAACCTCGTGTCCACGGTCAAGGGCTACGCGGCTCACGAGAAGGGCACGCTGGAAGAGGTCGTGCGGCTGCGCGGCCTGGCCCAGAACGCCCACGGCGTCGGCGAGACGGCCCAGGCCCAGGGGCTCTTGGGCGCGGCCCTGGGCAAGCTCTTCGCCCTGGCCGAGAATTACCCGGACCTGAAGGCCAACTCCAACTTCGTCCAGCTGCAGGCCAGCCTCGGCGAGATCGAGGAACAGATTCAGCTGGCCCGGCGCTACTACAACGGCGCCGTGCGCAACCTGAACATAGCCGTGGAGTCCTTTCCCTCCAACCTGATCGCCGGGCGCTTCGGGTTCGCCAAGGCCGAGTTCTTCGAACTGGAGAGCGCGGCCGAGCGGGCCGTGCCCACGGTGGCGTTCTAGGCGGCGGCCATGCGCGGCAGACTTCTTCTGGCGTTTCTCCTGGCGTTAGTCGTCGCCAGCCCGCTGTACGCCCAGCAGGAGCGCATCCTCGACTTCGCCTCCACGGTCGTCATCGACCCCGACGGGTCCATGGTCGTCACGGAGAACATCACGGTCCTGGCGACGGGGGATCAGATCAGGCGCGGCATCGTGCGCGAGTTTCCGACCACGTACCAGGGTGCGGACGGGAAGACCGTGCGGGTGGGCTTCACCCTCGCCGACGTCCGGCGTGACGGGCGGCCCGAGCCCTACCATACGGAAAGCAGGTCCAACGGCGTGGCGATCTACGTCGGGCAGAAGGACGTCATTCTTGCGCCCGGCACCTACACGTACACCCTGACGTACTCGACGACCCGCCAGCTGGGGTTCTTCGCGGACCACGACGAGCTCTACTGGAACGTCAACGGCAACGGCTGGCGGCTGCCCCTGGACCGGGTCAGCTGCGTCGTGCACCTGCCGGGCGGGGCCGCGGCCCTGGAGGCCTTGGCCTACGAGGGCTCCCAGGGCAGCACGGCCAGTCGGACCTTCGCGGCCGGGGAGAACCGGGTCGTCTTCATCTCGTCCCGGGCGTACGATGCGGGCGAGGGCCTGACCATCGCCGTGTCATGGCCCAAGGGTTTCGTGACCGAGCCTCCTGCTCCGGGAGTGGTCGAGACGATCATGGCCGAGGGCGGAAGCCTTGCGTTCGTCGGCATCGGGGGCGCGCTGCTGCTCGTCTACTACCTGCTGGCCTGGCTCAAGGTCGGCCGGGACCCGGCCAAGGGCGTGATCATCCCGCGCTTCGCCCCGCCCAAGGGCTTTTCGCCGGCCATGGTGCGCATGCTGTGGCGCATGAAATTCGACAATACGGCCTTCACGGCGGGCATCGTGAACATCGCGGTCAAGGGCGGTCTCAGGATAGCGGATAACGCCAGCGTGCGGCTCGAACTCGCCGAGCGGGCCCCGGCCGATCTGTCCGCCGGGGAACGCGCGGTCTGGGACGAGCTGCGCAAGGCCGGCTCTTCCGTCGAGTTGAAGAACACCAACCACAAGGTCGTGGGCCGCGCACGGCAGGCCATGAAGGACAAGCTCGGCAAGGAACTGTCCTCCACGTACTTCCTGGCCAACTCCGGCTGGGTGGCCCCCGGCGTGGTCATCACCCTGGCCACGGTCGGGGCCATGGCCTTCGGCGCGGACGTTCCGCCCGTGGTTCTTTTCCTCTGCGTCTGGCTGACGGGCTGGACCTTCGGCTGCGTCACGCTGCTGCGCAAGGCCTTTGCCGCCTGGCAGGCGCGGGGCGTCATGGGCAAGGTCGGGGCCATGGCGCTTTTGGCCTTTGCCCTGCCTTTCCTGGGCGGCGAGGTCATGGGCCTGAGTTTCCTGCTCAGCCAGACCGGCCTCGCCCCGGGCGCCATCTTTCTGGGGATGATCCTGACCAACGCCGTCTTCTACGAGCTGCTCAAGGCCCCGACCCAGGCCGGCCGCCGCGTCCTGGACGAGATAGAGGGCTTTCGGCTCTACCTGTCCGTGGCCGAGGAGGACCGCCTCAATTTCATCCACCCGCCCGACGAGACGCCGGAGCTCTTCGAGAAATTCCTGCCCTACGCCATGGCCCTGGACGTGGAGAACGAGTGGGGCGAACGGTTCGCCGGCATCCTGAGCGGGGCGGGTTACGAGCCGCAGTGGTATGCCGGTCGCCACTGGAATTCCCTGCACCCCGGCGGCTTCGCGGCGGGCCTGGGCAGCGGCGTGTCGTCGGCCGTGTCCTCGGCCTCTTCCGCTCCGGGAAGCTCTTCGGGCATGGGCGGGGGCGGCTCCTCGGGCGGCGGAGGAGGCGGCGGCGGAGGCGGCGGCTGGTAGAAACGAGACGGGCCGGTTCCTGGAAGGAGCCGGCCCGATCTGTTTGAGCTGGGGGAGTGCTGCGGGGCTAGGCTTCCCCTTCCTGGATGAAGGCCACGTAATCCTCCATGGTCAGCTCCAGTTCCGCGACCTTGATCTCGGACAGGTCGAGCTGGACGGCCTCGGGGCTGGTGGCCAGGTCGATGTCCGGGGTGCGGGTGATGCCGATGCCCGCCTTGGCCAGGACCTTGTTGGCCAGGCTGACCATGAGCAGAACGACGTCGCGGTCCTGCATCTCCTCGTCGTGGTGGTGTCTGGCCACCATGCAGTACACGTCCGGGAGGTTCCAGGTCTTGAGGAGCTGCGCTCCGAGGGCCGCATGCAGGGAATCCAGGGCCTCCTCGATGAAGGTGCGGGGGACGGTCTCTCCCAGTTCCCCGTTTTTCTTCATGTCGGAGATGGCCAGCAGGAGAAAGGCCTTGCCGATGTCGTGCAGCAGCCCGGAGAAAAAGGCCTCGTTCATCTTGCTCGGCAGCCGGCATTCCTTGGCGATCCACTTGGCGCCCAGGGCGCAGGCCACGGAGTGGATCCAGAGTTCGTCCATGTATTCGCGGATGAACGGGTCCTGGGTGGCGAAGGATTTCTTCTGGGTCAGCATGGTCACGAGGTTCGACACCTCGGCCAGGCCCAGGCGGACGATGGCGTTGCGGACCGTGGTTATCTCCAGCATGCCGCGGTAGAAGGACGAGTTGGCCATTTTGAGCAGCTGGCTGGTCAGGGCGGGGTCGCGCAGGATGTGCTTTTCGATGGCCTGCATGTCCGGGTCCGGCTTGGCCATCTCCTCCTGAATGGCCAGACCCGTGCGGTCGAAGGCCGGAAGCTGCGCCTTGCCCGAGACTACGTGCTCCTTGAGGCTGTCGAGAAAGGATTTTTCCTGGTTCATGTTCAGACTCCGAGCAGGCGGCGGGTTTCTTCGAGTGGGCGGGGCTTGAGGACCAGGGGCAGGCAGCGCATGACCTCCTCCAGGGAGGTGATGCCCTCGGAGGCCTTGACCAGGCCTTCCTCGAACAGGGTGACGAGCCCGGCGCTTTCCAGGGCGACCTTGCGGATGTCGAAGCTGGTGCGCCGCTCCAGAATGGCGTTGCGGACCATCTCGTCGAGGATGAGCAGTTCGAAGACCGCCACCCGTCCGCGATAGCCCGTGTAGCGGCAGTGGGAGCAGCCGGCGCCTTTGCGGAAATTCGTGCCCTGGACCATGGCCTGGGTGTACCCGAACATCTGCAGTTCGCCGGGCGTGGGCCTGTAGGGCTTGGAGCACTCCGGGCAGACGCGGCGGAGCAGGCGCTGGGCCACGACGCTGACCACGGTCGAGGAGATGAGGAAGGCCTCGATGTCCATGTTCATGAGGCGGATGAGGCCGCCGATGGAGTCCTCGGTGTGGAAGGTGGTCAGGACCTTGTGGCCCGTCAGGGCCGCCTGCACGGCCACTTCGGCCGAATAGTTGTCTCGGATCTCGCCGATGAGGATGACGTCGGGGTCCTGGCGCACGATGTGGCGCAGGGTCTCCTCGAAGGTCAGGTTGATCTTGGGGTCTATGGAGCACTGGGAGATGCCGGGGATGACGTACTCCACCGGCTCCTCGGCCGTGATGATGGACAAAAGCGGCGTGTTCAGGTGGTGGATGCAGCTGTAGACCGTGGTCGTCTTGCCCGAGCCCGTGGGGCCGGTGACGATGACGACGCCGCTGGGCCTGGACAGGGCTCCGTCGATGAAGCGCTTGAGAATCCTCGGGTACATCCCGATGCCGGTGATGTCGATGAGGTTGCCCTGGCGGTTCAGCAGCCGCAGGACGATGGCCTCGCCGTGGATGGTCACGTAGAAGGAGGCGCGCATGTCGAGCTCGCCGCCGGGGAATTCGAAGAGGATGCGGCCGCCCTGGTGGCGTCGCTTCTCGGCGATGTCCGCCTTGCACATGATCTTCAGGCGGCTCGAAATGTTGGGGATGATGTCGCGGGGGAATTCCTTGTACGGCTCGAGCACGCCGTCGCGCCGGAAGCGCACGCGCAGACGGTCCGGCAGGGGCTCCATGTGGATGTCGCTGACATTGAAATCGATGGCGTCGAGGATGATGCGCTCGACGATGCCCGCGGCCGAATCCTCCTCGCTCGCCTCCCGCGCCTGGGCCCCGCGTTCGAAGCGCTGGTAGGCCTCGACGATGGCCTCCCGGGTGGCGATGGATGGGTTCACGCCCTCGGGGAACATGGTGCGGGCCTCGTCCAGATCCTCCTGGTCCAGCACGTTGGCGAAGGCCACGACGACCTTGTTCTCGACCCGCTCGATGGGGATGTACGTGCCTTTGGCGCGGTAGGTCGAGGGCACCTGGTGCAGCAGGGACAGGTCCAGGTTGGTGAAGCGCGGGTCGATGAAGGGGTAGCCGAGCTGCAGGGACAGGGCTTCGAGGAGCTTGAACTCCTTGATGAAGTTGTTCTTGACCAGCACCTCGCCGAGCTTCTGCGGGGTCTGGCTTGCGCGCTGGATCTGGAACGCGGATTCCAGATCGGCCTCGCTGATGAGGCCGAGTTCCACCAGGAGGCTGCCGATGCGCATGGACAGCTTGTTCTTGCGGATGGCGGCCGTGACCTGGTCGTCGGTGACGTAGCCCAGCTCCTTGACGATCTCGAGCAGCGGCTTGGGCCGGGTGAGCTTGCTGCGCAGCCTGGAGGCGTGCACGGCCTGCTTTTCCGTCAGCAGGCCTTCCTTGATGAGGATGTCGATGAGCTCGCCGTGAGCTGACGTCTGACGTGTCGTACCGGCCTCGGACATGAGGGCTCCACAGAGAGGGTTGATTGATTCGCCAGGCTATTATCCGCAGAAATATGTCGAGTCAAACTGGCAGGGTAGATGCAGACCCTTTTGTTTCATCCGCACGTCATACCGCGGCCCTCAGGGGCAGGCGGATGCGGAAGGTGGAGCCGTTGCCGGGGGTCGAGTCGACGCTGATGGAGCCGTTCATCTTGGACAGGATGTCGCGGCAGATGGCCAGCCCCAGTCCCGTACCCTGACCCTCGGCCTTGGTGGTGAAGAAGGGGTCGAAGATGCGGGGCAGGACCTCGGGCGGGATGCCCTGTCCGTTGTCGCTGACGGTGATGCGCACGGCGTCGGGTTCCCGGAAGGATCGAAGTTCGACCAGGCCGCCTGGCTTGTCGATGGCGTCGATGGCGTTGTTGACCAGATTGAGGAGGATCTGCTGCAGTTCGGTGGGAGAGCCTGCGACATCCTCGACGGAAGGGTCCAGGAAGAGGCGGATTTCGACCTCCCGGTATTTGGCCTTCTGCCGGGCGAAACCGGCGATGTCCTCGAGCAGAGGGTTGACCCGCACCACCCGCGCCGTGGCGTCGGTCTTGCGGGCGAAGCTCAGGAGCTTGTGCGTGATCTCCCTGCAGCGGTGCCCCTGGATGGTGATGGTCTGCAGCGACGAACGGATCTCCGTGACGTTCTCGTCGCTGTAGGGGTCGTCCGAGGACAGCAGGTCCTCGATCCAGCCGGCGTTTTCCATCATGATGGCCAGGGGGTTGTTGATCTCGTGGGCCACGCCCGCGGCCAGTTCGCCGATGGCCGCGAGTTTTCCGGCCTCGACCAGTTGGCGCTGCATGTGCTGCTGGGTGAGCTCGGCCTTCAGCAGCCGCTGCTCGGTGCGCCGGGCCAGGGCCAGGGCCGTGGCGACGATGCCGGCCGCGCCGAGAAGCATGATGGCCAGCCCCAGCAGGCGTGCCTTGGCCAGGGGGCGCAGGACGTCGTCCATGGCCTGGTGAATGACGAGGATGCCGCCCGAGACCTTGACCGGGGCGCAGCCGTACATGCGCATGTCGTTTCGGTCGTCGCGCGCGTCGATGACCACGGGGCGCCCTTCGGGAAAGACCTGCCCGGCCAGGATCGCCGTGGTTTCCCGCGTACTCGATCCGCTCGCGGACGGGTCGGCCGCGCCGTGCCGGTCGAGGAAGAACGAACCGCCCGGCCCGGCGGGCTGAAAGAGTCGGACCCTGTCGTCGATCTGCGCCGGATCCAGGTGCGCCCGCAGGAGCCAGGGCCCCTGTCCCGAGGCGATGCGCACGGTGATGAAGAGCTGGGTGTCCCGCATGCCGAGGCTGCTGACGAACTGCGGCCGGCTGATGGCCTGCTGGAACCACGGGGCGTCGGCCGCGGCCGCTGTGGACGTCGCGGGGCCCGTGCCTGCTACGACCATGCCGGACGCGTCGAGGATGTCGAGGCCGAGGAAGACCCCTTGGTAGGCGTCCTGCAACGTGTGCAGCCTTTCGCGCAGACGGGCCGCATCGGACAGTTCCGCGAGGCCGGTCGTCCCCGCCTCCTGCCGGAGGTTGGCGATTTTCTCTTCGAGGAAGGCGTTCACGCCCTGAGCCGCGCTCATGGCCTGTTCGCCGAGGATGGTGCGGACTTTGGCCCTGTAGGAAGAGTCGTGAAAGACGTAGCCGAGGGTGCCCATGCACACGAGGGGCACCATGGCCACCAGGATGGTGAGAACGGTGAGCTGCCCGCTCATCATTCTGGGGGAAGGAATTTTTCTGACGGGTTCGACAGACGTGTCCGTTTCGGGCGAGGCGTGGCTCATGCGTGGTCCGGTCGATGCGGTTTCATGTGTCCCGGTTGCGGACATCCTTGCGCCAGGAATTGAGGGGGGCGCAGCACCCTTTGCCGGTATGCTGGTTGCGCCTGATCGCGTCTCCCGCATCGCCTTCGAGCATGGTCCTGCAGAGGTACCGCCCGGCTTCGTCGCTCCAGAAGAGCTCGGGGCAGCGCGGCAGATACCCGTGCCGACGCTGTGAATCGGTACACTGATCGTTCATGCAGCACCACCCGCATCCAACGCAGGGGAGATACGTCATGGCGGTTCTCCTCTGGGTGTGGGGGGAAGCGTCGGGCGCAACGGGATTCCGATGGAACCTTCGAAAAAGGCTAACCCAAGGCCGTTTGAGGGTAAAGGAATTTCTGTTCTGTGGCGGCGAGTGCGCAGGGCGCATGCATTGTCGAAGAAATCGTCCGCCCCGCCCGCGGGCGGTGCGGGCGGACGGGCGCGGCAGTTGGCGCCCCGGCTGGTGGGGTGGTGGGACTCGTCCAGCAATTCCT
>JANJWV010000230.1 GCA_024709365.1 Desulfomicrobium sp. | reverse complement strand
GGACGAAGACGGCGGGGAGGTGCGTGTGCAGGGGGGGGGGCTGCCGGAGGGGTTTCGGTTTGCGGTACTGGATCTGGAGACCCGGAGGTCGGCCCAGGAGGTCGGGGGGTGGCACCGGGCGGACCTCATGGGCGTGAGCTGCGTGGTCGTGTACGATTCGGGCACGGAGTCCTTCCGGGACTACCTGCAGGAGGACGTGCCGCGGCTGGTGGGGGATCTGGTGGAATTCGACCTGGTGGTCGGCTTCAACATCGCACGCTTCGACTACGCGGTCCTGCGGGGCTTGAGCCGTTTCGACTTCGCCTCCCTGCCCACCCTGGACATTCTGGGAGACATCCACGCCACCCTCGGCTACCGCCTGTCCCTGGACCACCTCGCCCGCGAGACCCTGGGCGCGGCCAAGAGCGCCAGCGGCACCCAGGCCCTGGCCTGGTGGAAGGAGGGGCGCATCGGCGACATCATCACCTACTGCCGCCAGGACGTGGCCGTGACCCGCGACCTGTTCCTCTACGGACTGCGCTACGGGCATCTGCTCTTCCGCAACAAGGCCGAAAAAACCGTGCGCGTGCCGGTGGATTGGGGAAGACTCGCGGACCGCTGATGCGGGGGACTTGCCAAAGGCTGCCTGGACGGTTTACCGCCCATGTGCCCCAAATTTCGGGAGGAACACCCATGACCACCGCCAATGACGCGGGCCGGGCCAACGGCAGGCCGGGCCGCAAGAGAATGATCCTTCTGGCCGTCCTGGCCCTCGTGGCCGGATTCATGCTCGTGCAGTACGTGCGCAGCATGGGCAAGGTGTCCACGGACGATGCCTTCGTCGACGGCCGCATCTACCAGATCACCCCGCGGGTCGCCGGCTATATCGTGCAGGACCTGGTGGAGGACAACCAGCTGGTGGAGGAGGGGCAGCCGCTCCTGATGCTCGACCCCGTCGGCTACGAGGTGGCCGTGGCCCAGGCGCGGGCAGATTTGGCCGCGGCCGAGGCGCAGCTCGCATCCCTGCGCAAGAGCGTGCCCCTGCAGAAGAACCAGACGGATTTTCAGGTCGCCGGGGCAACGGCCCAGCTGGAAAGCCTGATGAAGAGCCTGGACCAGGCCAGGCTGGAGGAGGCTGCGGCCGGGCAGCTGGTGTTGCAGGCCGAGGCAGAACTGCGCAACGCGGAACTCAATTTTTCCCGTCTCTCCGAATTGCGGGCAGGCGGAATCATCGCCCAATCGGCCCTGGACGAGGCGCAGACGGCTCTCGACGCAGCCCGCGCCCAGGCCGGAGCCGCCCGCGACAGGGCCCAGGCCGCGGGGCGCAACCTGGCCTCCCTGCGCGAGAACGTGGCCCGCATGCAGGCCAATATCGGCCTGGCCCGGACGGGCCACGACGTGGCCGACATCAAGGACCTCGAAGTGGCGGCCCAGGAGGCCCGCGTGGAACTGGCCAGGGAGAGGGTGCGCAAGGCGGAGCTCGACCTGGGCTACACCCGCATCCTGGCCCCGGCCAAGGGCCACGTCACCAAAAAGAAGATCCAGGCCGGCCAGTTGGTGGACGCCGGCCAGCCCCTCATGGCGCTGGTCCCCCTGGACCCGGGCGAACTCTGGGTCACGGCGAATTTCAAGGAAACACAGCTGGCCAGGGTGCGTCCGGGACAGAAGGTCGACCTGGAGGTCGACACCTATCCGGGACGGGAGTTCTCGGGCCGGGTCGAGTCGGTCATGGCCGGCACGGGCGCCGTCTTCTCCCTGTTCCCGCCCGAGAACGCCATGGGCAACTACGTCAAGGTCGTGCAGCGCATCCCGGTCAAGATCGCCCTGGACCCGGTCAACGGGACGCAGCAGCTGCGCCTGGGCATGAGCGTCGTCCCGACCATCCACCTCGACTAGGCCATGGCTGACGAGCGCCCGACGGGCAAGTGGCTGGTGACCCTGAGCGTCATGATCCCGACGCTCCTGGAGATCCTCGACACGTCCATCGCCAACGTGGCCCTGGGGCACATCCAGGGCTCCCTGTCCGCCGGGCAGGACGAGGTGACGTGGGTCCTGACCTCGTATCTCGTGGCCAACGCCGTGGTCATCCCCATGAGCGGCTGGCTGTCCAGGGTCATGGGGCGCAAGAACTATCTCATGGCCTCGGTCACGGTCTTCACCGTGGCGTCCATGCTTTGCGGCCTGGCCAGGAGCCTGGAGGCGCTGGTTTTCTTCCGCATCGTTCAGGGCCTCGGGGGCGGCGGGCTGCAGCCTATGTCCCAGGCCATCCTGCTCGAAACCTTCCCGCCCAACCAGCGCGGCCTGGCCATGGCCATCTTCGCCATGGGCGCGGTCCTGGGGCCCATCCTGGGGCCGCTGCTGGGCGGGTACATCACCGACAACTATTCCTGGATCTGGATATTCTACATCAACGTGCCCCTGGGCATCGTCGCGCTGATGATGTGCTGGGCCTTCATCTTCGACCCGCCGTACCTGCAGCGCCGGGAATCGGGGGAAAAGGTCGATTTCATGGGCCTGGCGCTGCTGTCCGTGGGTCTGGGTTGCCTGCAGGTGGTGCTGGACAAGGGGCAGGGCGACGACTGGTTCGCGTCGAGCCATATCGTCCTCATGAGCTTCGTGGCCGCGGTCTGCCTGCTCACCCTGGTGTGGTGGGAATTGCGGCACCCGAACCCCATCGTCGACCTGCGCATCTTCCGCCAGCGCAACTTCGCCGCGGGCAACGTGGTCATGTTCTTCGGGTTCTTCGCCTTCTTCGGGTCCATCGTGCTGCTGCCCATGTTTCTGCAGAACCTCATGGGCTACACGTCCTATCTGGCGGGGCTGGTGCTGGGCCCCAGCGGGGCCATCATGCTGCTCATCCTGCCCGTGGTGGGCAAGCTGACGGAGAGGGTGGACGCGCGGCTCCTGCTGTGCTTCGGCCTGACGGTCTCGGGGCTGTCGCTGGTCTTCATGTCGCGCTTCACACTGCAGATCGACATCGGCACGGCCATCCTCGGGCGCAACATCCAGGCCGTGGGCATCGCCTTCTTCTTCGTGCCCCTGTCCTTCCTGACCATGTCCTCGCTCTCGCGCGCCAGCATGAACAACGCTTCGGCCCTCTTCAGCCTGCTGCGCAACCTCGGCGGCTCATTCGGCACGGCCTTCGTGACCACGCTCCTGGCCAGGCGGGCCCAGATCCACCAGCACCACCTCGTGGAGCACCTCACCCCCTACGACCCCGCCTTCACCCAGGCCCGCGACGCATTGCGGCACTACATGGGTCTCGACCCCATCGAGGCCGCGGGACTCATCTACCGCGCCATGCAGCAGCAGGCCGGCTACATGGCCTACGTCGACGTCTTCCATGTCCAGGCCATGCTCTTCTTCGGCCTGGCCGTCTTCATGTGGATTCTGCGCCGCCCGGATCACGGCGGGCACATGCCCGAAGGCGTGCACTAGCCGGCTTGGGGCAGGAAGACTGCGCTGATGCGCGTGTCGCTTTCGAGAACGAGTTCAAGGCGTGGTCCGGCGACGTTTCGGCCGTCGACTTCCCAGTGTGAGAAGGTTTTGCCTTCGCGGGGGCTGGCGGTGATTTTCTGGCCCCGGAAATACATGCCCTCGTATTTCCCGCTCCAGGGTTCCCCGTCGATGAGGACGGGTTCGGGGCTCTGCACCCGACAGGTGACGATTGCCGGAGCGCCGAGCTCGTTCACGGTTTCGGCCAGCAGCGCCAGGCGACGGCCGAGCAGGTAGGAAAGGGCCGTGTCCTCGTCGAAGCAGTCGAGCCCGGATTCCCTTTCCAGCCGCGCATAATGCCCGACGCGTTCGGTGATCCACTGCCGCGTCAGCCGGTGGTTGACGCTCCACGACAGGCGCCGGAGCATTTCGTCCCGGAAGCGCGGGCTCGCGTCCCACATCCCCTCGAACACGTTGGCCCGCATGCCGTGGGCGTCGCGGAAGTTCTTCCAGCCGGCTCGTTTGGCCGGGATGCCGTCGGGGCGAAGTCCGGCGAAGGCCAGGTCCGCGTCCCACAGGATACTGCGCCAGCGCGGAGCCGCCTCGGTGCGGTCGAGGATGAACGCCCCCTGGTTCCAGTCCTGCCATTGCAGGAACGCGAAGGCCGTCATGGCCTTCATGAAGTCGTCGAGGTCGAGAATCCCCCCAACGTAGTCGTAGTCCCAGTGCTTGAAGAAGGGTTCCAGGCGCAGCCGCAGAGCCTTGTACCGGGCCGTGTCGAGCACCGAGTTCTCGGATTCCAGCATGTAGAAGTCGAAATCCTTGTGCCCGAGCTTGCGCTCCCAGTGCGTGCGGTTGACGTGCTCGCTGGTCAGGCCGAGGCCAAGGTCCTCGCCGTTGCGGAACAGCCGAATGGGCGCGTAGTCCGGCGTGGTCGCGCCGATGCGCCGCGCCGCGTCGAAGGCCAGCATGTTCACGAATCCGGGCACGAGGTTCTTCTCGGTGCGCGTCAGGACCTTGCGGATATCCATGTCCGAGCCGTCGAGGAAGGCTGCGCCCGGCACGTCCCGGCGGCCGTAGCTGTTGCGGAAATAGAGGCGGAAGCTGTGCAGCAAGTCGCGCGTGTCGCGGTTGCCCTGCAGACGCGCCCCGCACGGCGCGGCCAGGATTTCCCGCCCTTCCTGCAGGACGACCACCCCCGCGGGGCGCTCCCAGCCGCGTCCGCGCTGTTGGCTGTTGGCCTGCAGTCCGGTGTCGGGGTCGTAGAGGTCCTTCTCGTCGATGCGGATGGCCACGGCGCGCATGGGCATGGGGGGAAGCGGACGCAGATCCTCCCTGGCCGCATCGATCAGGGTCGTGGGAACTCGGGTTTCGGCCGATTCGGACACCCCCAGCTTCTTGAGCAGGGACGACTTGCGGGGGCTGCCGAGGTCGTCGCGCATCGCCGCGACCCTCTCGGCGCGGTCCTGTCCCCACTCGTGCAGGCGCAGTCCGAAAAAAACCAGACAGAGGGCGCAGAGGATCAGGAAAAGAGTGAGAGGACTGCGCAGGGCTCCGCGCATCAGATGCTGACCTGATCGTTGAACATGCTGACCGTGGCGCCGGGCGCGCAAGCCAGGGCCAGGTCGCGCACGCGGGTCAGAAGTTCGGCTCCGCCCCGGGAGAAACGCAGGGTCACGGCTGTGCCCTGGGCCGTCTCGACCACGGAGATGACGCGCATGTCCTTGATTTCGCCGATGTGGGGCAGAAAGCCTGTGGCCGTGGTACCGGCGTCGCCGCCAGGCAGGTTGACGAGGATGGAGCCCTGTTCGCTGGCCGCCAGGGGCAGGCCCTGCCAGTTGATGAGAAAGAGGCCCAGGGTGGAGACGACCAGCAGGATGACGAGGAAGAGCAGGTTGAACGTGGCGCACGAGATGGCCGTGGCGATGGTCAGCATGATGAAGCCGACCTCTTCTGGTTCCTTGATGGGCGTGCGGAAGCGGACGATGGACAGGGCGCCCAGGAGGCCCAGGGAGAGGGGCAGGGAGAACTGGACGCAGATGAAGATGGCCGTGACCGAGATTCCCAGCAGCGGGAAGGAACGGTAGGCGAGGCTGCCCGTGCCGCGGGGGCGGTAGAAGCGGACGTAGAGGCGCGAGATGTAGAGGGAAGCGAAGAAGGAGACCAGCAGCAGGATGAAGAACGTCGTCAGGCCGATGTTCTCCATCTTCTCGTGGCCTGAGGTGCCGGCCTTGATCAGGGCCTCGTAGATGTTGGCCAGAAAGTCGATGCCGACGGGCAGGATCTCGTTCACGTGGGCTCCTTAAAGAGGTTGCTGCATCAGGCTCAGGTAGCAGTGCAGGTATTTGGAGAAGGCGTCGGGCCGCAGGCCCATGGGGACAAGAGGCGCCAGGAAGGGCGGCAGCACCGCGAGGCTGCCCTTGGTCTCGATGACGGCCCACGGCAGGGTGCGGCTGCAGTCCGCGCCGGGGCAGGACAGGGTGTGACGCGGCGCGTGGATGTCCTGGTCGAGGGCGATGCGCGTCCCGGTCCGCGGGTCCACGAAGCGGCTTCGGCGGTAGCTGACCACAAAGACGGGCCTGGGGGAGGCAGAAAATCCCACGCCGCGGGTGTGGAGCAGGGCGGGCAGGGCCGCCAGTTCGGCTTCGCTCAGGGACATGAGGGCCAGTTCGCGCCCGGAACGGGGCACGGGGATGCGCACCTTGCGCTGCAGTCCCCCTTCCTTGATCTTGGCTTCCAGGAAGGCCGGCCCGTCGTCCGGGATGAACTCCCAGTCTCCATACCAGCGCAGGCGCACCTTGGCCTTGAGGTAGGTGCTGTCGATCTTCTCCGTCAGGAACTGCAGGTCCAGGGTGTCGAAATAGATGCTGTGCACCGTGGCCCGTGCGAAGTCGGGATCGGGCAAACAGTGCGCGGAGATGACGGCCAGGGCCAGATCGGCAAGGGATGCGTCGAGTACGTATTTTTTTTCGGTGCGGGTTTCCATGGTAGTGCGTATCGGCAGTCCCGTCGGGATACCGGATAGGCCTTACTTTGTGGAGAACCCGCCCAAAGCGCAAGCATTTGTTGCGGGCACGAAAAAGGGGAGCCGCGCTCCCCTTTGCGTGGAGAAGGAAAGATCAGGGTTATTCCTTGCTGATGGCCGAAACAGGGCAACCGTCGATGGCGTCCTGCACGCAGTCGGCGTTGGAATCCGGGGCTTTGACCATGGCCTTTTCCTCGCCGTCAATCATGGCGAAGACTTCCGGGCAAAGCTCGACACAGGTTTCGCAGCCGATGCATTCATCGTGATCGAGAACAATAGCCATGTTTCCTCCAGGTTGGGGTTGACGTTTACTTTGTCGCATACAGGCTTTGAGCCGTCCCCGCAAGCCGGAACGTATTTCGCCGGCCTTCCTCGGCACGAGTGTTTGGCATGGATTTGGCTCAGCACCCTGCGGAGGAATCCATGCGAGAACCAACACCAGAAAGCATTCGAGACGTCTCGGCACGGCTGGCGCGCCCGGAGACGGGGCCGCAGCCCGCAGGAGGCTGGGAGCCGCGCCTGGGCGACGGGGGGCCTGCCGGTCAACAGTTTGACATCTTCGCCCGCGAGCCCCGGCCCAAAGCGGCCGCGTGGGTCGTCTGCTGGTCGGACCTGATGATGACCATGTTCATCATGTTCGCCGCGCTCTACGCCTTCCAGACGCCGAAGATCCAGCTCAAGTCGGTGACGGACCTGGCCGTCCGTGTCGAAGGGGGCGGGGATCTGCCCCTGCCGGCGCCGCCGGTCGAGTCCATGCTGGGCCGCATCCATGACCGCATCCGCGACATGATCGAGCGTTCCCGCCTGAATGATGCCATTGCCGTACGGCTCGTGCCCGAAAAGGCCTTGCACGTGACCCTGGCCGGGGATTTCCTTTTCGGGCCAGGCGGAGCGGCGCTGCGGCCCGACGTCAAAAGCGGGCTGCTCGAACTCGCCGCCATCCTGCGCAGCGCGCCGCACGCCATGGCCGTGGTCGGCCATGCCGCGCCGGGGGAAGGGGGCGGCGACGTCACCGCGCCGTGGCGGCTTTCTTCCGCCAGGGCCATGGAGGTGGCGATGTTTCTGGCCACGGAGGCCGGCTTTCCTCCGGAACGGCTGCTTGTGACGGCCTACGGGGATCAGCGCCCCGTGCAGGCGGGCGACGTCGCACAGCGCAGCAGGCGGGTCGAACTGGTGCTCAGCACCGAGAACCCGACAGATCCGCTGCCTTTCGCCGAGGGCAGCGGTGGAGACGGTTTCCGGCGCTGGGTGGCGTCGTCGGGAGGAGGACAGTGATGGATCGGAAATCTCTTTTGGGTCTCGTTCTCTGCGGTGCGGTTTTTGCCGCCGGTTTCGCCATCAGCGGCAACGTGGCCCAGTATTTCAACCTGGCTGCCATCTTCGTGGTGGCCGGGGGGACCCTCGGCGTGGCCATCGCCAGCTTCCGCATGCCGCGGCTGCAGTATGTCGCCAGGGTGTTGCGCAACTCGTACCGCGCGCGGATGAAGGAGCCGGCGGAGATCGTCGAGATTCTCGTGGACCTTTCGGTCAAGAGCCGCATCCGGGGCCTGCACACCCTGGCCGAGGACGAGCGGGAGACGTCCATCATGTTCCTGCGCCGCGCCCTGGGTTTCGTCGTGGACAACTACTCCCGGGAGCAGACGGCGGACATCCTGAACACGGAGATGTTCTTCTTCAAGCAGCGCCGTGACGAGTCCGAGCGCGTGCTGCGGGTGCTGGCCGAGGTCTGCCCGGCCATCGGCCTGGCCGGGAGCGTGGTCGGCCTCATCGGCATGCTCTCGGGCGTGAACGACACGAGCGTCGTCCTCTCGACCATCCCCATCGCCCTGACCTCGACCCTCTACGGCGTGCTCCTGGCCAACTTTGTCTTCCTGCCCATGGCGGCGCGCATCCGCGAGGTCACGGACCACGAGCTTCTGCTGCAGAAGATCATCGTCGAGGGCGTGCGGGCCATCCAGAGCGAGCTGAACCCCAGGGTGCTCGAAGTGAAGCTGAAGTCCTTCCTGACCCCCTCCGCCCGCCAGGGCCAGCTCGTGTCCTTGGCGCGCATCAAGGAGCGCTTCCAGATAGAGGACCGGTCGGAGGACATGCCGGCCATGCCGACTCCCGAGGAGATCGGGGTGGCGCTGTAGGGACCTACTGCCGGGCCAGGGCCTTGAGCACGGCGTCGCGGTCCACGATGCCGAGCAGCCGGCCGTCGTCGGCCACGACGATGCGCTTGATCTTCTTCTCCACCAGCACCCCGATGACTTCGGCCAGGGGGGTGTCGGGCCGGGCGGTGATGACGTTCGTGGTCATGACGTCCCGGGCCGTGCCTTCCAGGGCGGGGAGCCCCTGTTCCTGACTGGTCAGGGCGCGCACCAGCCGGGCCACAAGGCCCGGCGACTCCTTTTGCACGAAGCTGCGCAGCAAATCCCAGTCGTGGACCAGGCCGAGGATCTTGCGGTCCGCGTCCACGATGACCACCCGCCGCAGGGGCGAGCGGACGAGCTGCTCCAGGATGTCGGTCAGCGGGGTTTCCGGCCCGGCCGTGGGCACGTCGGTGAACAGGGCGTCCCGGGCCGTTGAGTGCAGCCCCGGGGGCAGGATTTCGAGATGCCCGGCCACGGACGAGGCCCTGGCGATGGCCGCCAGCACGTCGGTGCGGCTGACGATGCCCAGGAGCGTGCCGTCGTCGGCCGTGACGGGCAGGCGCTTGATGTTCTTGCCGGCCATGATCTTCAGGGCGTCGACCACGTCGGTCTTGATGTTCAGGGTCCGGGCCGGGGATGTCATGATGTCCTGGGCGACGAGGCCCGCAAATCCGGCCGCCGCGTCCTGTTCGCAGCGCTGCTCGCAGGGCAGCTGGCCCTGCATGTCCAGACGCAGGGGCATCCGGGCGCGGGAAAGAAGGTCTCCGCCGGTGATGATCCCCGCGATGCGTTTGCCTTCCATGACCGGCACGGCCTTGACCTCCCTGCGCAGCAGCAGGTCCACCACAGCGGTCAGAGGGGTTCTGACGTCCACGGTGGCCACGTTCTCCGTCATCACGTCGCGGATGCGCAGGGGCAGGTGGAAGATGGCCTGTCCGTCCTGCACGACGATGCTGCCTTCCTCGACCATGGCGTCGACCACGGGCAGGAATGCCTCGATGCGGGGCGGCGCGTCCACGATCTCGACGATGACCGGCAGGTCCTCGGCCAGACGCAGAATCTTGGCCGTGTGCAGCAGGCTGCCCGCCCCGAAGCCCATGAAGCCCCGGTAGACCGAAGCCCCGGCCATGCCGCGCTGGCGGGCTTCCTCGACGATGGCCTCGTACAGCGGCCTGCCCTTGTGCCGCGCGGCTTCCCCCACGAACACCCTGAGAATCTTCACGTCGATCGGTTTGCGCATGTCGTCTCCCTACAGGATTCTGCCCAGGCTCGAGCCCAGGACGAGGCCCGCGAAGCCCACGGCGTTCTGCCCGGCTATGTTGAGGGCCAGCCGCAGCCACTGCGCGTCGCGCAGCAGTTCGCCGCTTTCGAAGATGAAGGTCGAGAAGGTCGTGAACGCGCCCATGAACCCGGTCAGGATGAGAATCCTGGCCTGCGGGGAAAGGAAGCCGCGTTCCTCGGACAGCACCCAGACAAGGCCGAAGAGAAAGGACCCGAGGATGTTCACGGCCCATGTGCCCCAAGGGAAGTCTCGTCCCAGGGCGTCATAGACCGCGCCCGAAAGCCAGTAGCGGCACAGGGTGCCGGCGGCTCCGGCCAGGGCGATGAGAAGCAGCTTGTGCATTGTTTCCCCCATGCTGATGAGGCAGGGCCGAGGGCTGCATGGTTCGATCCTGCGGCGTGCGGGGATAAAAGCACTGTTTTGATGAATCGGCAAGGGCGGACCAAAGTCGGGTCGGGCCCGCAGGGGCTGCACAGGCCCGCTGCCCGGCTTGAGGGAGGCGGCCGCAACGGGCCCGGCGTTACTGTTTCGCCGTGAGGTCCCCGATCTCGGAGAGGATGGCGTCGTCAACCCTGCGGATCAGGGCCTCGTCGACCGTCTTGGAGTAAATGATGTGCCTGCTGTTGCCCTGGGGGATGTCGCTCATGGCTTTGAGCGCGAAGTCTTCCGGCGGAACCTGTGATTCCTGCAGCAGGACGTCGATCTCTTCCGGAGGCAACAGAAAGAAATCAAACCGTCCGGTTTGAAGCATCTTGACCAGACGTACCGAATCGGCTGTGACCTGGACGATCCTGTCGGGGTATCTGGCCAGCATGGCGTCGATCTGCGGCCCGTCGGAAAGGCCCGCGACCCTTCCCATGCGTAACTTTCCGCTCGCCATCAACGCTTCGAGGGTTGCGTAAGGGCGGAACAGTTCCTCCTTTTCGCGCAAAAAGAAAACGCCGACCGGTCGGTTTATGTAAATGGGCAGGGAGAATCGGGCAAATTCCTCGCGCTCCGGCGTTTTGAACCAGCCCAAGGAAGCGACGGGCTGCCCGGTCTGGATGTCCTGCAGGATTCGCTTGACCGGGACGAAACGGAATTCGGCCTCGACACCCGCCTTGGAGAACACCTTGCCGGCCAGATCGACAATCAGCCCCGCCGCCCGTCCGTCAGGCAGGGCGTGGTAATACGGAGGGTATTCAAAGTAGAGGACTTCCAGCGGTTGCGCCGGGGAGACGGATGGCAGCAAGAACATGGCCGCAAGAAGTCGGAACATGATTTTCCAAAGGCCTGCGCGCATTTTCGGCTCCTCGCAATGATCGGGCTGGTTCGCTACTTGCGGCTCCTGTCGGTTTCGTCCTCCCCATGTACGAACTCCCCAAGTCTTCCGCAACCATTTCTGGACTGGCCGTTCTGTTCACGTGGAATCGTGCTCGTTCGTCGGACACGTAGTTTTCATGTTGGACGGTTATAGGGTGGTTCGTGAGAGAATTTATATAGCCCTCTTTGTACTAATAGATACGTATCGACACTGCGAATGGATGAGTGTACAGGCCTGTAATCGCGACGATTTGGAGCTTCTGTCAACCAAATGTTGACGCTTGGAGAAAGATTGCCTAGCCGATTGTTAACAGCGCCCAAACCTCTGTTGATGACTCGTTCTTCAACACGTTTGGGCCTTCTTATTTTCATGAATCAAATTCCTGTTCACGGAGGAGGCCTCTGATTTATGAACAAGGAACTTATTCTTCAGATGCAGAGCCAGTTTGACGCGCTGGCGCAAACTCACCCCGAAGCGACCGATGTGGAGTTCTGGTTTGCCCGGGATCTGCAAGCGCCCCTCGGCTACGCCCGTTGGGAGAACTTCCTGACGGCCATCCAGCGGGCCATCGAGTCGTGCAAGAACACGGGTTACGAGGTCGGGCATCATTTTCGTGGCGTCACGAAATTGATCACCCACGGCAAGGGCGGGCAGCGTGAGATCGAGGATTTCATGCTCACCCGCTATGCCTGCTACCTGATCGCCCAGAACGGCGACCCGCGCAAAGAGCCGATTGCCTTTGCCCAGAGTTACTTTGCCGTCCAGACGCGCAAGCTGGAACTGATCGAGGAGCGTCTGCGCTTGCTCCACCGGCTGGATGCTCGCGACAAGCTACGCGCCTCGGAAAAAACGCTTTCCGACAACATCTTCGAGCGGGGCGTGGACGACGCGGGTTTTGGCCGCATCCGTTCCAAAGGCGATGCCGCGCTGTTCGGCGGCCACGCCACACAGGCCATGAAGGACAGGTTCGGCATCACCCAGTCCCGTCCACTCGCGGACTTTTTGCCGACACTGACGATTGCCGCCAAGAATCTGGCGACGGAGATGACCAACCACAATGTGCAGCAGGCCGATTTGCGCGGGGAGCCCTCCATCACCAAGGAGCATGTGCAGAACAACGCTAGCGTGCGCCAGATGCTCGGGCAGCGCGGCATCAAGCCGGAAGCCCTGCCGCCGGAGGAAGACATCAAGAAACTGGAGCGCCGCGTCAAAGCCGACGAAAAGAAGCTGGAGAAGCACGCCGGGCGTTTGCCAAAACCGTTACCCGAAGAATGAGCGCCCTGATGTGGTTCGAGGTTTGATCCTGGCGGCAACTGCCGAGGAATCCTCGGTAGTTCAAATCGAGTTGCCGAGGATTCCTCGGTAACTGTCAAGTCCGTGGCGCAGAGCCTGTTCTTGCACGTTAACCCAAAGAGAATTTCCCTTTGAACGACACCAACCAAAAGCAACTGGGCAACACCCTCTGGAGCATCGCCGACCAACTGCGCGGGGCCATGGATGCGGATGATTTTCGCGATTACATGCTGTCTTTCCTCTTCCTGCGCTACCTCTCCGACAACTATGAGACGGCGGCGAAGAAGGAGCTGGGTCGGGATTACCCCGATGTGGGCGGTGACTCGCGCAAGGTGCCGCTGGCGCTGTGGTACGCTGGCAACGTGGACGACATCCCGGCGTTCGAAAAACAGATGCGCCGCAAGGTGCACTACGTCATCCAGCCGCCGCACCTCTGGAACAGCATCGCCAACCTGGCCCGCACCCAGAACGCGGACCTGCTGAACACGCTGCAGGCGGGCTTCAAATACATCGACGGAATCCTTTGAGAGCACCTTCCAGGGCCTCTTTTCCGAGATTGACCTCGGTTCCCCCAAGCTGGGCAAGACCTACCCCGACCGCAACGCCAAGCTCTGCACCATCATCCAGAAGATCGCCGAAGGGCTGGCGGAGTTCTCAACGAGCATCGACGCGCTGGGCGATGCCTATGAATACCTGATCGGCCAATTCGCCGCCGGGTCCGGCAAGAAAGCGGGAGAGTTCTACACGCCGCAGCAGATTTCCGACATTCTCTCCGGCATCGTCACGCTGGACAGCCAGGAACCGAAGACCGGGACGAAAAAGCGGCTGGAGAATGTGCTGGATTTCGCCTGCGGCTCAGGCTCGTTGCTGCTCAATGTCCGCAAGAAGGTGAGCAGGGCGGGCGGCACCATTGGCAAGATCTTCGGCCAGGAGAAGAACATCACCACCTACAATCTGGCACGCATGAACATGCTGCTGCATGGGGTGAAGGACACGGAGTTCGACATCTTCCATGGCGACACCCTGGTGAACGAGTGGGACATGATGCGCGAGCAGAACCCGGCCAGGAAGCCGAGCTTCGACGCCGTCGTCGCCAATCCGCCCTTCAGCTACCGCTGGACGCCGACCGACGCGCTGGCCGACGACGTGCGCTTCAAAAGCCACGGCCTGGCCCCCAAGTCCGTCGCCGACTTCGCCTTCCTGCTGCACGGCTTTCATTTTCTGAAAGACGAAGGCGTCATGGCCATCATCCTGCCCCACGGCGTGCTCTTCCGTGGCGGGGCCGAGGAGCGCATCCGCACCAAGCTGCTCAAAGACGGTCACATCGACACCGTCATCGGCCTGCCCGTCAATCTCTTCTACTCCACCGGCATCCCGGTCTGCATCCTCGTGCTCAAGAAATGCAAGAAGCCAGGCGACGTGCTCTTCATCAACGCCGCCGAGCACTTTGTTAAGGGCAAGCGTCAGAACCAACTCGCGCCCGAGCACATCGCCAAGATCATCGAGACCTACCAGCACCGTCCCGAGAAAATCGAGCGCTACGCCCGCCGCGTGGAGATGGCCGAGATCGAGAAGAACGACTTCAACCTGAACATCTCGCGCTACATCAGCACCGCCCAGGCAGAAGATGAGATTGATCTGCTTGAGATGAATCAGGAGATGCGAACTCTGGAGCAGAAAATCAGCGATGCGAAAGACAAGCACAATGCTTTTCTGAAGGAACTGGGCCTGCCTCTGTTGCCATGATCGTGGAGTTCATGGCTGAACAAGGTTAGAGAAGAAAAGGCAGGGTGGTAAAAGAATAGAAAGCTTCAATCACGTGAGATTCACGTGCATGATTCACAGACTTGCTCGGTATTGCGAAAATCTACAACGCCTTTTGACGCTCACCCGTGCGCAACACACCCTTTTATCGATCATGAAACTTGTTTTGTGATCGACAAGAGCCCGCTCCGTGCGCGACATCCGGTCCGGAAAGTTTTCAGATTTGGAAGCATGCTCCACTCTTGAGACGCCTTTGACATCCGAGATGAGAAAGCCGACCGCAGGAAAGAAAAAAGGGATTGCAGCGAACTGCAATCCCTTTAATCTCTGGTGAAGAGAGGCTTCACAGTTTTTCTTAATATGCATTAATTAAATGATATTTTTTTATAGTATATTGATTGTATCCACTTTTGTATCCGTCTCGTGGAACACGTGTATGGTTATTTCTCTTCAAAAGTCCATTGGACGTAATAAAAAGATGTTTGCGTTTGCACGTACAGAAAAAATCGAGACCAACACGGCCTTGAGATTGAAAGCCCAAAGTTATGCCCCCGTCCCCACGCGTTCGTGGCGTTATTCACTGAACTGCATGTCGATTTTGGACAACCCAAGCCCCAACAGCCGTGTATCTTTCCCGAGCCCAAGGCTTTGTGGGGTGTGCGTGGTGGGGATTGAAACCGTAAGTTCTCGCACTGGCGTCTGTGGTCGCATCATAACCGTGTATGTGCCGGGTGCGGAAATTGCGAGCTCCTGCACATCACCGCCCGATTTTACACGAATAGGACCTTGCAGATTCTGCGGGAATACCTTGGTCACATGGAAGGTTAAGGTCAACGCCTGTGGCACATTCATGCTGAAGTGCAGAATCATCTTGGGGCCGACCGTCCAGGCACCCCAGTTTTCACCCAAGGACAATCCTTCCACATTGGTCAACCGTGGTGGCAGCGCCGTAAATATGTCATCCCCCAAGGCAAAAGACACATTCTTGGGAAACTCATAGGCTGGAAGCCGCTCCAATGGCAGCCATGAGGCTAGGACTTCGCTAAGCTTCCGGGACAGTATTAGCCTGCCCGCATCGTTCATGTGGTAGCGCGTGTCGTAAAAAAGTTCGATGGGAAATAAGAAATCCACCTGCGAATTGATGAACGGTATATCCAGGGTTGTCCACATTGCTTCAATATCTTTAAAAAATGCGCTTCCGTTGGGTGTGTGGTACAACGGAGCATCTAGAAGCGCCGGCGCCCCGGCCAACACCAGAATATTGTTGGCCTTAGCCCACTGCACAAACTCAATCACACTAGGCTGCCAATCCTGGGTCTCGCGATTCGTGCCTGACATTGAGTATTTCAATGGCGTGGCCGCATTTGCCGCAAGGCTAATCCTGGCATGTTCCGGTCTGCTCGCATCGAAGAAACCGACAACATCACCAAATGAATTAACGTGTAGTCTAACATCTTTTGCCGCATCTACCGCCTGCCTGGG
>JANJWV010000218.1 GCA_024709365.1 Desulfomicrobium sp. | reverse complement strand
ACGGGCGCACCAGGTCGTTCATGGCCGCATCGACGATGACGAAGGTCTTGTCCTCGTTGGTCTTGGTGTACTGCACCTCGGCCACAAGAATGCCCGTGTTGCCGGCGATGACGCGGCCTGGTTCGAGGATGAGGGTCACGTCCAAGCCCTTCAAAGACTCGACCAGGGCTTTGCCCAGTTCCTCGGGGTGGGGCGGCTCTTCCTCGTTGTAGGTGATGCCGAGGCCCCCGCCCAGGTCCAGGTATTTGATTTTGATGCCCATCTCCAAAAGCTGTCCGTGGAAGGCCTTGAGCCGGTCCAGGGCCTCCAGGAAGGGGGAGAGCTTGGTCAGCTGGGAGCCGATGTGGCAGTCCATGCCGATGGGGTCGACGTTGGGCAGGCTCTTTGCCAGGGCGTAGGTCTCCAGGGCGTCGGGCCGGGACAGGCCGAACTTGTTTTCCTTGAGGCCCGTGGAGATGTACGGGTGGGTCTTGGGGTCCACGTCGGGGTTGATGCGCAGGCTGATGCGCGCCACCTTGCCCAGGTCGCCGGCGATGGCGTTGATGCGTTCCAGCTCCTGCCGCGATTCCACGTTGAACATGAGGATGTCGGCCAGCAGCGCCTCCTGGATCTCGACGGCCTTCTTGCCGACGCCCGAATAGACGATCTTGTTGCGGGGCACCCCGGCGCGCAGGGCGCGGAAGAGCTCGCCGCCGGACACGATGTCCGTGCCCGCGCCTTCCTTGGCCAGGATCTTCAGCAGGCTCATGTTGGAGTTGGCCTTGACCGAATAGCACGTCAGGTGGTCGATGCCCTCGAAGGCCGAGTCGAAGGCCTTGAAATGGCGCTTCAGGGTCGTGGCCGAATAGATATAGAGGGGCGTGCCGTATTCCCGCACCAGGTCGGCCACGGGGATGTCTTCGGCGTGGAGCTGTCCGTCCTTGTATTGAAAGTAATGCATGAGGTTTCCTCTCAGGGTCAGGGGGTCGAGGGTTCGAGGGTGATGATCTCCGACAGGGCCGGTTGGATGATGTGGTAGGTGTTGTCCGCTTTCAGGCGGATGCGCAGGGTCTTGCCCGGCAGGGGCTCGCAGATGGTGAAGATGAAGCTGTTCTCCTTGCGGTACAGACCCGAGCTGTAGGGGAAGAACTTCTGGGTGTAGGACGGCGTGAAGGGGCAGGTGGGGCAGCCTTCCTGCTCGATCTCCACCAGGAAATATTCGAGGTTGGCCAGGCGGCCGCCGAGCTTGGCGTTGATCAGGATGCAGCCCTGGTCGTAGCGCGCCTCCATGTGGTTGATCTGGATCAGTTCTTCGCTGGCCACGGGCTGGGGCCATTCCTTCTTGCCGCAGGCCGCGGCCGACAGGAGGAGGATGCACAGCAGCAGACGTTTCATGGGTTTCCTGCCATAGCCTTCCACTGGTGGAGCAGGGTCAGTGCGTCCAGGGGGGAAAGCTCGTTGACGTTCAGGGACTGAAGGGCCGCGAGCACCGGGTGTCCGCCGGCCGCCTCCTCCCGGGGTTGGGCCGACCTGGCCAGGCCGGGCAGGCCCACCTGGCGGCTGATGACTTCGCGCCGCTTGGCGCCGCCGGGGGCATGGCGCTCCAGTGCCGCCAGGATCTCCTTGGCCCGGGCCACCACGGGGGCCGGGACGCCGGCCAGGCGGGCGACCTCGATGCCGTAGCTGCGGTCGGCGGGGCCGGGCACCATGCGGCGCAGAAAGACGATGTCGCCCTTCCATTCCTTGATGGCGATATTGTAATTGCGCACGCCGGGCAACCGCTCTTCCAGCACCGTCAACTCGTGGTAGTGGGTGGCGAAGAGGGTGCGGATTCCGCCCTGGCGGCGGGCCAGTTCCTCGGCCACGGCCCAGGCCAGGGACAGGCCGTCGAAGGTGCTCGTGCCCCGGCCGATCTCGTCGAGGATGACCAGGGAGCGCTTGCCGGCCTGGCGCAGGATGCGCGCCGTCTCGGTCATCTCGACCATGAAGGTCGACTGGCCCATGGCCAGGTTGTCCGAGGCGCCCACGCGCGAGAAGATGCGGTCGCACAGGCCCAGGCGGGCCGAGGCCGCCGGCACGAAGGAGCCCATCTGCGCCAGGATGCAGATGAGCGCCGCCTGCCGCAGCACCGTGGACTTGCCGGCCATGTTCGGGCCGGTGATGAGCAGCACGCGGCCGTCGTCGCCCATGGCCAGGTCGTTGGGGATGTAGTTCGAGCGGCCCTGCACGGCCTCGACCACGGGGTGTCGTCCGGCCCGGATGGAGATATCCAGGCCCTCGTGCAGCTCGGGCCGCCGCCATTCCCATTTGCGCGCGGCATGGGACAGGCCCTGGGCGAAATCCAGTTCGGCCAGGATGCGGGCCATGGACATGAAGCGGGCGCGGTGCCCGGCCACCTCGTCGCGCAGGGCCAGGAAGAGTTCGTACTCGCGGGCCTTGCGCCGGTCCGAGGCGCTCATGAGCCGGTCTTCCAGCACCTTGAGCTCTTCGGTGATGTAGCGTTCGGCGTTGACCAGGGTCTGGCGGCGGATGAAATGGGCAGGTGGCTCGGCGGCTCCGGCGGCGCGGCTCAGCTCGAAGTAGTAGCCGAAGACCTTGGTGAAGCCGAGCTTGAGCTTGGGCAGGGCGCAGGCTGCGCGCTCGCGTTCGAGCATGGCCGTCAGGGCCGCCTCGCCGTGGTCCGTCTGCTCCATGAGCTCGTCCAGGGCCCGGTCGTAGCCCTGGCGGAAGAGCCCGCCCTCGGTGATGACTGGCGGCAGGGAGTCGGCCAGGGCGCGGGACAGCAGGCCGTGCACGTCGTCCAGGTCGTCCCAGTCGCGCAGCAGCCGGGCCAGCAGTGGCGGCACGGAATCCAGGCGCTCCAGGTCGCGCCGCATGCGCGGCAGCTCGGCCAGGGAGGCGCACAGGGCTCCGAAATCCTTGGGCGTGGAGCGGTTGACCACGATGCGCGTGCACAGCCGTTCCAGGTCGTAGACCTTGTCCAGGGCGCGGCGCAGGCCCTCGCGGCCGTCGTCGCCGTCGACCAGGAAGGCGACCAACTCCTGCACGGGCAGGATGGCGGACAGGTCCTTGAAGGGCTGATGCAGGCGCGTGGCCAGGAGGCGCCCGCCCATGGGCGTCTGGGTCTGGTCCAGGACGTTCCACAGGGTGCCCCGGCCCTTGCCGCCGTCCATGGTGCGGAAAAGTTCAAGGTTGCGTTCCGTGACCTCGTCCAGGAGCAGGGTCGTCGAGAGGTCCAGGGGCGCGAAGGGTGCCAGATGTCCGAGGTCGCGCTTCTGGGTCAGCTCCAGATAGGTCAGGAGCGCCCCGCAGCAGCGCGTCAGGGCCGGCTTGTCGTCCAGGTCCAGGGTGGCCAGGGAGGCCACGCCCTGGGCGCGCAGGATCTTGTCCTCGGCCCCGCGGCCGTCGAAATAGGATTTCTCGGGGAAGCGCGAGATCCGCGGCCGCCACTGCTCCAGATCCTTGGGCAGCTGCTGGGCGTCGGTCAGGAGCAGCTCGCGCGGGTTCATCTTGACGAGCCATTGCCAGAGCACGGCCTCGCTTTTGGTCTGCAGGCCCGACCAGGCACCCGTGGAGAAATCGACCCAGGCCAGGCCCCCGCCAAGCTCCGGGTCCCAGAACAGCGCCCCCAGGAAGTTGTGGCCCTTGGCGTCGAGGTTGATGTCCTCGACCACGGTGCCGGGCGTGAGCACGCGGGTCACTTCGCGGCGGACCAGGCCCTTGGCCTGCTTGGGATCCTCGACCTGGTCGCACAGGGCCACCTTGTAGCCCTTGTCCA
>JANJWV010000208.1 GCA_024709365.1 Desulfomicrobium sp. | reverse complement strand
TGGACAAGGTCCTGGCCGTCCATCTCGGGCTGGGGATCAGGCGCTGCCGCGCCCTGGTCGAAGCCGGCCTGGTCCTGGTCGACGGGCGAACGCTGGCCAAAGGCGGGCTGGTAAGGCCCGGCCAGGTCGTCAGCGTATCGGAAGCGGCGGAGGCGGAGACCGGCGTCGTCTGTGCCGCGGGTGTCGGGATCGTTTTCAGCGCCATGGGCTTCGCGGCCATTTCCAAGCCCGGCGGGGTGCACACCGTGGCCGGGCGCGGCGGGAACAGCCTCGAAGGGTGCCTGCCGGGGCTGGGCCTGTCCGGGTGGCGGCTCCTCAACCGTCTCGACCTGCTGACCGGCGGGCTGGTTCTGGCTGCCGCCGGGGAGCGGGAGGCCGCCCTGTACAAGGGCTGGCAGGAGGCCGGGCAGGTGCGCAAGTGGTACCTGGCCCTGGCCCGCGGCGACGTGGGGGAAATGGAGTTGACGGGGCTGATCCTGGACGACAAGCGCCGCGTGGTGCGCGTCACCGGGCAGGAGGACGAAGTCCTGCGCCATACGGTGGTCCGTCCGGTGCGCGGCGTGGAGGGGAACACCCTGGTCCTGGCGCATATCCTCAAGGGGCGGCGGCACCAGATCCGCGCCCATCTGGCCCATGCCGGGCATCCCCTCGTGGGCGACCCCGTCTATGGTGCGGGCGAGCCCGGCGGTCTTTTCCTGCACCACTGGAGGGTGGACATGCCGGGTTTCACGGCGGAACTGCCGCCGGAGTGGGACTTCGTCGATGTCCGCGCCGTCGAGGCGGTCCGTCTGTCCTTTCCTGCATCGTAACCCTGGAGGAAACATGTCCCGGATTGCCCCGTTTCTTGCCCTTGCGGTCTGTCTGGGCCTGGCGTCCTGCGCCACGGCCGGCCCGTCGGATTCGGGCGCCAGGCTGCGCGCCTGTCCCGGTTCGCCCAACTGCGTGAACTCCGAAGAAGGGAGCGCCCCGCCCCTGCCCGTGATCGGCAAAGACGGCTGGGCGCGGCTGCGCGAGGTGGTCGTCTCGCTCGGCGGAAGCGTCGAGAGGGAGGAGGACGGGTACCTGCACGCCACCTTCCGTTCCCGATTCTTCGGTTTCGTTGACGACCTGGAATGCCGCAGGGACGGCGACGTGGTTCAGATTCGCTCGGCTTCGCGCACGGGCTGGTGGGACCTGGGCGTCAACCGGCGGCGGGTGGAGAGCATACGGCGGGCGCTGGGGGAATCGGCGGGGAAGTAGAAGGATGCGGGCGGGACCATGATCCCGCCCGCGTTTTTTTCAGTCGAACAGGGCGCTGGCGAATTCCTGGCCCGAGAAGGGGCGCAGGTCTTCCATCTTTTCGCCCAGGCCCACGAAGCTGATGGGAATCTTGAACTCCAGGGCGATGGCCACGATGATGCCGCCCTTGGCCGTGCCGTCGAGCTTGGTCAGCACGACCTCGTCCACGGGCGAGGCCTGGGAGAAGAGCTTGACCTGGGACAGTGCGTTCTGGCCCGTGGTGGCGTCCAGCACCAGGACGGTGCGGTGGGGCGCGCCTTCGAGCTTCTTGCCCAGGACCCGGTTGATCTTCTTCAGCTCCTCCATGAGATTGTGCTTGGTCTGCAGGCGTCCGGCCGTGTCCACGAAGACCAGGTCGTAGCCCTCCTTCATGGCGTAATCCACGGCCTCGAAGGCCACGGCCGCGGGGTCGCTGCCGTGGGCCTTGGCGTAGAAGCCGGCGCCGACCCGCTTGGACCAGACCTGCAGCTGCTCGATGGCCGCGGCGCGAAAGGTGTCGCCGGCCGCCACCAGGACCTTGCGGCCCTGCATCTGGGCGCGGTGGGCCAGCTTGGCGATGGTCGTGGTCTTGCCCGCGCCGTTGACGCCGATCATGAGCACCACCTCGGGCGCCTGGGGCACCTTGGGGGCCTTGGGCTCCAGGAAGACCGCGGCCAGTTCCTCCTTGAGCAGGGCCTTGAAGTCCGCGGCGTCGCGCCCGCCCGCCTGGCGGACCTTGGGGCGCAGGCGCTTCAGCAGCTCCTGGGTGGCGCTGACGCCCACGTCGGCCATGAGCAGGATCTCCTCCAGCTCCTCCCAGAAGGCGTCGTCGTAGCCGCCGGCCATGGACAGGAGCCTGTCGATGCGCATGGTCAGCTGCTCGCGCGTCTTGCCCAGGCCCGCCGAGAGCTTCAGGAAGAGGCGGTTGCGTTCGTCCTCCTCGTCCTCCAGCTCCAGGGCCAGGGCCATGCGGTACTGCAGCTCCGAACGGAACTCGTCCACATGGTCGTAGTCCATGTCCGAAAGCCACGTGTCGAAGCGGGCGATGAAGTCTTCGGCCTCGGCCGACGGCACGTCCAGCTGCGCGAAAAGAAAGCGCAGGCGGTCCCACAGTGCGTCGCCGCGTTTGGTCACGCCGTCCAGGATGTGCGTCATCCAGGTCGAGAGCTTGGGTTCCGCCTCGCCCAGGGCCTGCACCAGGGCCTGCTGCCAGGGCTCCAGGGCGGCCTTGGCCGTGGGCTTTTCCTGGAACAGCATGGCCGGTTCGGCCGGCTCGGCCGGGGCGGGCGCCAGGGGCGCCGGTTCCTTGGGCTCTTCGCCGCCGAAACCGAACAGCCTGCGCCAGCCGCCTTCCTTGCGCGCGGGCCCGGCGGCCTGCGCCGGTTCTGCGGGTCTTGCGGGCTCTGCGGCCCGAGCCGCTTCAACGGCCGGGACAGCTTCGATGGGCTCCGGGGTTTGCGCCTCGACGACCGGGACAGCCTCGACGGGTTCCGGGGTTTCCTCTTCGAGGCGGGGGGCTTCGGGCGGAGTCCGGACCTCTTCGTGCGCGGTTGCGGCTTCAGGATGTTCCGGCGCCAGGGGGGCCTGGGGCTGCGGTTCGGCGTCGGAGCCCCAGAGTTTCTTGATGCGGGAGAAAAAGCCCATGTTCAGGTCCTTTGATGATGCAGATGAATGAAATTCAGCCGTCCAGATCGACGAAGACCTCTTCCCAGACGATCTTGCCCCTGTCCTTGCGCACCTGGCGCAGCAGGAGGTAGACGGCGCCGCTGCCGCCGTGCTTGGGCAGGGCGGTGGTGAAGGCCAGCACGACGCGCTTCAGGGGGGCCTGGGTCAGCCAGGCGGTCAGCTCCTGCCGCAGCACGCCCTGGCCCTGGGGGGAGTTGCGGCCGCGCCCCGGGATGAGCAGCACGCAGCGCTTGCCTTCCATGTAGCAGCGCCGCAGAAAGTCAAGGACCGCGAGCTTGGCCTGGTCGGCGTTCATGCCGTGCAGGTCCAGGTGGGCCTGCACGCTGAACTCCCCGCCCTTGAGCTTGCGGAAGATCTTGGGGTCCAGCCCCCGGATCTGTCCGGTGATGAACTCGTGGGAATAGTCCATCTCGAACTCGATGTTCTCCTCCAACAGCCGGGCGAAGGTCGGCGGGGAGGCCGGGACCGCCTGGGGCGGAGCCGCCGCCGGGGCCACGTCGCGGCCGCCCTTGTTCAGGGGGGTCACGTCGGAGAAGGCGTGCAGGAAGAGCTCGTCCTCGGATTTTTCCCGGGGCCCTTCGGCCGGCGCGGGAGGAGTGGCCGCAGGTTTGCGTCTTTTTTTCATCCTGGCCTTGAGGCTCGGATCTTTTTCCAGCGATTTGAAAGGATTATGCATTTGCGGTGTCCACTGTGGACAGGGGCCATACACCATAACGCGGCCGAGGGCAAAACCCAAGGGCCCGGTTCCGCGCCGGGTCTGTGGACAAGGCGCCCCCGGGTCTGCTACCCGGAGGCGATGGCGGTTCCAGGCATCCGTGCATCCAACCCCCCGTAACGCAAAGGCGCAGCGCATGACCCAGACCATGGAAGACAAGGACAGGTTCACGTTCCTGCTCGTGGAACCGGACGACGACGTCGCGCGGGAAATGATCGTCGTGCTGAAGCGGCTCGACCTGAAGGTCGATCACGTCCGCGGCCATCTCAAGGCCGTGGCCTTGACCGAGGACGTCGCATATGACTGCCTGCTCGTGTCCTCCCAGGGGGTGGACATCTCGGGCCTGGAACTCTGCGCCATGGTCCGGGCCAGGGAGGCCAGGCGTTCCCTGACTCCTGCCTACATCATCCTCACGGGTCCCCAGTCCGACATGGTCCCGATCTTTTCGAGCCAAAACGAACTCGACGACTTCATCGCCGCCCCCTGCCTCGATCTGGAACTGGAATGGAGAGTGCGCCGAGCCCTGCGGGTCATGTCCCTGTGCAGGAAGTACGGCGCGTCGCGCCTGCTGGACCGGGAAACGGGCCTGCTGACGCCCGAAGGCCTGCGCATCTATCTCGGCGAGGAGGTGAACCGCATCGGCCGCCGGGAGGGCTGGGTATCCCTGAGCGTCCTGTCGGTGCCGGGCCTTGCGGATCTGCGCATGGGCTATGGGGACGGCTGGATGGAATGGTTCAAGAACGGCATCTGGGCCTCCCTGCGCCGGCAGCTGCGCAACTACGACCGGCTGGCGTCCATGGACAACGGCTTCCTGTGCCTTGTCTCCCCGGACCTCGACGAGGAGGGCACGCGGTCCATGCTGGCGCGGCTCGGCGCGGTCATCGGCGAATATCAGTTCCAGGACGACGTCCCGGCCGCGCCCATGGCCCTCGCCGCACGGTATCTGTGCGTGCGGGTGCTCGGCGACTACCGGCAGTTCGAACGGACGAGCGACGTGCTGTGGAACTGGGTCTGCGAGAGGATGAACGAACCCGTGCCCGAAGGGGTCATGGGGCATACGGGCGCTGTCGATCTCGAACTGCGCTGCGCCCGGACCCTCTGAGCCTCAGGCGAAGGCCTGGTTGACGAGCGTCTCCACCTTCAGGGCCACTTCCTCGACCACGGGCTGGTAGTCGTTTTCGAGCAGGAAGAGCGGGACGCCGAGTGCCTTCATGTCCGCCGTGAACATGGGGTTGAAGTGGTACCCGGCCTTGGTGGCAAGGTAGTCCGCGAGCTTGATGAGCATGATGGCGGGGGGCGAGTCCCGGACCACATCGCGGTGATGGGCGTAGACCGCGAGCTGGACGTTTTTCGGGAATTTCCAGAGCTTCAAGGCCTTGGCGCTCAGGAGCGGGTGACTGACTCCGAAGAGTTTCTCTTCGACCTCCAAGGGGTCCCGGCCGCCCTCTTCCCAGATCTTTGCCATCACGGTGAATTCCCCGGGCATCAGGGTGGCCATGACTACGTACCCGATATCGTGCAGCAGGCCGGCCAGGTATGCCCCGTCCTGTTCTTCCGGTGACATGGGAAAGAGGCTCGGGTAGTACTGCATGAGTTTCTTGGACAGGAGGGCCGTGCTCAGGCTGTGGGTCCAGAAGCGGCGGATGGAGAACGAGGAAGGGAATGCGTTCTTCGTGACCGAGTCGGCCAGGGTCAGGTAGTAGACGATGCCCTTGACCTCGTTCAGGCCCAGCCGCACGAGGGCCTTCTGCGGCGAGGTGATCTCGTCGAGGCCGCGGTACATGGGCGAGTTGGAGATGGCCATGATCCGGGCGCACAGGACGGGCTCGGCGCTCATGGCCTCGACGATGTCCTGCAGGCGGGTGTTCGGGGCATTGAGGAGCTGCCACAGCCTGATGACCATCGGCTTGAGAGGGGGCAGATCCCGGTCGCTGAGTTTTTCCAGATTGATCATGGGTTGGTTCGTCTTGGCAAAAAGGTTGTCGCCCCGTCTTCGGATGCCGCGTGCCCACGGGGCTAGCATACCCGGCCCTTCGAGGGCAATGGGTTGCGGGGCATTGTTTTCATCCAACTGAAATATAGGGAGAAAGGAATGAAGATAACGTTTCTTGGCGCGGCTCGGACCGTAACGGGCTCGTGTTACGTGCTCGAGTGCGAACACGCCCGTTTCGCCATCGATTGCGGCATGCACCAGGGCAACAGGGTCATCGAGGCGCGCAACTGGGACGAGAACGGCATGTACCGGCCCGAAGCCCTCGATTTCATTCTCCTGACCCACGCCCACATCGACCACTCCGGGCTGCTCCCGCGCCTGGCGGCCAAGGGCTTCAAGGGCCGCGTGCACACCACCGCGCCGACCCGCGACCTGCTGACCATCATGCTCGAGGACAGCGCGCGCATCCAGGAGACCGACGCCCAGTGGCGCAGCACCAAGAAGCTGCGTGCCGGAGACCCGCCGGTGGAGCCCCTCTACACCGTGGAGCAGGCCCAGAAGGTCCTGAAGCAGCTGAAAATCGAGGAGTACAACGCGGCCTTCGAGCCGGCCCCCGGCATCCGCGTTGTCTTCAACGACGCCGGCCACATCCTGGGCTCGGCCTTCATCGAGCTGTGGATCAAGGAAGGGGAGGAGGAGACCAAGCTGGTCTTTTCCGGCGACCTGGGCCGCCCCAACCAGCTCCTGGTCCGCAACCCGGAGACCGTCGAGCACGCCGATTTCCTCTTTCTGGAGTCGACCTACGGCAGTCGAAACCACAAAAACGAGGCCCAGAGCCGGCAGGAGCTGGCCGAGGCCATCGCCTACAGCTACGAGCGCGGCGAGAAGGTCATCATCCCGGCCTTTGCGGTGGAGCGCACCCAGGAGCTGCTGTACTCCTTCTATCTGCTGCGCAAGGAGGGGAAACTGCCCGAGGATCTGCCCGTCTACGTGGACAGCCCCCTGGCCATCAAGGCCACGGAGATCTTCCGCCGGCATTGGGACTACTACGACCACGAGACCAAGCAGCGGGTCAAGAGCGGCGAGAACCCCCTGGAAATGCCCAACCTCCGTTTCTCCCTTTCGGTCGAGGAGTCCCGGGCCATCAACAGCTCCCAGGGACCGGCCATCGTCATCGCCGGCAGCGGCATGGCCAATGCGGGCCGCATCAAGCACCACCTGCGCCACAACATCTGGAAGCCGGGCGCGTCCATCGTCTTCGTCGGCTTCCAGGCCGAAGGCACGCCCGGCCGGCGCATCGTCGACGGCGCCCAGACCATCCGCATCCTGGGCGAGGAGCTTTCGGTCAAGGCCAAGGTCTTCACCATCGGCGGCTTCTCGGGCCACGCCGGACAGTCGCAGATCCTCGACTGGCTGTCCCACTTCCGCAACCCCGACGTGCAGGTCTACCTGATTCACGGCGAGCATTCCGGGCAGAAGGTCCTGGCCGAGCTCATCCGCGAGAAGTTCAAGTTCACCGTGCACATCCCGGATTATCTGGACGAATGCCTGCTGGAGAAGGGCGGCCGCTTCGAGCTGACTGCTCGTCCGTCCCTGGCCGCTCCGCGCATCGATTGGGAATACCTGTTGGAGGAGACGACCGACAAGCTGGATCAGGTCCGGGAGCGGGTGGAGTTCATCCAGCGCATGGGCCTGTCCAACCAGGTGGAGATCCGCGGCAACCTGCTGGACATCAACGCCCGCTTCACCTCCATCCTTTCGGAGCTGATGTTCGAGCAGAAGCGCAAAGGCGACAAGGCCTAGCCCGTGCGCATCATCTCCGGGGAGTACCGCGGCAGGCGCATCCGCACCACCGAGGGGCCTGGCTACCGCCCCGCCACGGGCAAGGTGCGCGAGTCCCTCTTCTCCATGCTCGAATCCCAGGGCGTGGACTGGGGCGGGACGAGGGTGGCGGACATCTTCGCCGGCAGCGGCTCTCTGGGGATCGAGGCCCTGAGCCGCGGCGCGGCGGAAGCGGTCTTCGTCGAGAAGGCCGCCCATGCCGCGGCCCTCATCCGTTCCAACCTCGATGAGCTGGGCGTCGCGCGGCAGCGTTTCCGGATCGTCAAGGGCGACGCCGCGCGCTGGCTGGGTGGGGGCGGCACGGGTTCCTTCGAGCTGGTCTTCATCGACCCGCCCTACGGCAAGGACCTTTTTCTGCCGGCCCTGCGGCTGCTGCTTGACCGAAACGTCCTGGCGCGCGAAGGGCTGCTGTGCGCCGAGGTGGAGGCGGGACTGGCCTTCGACGCCCCCCCGCACCCGGACCTGGCGCTCCTTCGCGACAAACTCTACGGACAGACAAGGATATGCATATGGCGCAGAAACCAGAGCGCATCGCCGTCTACCCCGGCACCTTCGACCCCTTCCACAACGGACACCTGAGCCTCGTGCGCCGGGGCCTCGAGGTCTTCGACCGCATCATCGTGGCCGTGGCCAGGGACTCGGGCAAGAACCCGCTCTTCTCCCTGGAGGAGCGCGTCGACATGATCCGCGAGATCTTCCGCGGGCAGCTGCGCGTCGAGGTCGAGGCCTTTTCGGGCCTGCTGGTGGACTATGTGCCGGGGGCGCACGCCAACACCATCCTGCGCGGCCTGCGCGCCGTCTCGGACTTCGAGTACGAGTTTCAGATGGCCCTCATGAACCGCAAATTGAAGCCCAGCATCCATACCGTCTTCATGATGACGGACTACCGCTGGCTCTACATCAGCTCCTCCATCATCAAGGACGTGGCCAAGCTCGGCGGGGTCATCGAGGGGCTGGTGCCCGAGTCCATCCAGGCCCGCATCGAGGCGCGGCTGGCCGACGTGCGCGGCGGGGCGTCCGCTTTGCCCGCCGGGGGGCCCGCCAAGGCATGAGCGTCACGAGTCTCGTCTGCCTGGTCGGGGCCACCGGCACGGGCAAGACCGCCGCGGCCCTGGCCCTGGCGCATGCCTTGGGCGGCGGGGTGGTCAACTTCGACTCAAGGCAGGTCTACGCCGGTCTCGGCATCGTCACGGCCCAGCCCACCGCGCAGGAGCGGGCCGTCTGTCCCCACGCCCTCTACGGCTACCTGCCCGTGGACCAGCCCGTCCGGGCGGGCTCCTTCGCGGCCGAAATCCTGGCCCGGGCCGAAGCCTACCGCAGCGAGGGCCTCGTGCCCATCCTCGTCGGCGGCACGGGCCTCTACCTGAAGAGCCTCGTCGACGGACTGGCGCCCATTCCGGACATCGACCCGCGCATCCGCGAGGAACTGGCGCGGGAGTGCGCCTCCGTCGGGTCCCCGGTCCTGCACGCCCGGCTGCGGGGCGTGGACCCGGACTACGCCTCCAAAATCCACCCCAACGACCCGCAGCGCATCTGCCGCGCCCTGGAGGTCTTCGCCGCCACGGGCCGGACCCTGACCTGGTGGCACGGCCAGACCCGCCGTCCCGAAGGGCTGCGCGCCCTCAAGATCGGCCTGCGTACGGACCTGGCGACGCTGACGCCGCGCCTGGAGCGCCGCATCGAACTCATGCTTGAAGCCGGCGCCCTGGACGAGGTCCGCCTGGCCTACGAGGGCTGTCCGCACAGGGACGCGCCGGGGTTTTCGGGCATCGGCTGCCCCGAGCTGCTGGCCGTGCTCCTGGACGGCCTGGACATGGCCCAGGCGCGGGCCGACTGGCTGCGCAGCACGCGGGCCTACGCCAAGCGCCAGCTGACCTGGTTCAACAAGGACCAGGACATCGCCTGGCACGACCCGGAGGATTTCGAGGGTATGGCGGCCAGGGCCAGGGAGTTCCTGGCGTCACCGGCGTAAGGGGGCGGCTTGTGGCAGGGCGGCCCTCGCGATACAGATTTTCACGAAGGAGTTTTTCCATGCAAGGACGCGTTTTCGGTGTGGTTGCGGCCCTGATGCTCTGGTCCACCCTGGTTCTGGCGGACCAGCGCGTGACGGTGCCGCTGGTCCAGGGCGAGGACAGGGCCGCGGCCGTGGGGCGGGGCTTCGACGAGGCCCTGGCCCTGGAAACCAGGGCCATCGCAGGCCCGGCGCTGACGCCTGCGCGGCTCAAGGCCGTCATGGGCGTCCTGGTCAAGGAGCGGGACTCCCTGATCCTGGGCTACAAGGAGTCGGCCGCAGACGCCGGCAACGCCACGGTCGCGGGCAACGCCACGAGCGAGGCGCTGATCCTCGACGTGCGGGTTCACGGCGCGGGCCTCAAGGCCCGTCTGCGGGACTTGGGAGTGCTCTCCACCCTGACGGGCCCGCTGCCGTACGTGCTCCGCCTGTCGGGCGTGGAGCCGTCGCGCACCAAGCGGCTTTCGGCCCTGCAGGAGCTCTCGGGGCTCGCCCCGGTGGCAGCCGCAGGCGCGGACGTGCCGGTCCTGACCCTGTCGCAGGGCCGGGACTGGAGCGGCGTGCTGAGCCTCGGGGAATGGAATTCGACCCGCTCGGCCAAGACTCTGGACGAGGTCTGGCTGGCGGTCTGGAAGGACTATTTTTCCCGTCCGGCGCAAGCCGGGGGAGGCGGGGCCGGGGTCGAGGTCCGCATCTCCGGCTGGCTTTCGAGCATGGGGCCCATGGAGTTCGACCGTCTCATGGACGGCTGGAACGCGGAGATCGAGCGCAAGGCCCTGATCGGCGTGGAGATGGAAGGGCAGAGCATGGCCGGCGTGTGGCGGATCACGACCGGGTCCAGGGAAGCCCTGTCCAGGCGCCTGGAGGACGCGGCCAAGGCCCAGGGGCTGACGGTGCGGATCAGGTAGGGGCCTTGGAAAAGAAGAATCCCGGCCTTGGCCGGGATTCTTTCGATTTCAACCTGCGAAAATTCAGTCTTTCTTATCCGTCGTGTCCTTCGTGTCGGACTTGGGCGTCACGTCGATTTCTTCAGGCTCGCTGGTGGCCTTCTTGAAGTTCTTGATGGCCCGGCCCATACCTGAACCGATTTCAGGCAACTTGTTGGCCCCGAAAATTACCAGGACGATGACCAGAATGATGAGAAGCTCTGGGATGCCAATGCCGAACATGTATGCCTCCTCGGAAATGAATGGGCCTCATATACACATAGCCCTTCGGGCAGGTCAACATTTGCGTGACGAAGAAAAATCTTGGTTTCCGGATGGATGGAATGTATTCCCTAAATAGCCTGAGGTCATGTCCGCGGCGTCCGGACACCCGTGGACGGGGGGCGGCGTGAGTCGCACGCTGCCGCCGCTTCCGCTGCCGGGCAGGGGGTGCAGGTACTGGGCGGCGGGCCGCTGCATCTACGAGGAGCGTCTCAACCCGGGCCTGCATGCCGGGTTCGCCTGCACCGCGCTGCAGGCCCTCGCGGACAGCTTCGACGCCTTCGTGGTCCGTGGCGAGAGCCTGGGCCTGTCTTCGGAGGAGGCCGGACGCATCTGGGAGCGGCGTGTGGATGCGGCCTTGAACATTGGCCTCGACTGTGCAAATTTCATCCCCCTGCCGGACGAGGCCGGGGATGTGCCCTGCGCGCACTTCCTGGACGGCGTGTGCCTGCTGCGGATGCCCGTCTGTCCCGGGCGCTGCCGCAGGTTCGTGGCGGGATTCTGATGCGGATACGGTTAAGGAGATGATATGACCGCAATGCTCGTGCATTTTCCCTGGATGCACCCGAGGCTGGGCCAGGGGCCCCTGCCCGAGGGGCTCGTCTTTTTCGATCCCGGCGTGAACATGGACACGGACCGGCCGCGCTGGCGGCCCGAGAGCCTGCCCTGTTCGCCGGCCGAGGTGCGTGCGCTGCTGCGCAGCTACATGGAGTTCGGGGAGCGGTTTGCGCGCTCTTCGGACATGAAGGCCTATCAGGCCGCGGGACTGGACAATTTCTTCACGGGCACGAGCCTGGAATTCCGGTCGCAGCTTCTGGGCGGTGCGGAGCCCGAGGCGGCCGACCCTTGCCGCCAGGCCCAGATCCTGCTGGCCATGGCCCTCTTCCGCGAGGAGCAGTTCGTGGCCATGCGCGAGCAGGAAGGGCGGTTCGAGGCGGCTCGGGAGGGGTTCGCCTCGGTGCTGGGCCTCGACGACGAGGAGAGCTTCGCGGAACTCGGCGTGCCCGACGAGGCCATCTTCCCGCGGGCCAGTGCGGAGCTGCCCTGGAAATCCCTGCTGCCGTCCCTGCTGTGCTTCCTGCCCCGTGGCGCGCGGCTGTACGTGACCGACACCGACGTGCTGCGGGAGCTTTCGGCCTTGGACCTGGAATTTTCCCCTTGCGGAGAGGACGGCGCTCTGCTGTGCTGCCGGCTGGACGAAGACGCCCTGGAACGGGTCTGCGGCGTCCGGGTCGAGCTGTCCGAACCCCTGACCATCGTGGCCCCGTCCCAGCAACCCTAACCAGCGAGACCTGAGTATGAGCAAAGAGCAACTCGGCAGACGCATCAAGCGTTACCGGGAAATGAACGAAATCAGCCTCGAAGATCTGGCTGCGCGCACCGGCCTGCAGCTTTCTTTCCTCAAATCCCTCGAAGAGGACTCGGTCTACCCGTCCCTGGGGCCCCTGCTCAAGGTCGCCCGCGGCCTCGGCGTGCGCATGGGCACCTTCCTCGACGACGAGCTCGGCCACGACCCCCTCATCGTGCGCCTGGGCCAGCGGGAAGCGGGCCTGAACATGCTCGGCGGCAAGGACTGCCCCGTGGACATGAAGTTCTACTCCCTGGGCCGTGGCAAGACCGACCGGCACATGGAGCCCTTCTTCGTCGAGATCATGCCGTCGGCCTGCTCCGAGCGCAAACTGTCGAGCCACGAGGGCGAGGAGTTCATCGTCGTGCACGACGGCGCCATCGAGGTCATCTACGGCCGCGAGGTGCTGACCCTGACCAAGGGCGACTCCATCTATCTCAATTCCATCGTACCGCATCACGTGGCCTGCAGCGGGGACTCCCCGGCCTCCATCTATGCGGTGCTCTACTTTCCGGAATAGTCCGGGATCATTCCAAGGGGGAGTCATGGACAAGCCAGCGTTGCGAGAAATTACCCTGGGGCAGATGCTCGACGAAGCCATCATGCAGCACCCGGACAACGAAGCCGTGGTCTACGTGGACCGCAATTTCCGCATGACCTACCGGGAGTTCGGCGAACTGGTCGACAATCTGGCCAAGGGCCTCATGGCCATGGGCGTGCAGAAGGGCGAGAAGGTCGCCATCTGGGCCACCAACGTGCCGTACTGGGTGGCCTTCCAGTTCGCCACGGCCAAGATCGGGGCCATCCTGCTGACGGTCAACACCTTCTACAAGAAGGCCGAGCTCGAATACCTGCTCAAGCAGTCCGAGTGCGAGAATCTGCTGCTCATCGATTCCTTCCGGGACACGGACTACGTGCAGACGGTCTACGAGCTGGTGCCCGAGCTCAAGACCCAGGAGCGGGGCTACCTGCGCAGCGACAAGTTCCCGGACCTCAAGCGCGTCTTCTTCCTCGGCCAGGAGAAGCACCGCGGCATGTACTCCATGCCCGAGCTGCTGGCCCTGAGCCGCGTGACCGCCGAGGAGGACTACCGCGCCCGCCAGGCGTCCCTGGACGCGCACGACGTGGTCAACATGCAGTACACCTCGGGCACCACCGGTTTCCCCAAGGGCGTCATGCTGACCCACTACAACATCGGCAACAACGGCTTCTGGATCGGCGAGAACCAGAAGTTCACCCACAACGACCGGGTCTGCCTGCCCGTGCCGCTGTTTCACTGCTTCGGCTGCGTGCTGGGCGTTCTGGCGGCCATCAGCCACGCCGCCACGCTGGTCATCCTCGAAGGCTTCAGCCCCCTGCTGGTCCTCACGGCCGTGGAGGAGGAGAAGTGCACGGCCCTCTACGGCGTGCCGACCATGTTCATCGCCGTGCTCGAACACCGCTCCTTCCCCAGGTTCGACCTGTCCTCCCTGCGCACGGGCATCATGGCCGGCTCGCCGTGCCCGGTGCCGGTCATGGAGAAGGTCATGGACGTCATGAACATGAAGGAGATCACCATCTGCTACGGCCTGACCGAGACCTCCCCGGTCATGACCCAGACGCGGGTCAACGACTCGATGGAGCAGCGCACGCGCACCGTGGGCCGCGCCATGCCCGAGATCGAGGTGCGCGTGGTCGACCCCGAGACGGGCGAGCCCGTGGCCTCCGGCGTGCAGGGCGAGGTCTGCTGCCGCGGCTACAACGTCATGAAGGGCTACTACAACAACCCTGACGCCACGGCCCAGGCCATCGACCCCGACGGCTGGATGCACTCCGGCGATCTGGGCGTCATGGACGATGACGGATACCTGAGCATCACTGGGCGCCTCAAGGACATGATCATCCGCGGCGGCGAGAACGTGTACCCGCGCGAGATCGAGGAGTTCCTGTACCGCATGGAGGGCATCAAGGACGTGCAGGTCGTCGGCGTGCCCAGCCGCAAGTACGGCGAGGAGGTCGGCGCCTTCGTCATCCTCAAGGAGGGCTTCGACTACGGGACCGAGGACATCCGCGACTTCTGCCGCGGGCAGATCTCCCGCTACAAGATACCCAAGTACGTGGCCTTCCTGGATGAATACCCCATGACGGCCAGCGGCAAGATCCAGAAGTTCAAGCTGCGCGAGCTGGCCGGGCAGTATTTCCCGGAGGCCATGGAGTAGACATGCCATCCTGTGCGGGCCGGCCCCGCCGTATCGATCTGCGGCTCGTCCGCGGCGTGGTCTTCGACTGCGACGGGGTCCTCTTCGACTCCCGCGACGTCAACCGCCACTACTACAACCACATCCTCCTGACCCTGGGCCTTGAGCCCATGAGCCGCGAGGACGAGGAGTACGCGTTCATGCACACCGTGGACGCGGCCATGGCCCGGATCATCCCCCCGGAGCTCAGGGCTCGTGCAGCCGAGGTGCAGGGGCACATGACCTACAACGACTTCATCGACCGCATGATCCCCGAGCCGGGGCTCTTCGAGCTGGTCGAGGACCTGGCCGGGCGCGGGGTGCGCATGGCCGTCAACACCAACCGCAAGAACTCCATGGAGCTGGTCCTGGAGCGCTTCGGCCTGACCGGCTACTTCAACCCGGTCATGACCGCGGCCAAGGTCTCCCGGCCCAAGCCCGACCCCGAGGGCCTGCGGTGCATCGTCGAGGCCTGGGGCTTCGGCACAGGGGCGATGTCCTACCTCGGGGATTCGTCCGTGGACCAGGAGACGACGGTGCGGGCGGGGGTGCCGTTCTGGGCCTACCGCAACCGGGAACTGGCCGCCCAACTCCATGTGGACAGTTTCCATGAACTGCGGCAATGGTTTGAAAGGGGATTTTTCGAGATAATCGATTAACGCTTGCGCGGTCCTGGCGCACGGAGTATCCCGCCCCAGCGCCGCGCAGGAAGAATATATCCGTACGGAGGCTTCATGCCGGTTTTTTCGAGTCTGATCACGGCCGTGTACTATGTGGTGGACAGCGTCCTGTCCCTGTATTTCTGGGTGGTCATCGCCGCGGTGGTCATGTCCTGGGTCAACCCCGACCCCTACAACCCCATCGTGCGCGGCATCCGGACCCTGACCGAGCCCGTTTTCTACCGGATCCGCAAGTGGATGCCGTTCACCTATTTCAGCGGCATCGACTTTTCGCCCTTCGTGGTCGTTCTGGCCATCAAGTTCATCCAGGTCTTCATGACGCGGCTCCTGTCGCAGATGATGTTCTAAGGGGGCGATGGTGGCGAAGGACCGTCCGGTCTGGGTCGGCCCGGCCAAGGACGGCGGGTGGCGGATCAGCCTCTGGGTGCAGCCCGGGGCGAAGAAGACGGAACTGGCGGGCATGCACGGCGACCATCTCAAGATCCGCCTGCGCGCCCCGGCGGTTGACAACAAGGCCAACAACGCGTTGACAGTATTTGTGGCCGAACTCTTCGGAATGAAGACCCAGCAGGTGGCCATCGAGTCCGGGCACGGGTCCCGGCACAAGAACCTGCTCCTGATGACCGAGGAAGAGCCCGACTGGGACGTCCTGTCCGGTCGGGCATGAGGATAACCATAACGCTAAGGAGACATCCTATGGAACAGCAAGACCTCGAACTGATTGCGGCCCACATGGGTCACGACGAGGAACTCAAGGCTCTGTGGGAGGAACATGTGGGCTTCGAGAAGATCCTGGAGCGGTATTCGGGGAAAGCTGCGCTTTCTCCTGCTGAAGATCTCGAAGTGAAGGAGTACAAGAAGAAGAAGCTGGCCGGGAAGACCCGGATCCAGGCTCTGCTCGAAAAATACAAGAAGCAGGAGGGATAGGAGCCATGGTGCTCACCGGTGCCCAGATTCTGATGGAGTGTCTGAAGCGGGAAGGGGTCGACCTCATCTTCGGTTTCCCCGGCGGCGCGGTCATCGACATCTACGATGAGCTGCCCAAGCATCCCATCAGACACATTCTCGTCCGGCACGAGCAGGCCGCGGTCCACGCCGCGGACGGCTACGCCCGGGCGTCGGGCAAGGTGGGCGTATGCCTGGTCACGTCCGGCCCCGGTGCGACCAACACCGTGACCGGAATCGCCACGGCCTACATGGATTCCATCCCTCTCGTCGTCATCACGGGGCAGGTGCCCACGCAGCTGATCGGCAACGACGCCTTTCAGGAAGCCGACATCGTGGGCATCACCCGGCCCTGCACCAAGCATAACTATCTGGTCAAGAACGTCGCCGACCTGGCGACGACCATAAAGCAGGCGTTTTATATCGCAAGGACGGGCAGGCCGGGGCCCGTCCTCATCGATCTGCCCAAGAACGTGGTCAACGCCGTCACTGAGTTTTCCTATCCCGAGAGCATCAGCATCCGCAGCTACAACCCCAACGTGAACCCCAACCGCAAGCAGCTGCGCAAGGCCGCCGAGCTCATCGCCCTGAGCCGCCAGCCCGTCATCTACGCCGGCGGCGGCGTGGTCTCCTCGGACAGCGCCGCGGCGCTGACCAGGCTGGCGGAGGAGTTCCACCTGCCCGTGACCACGACCCTCATGGGTCTGGGGGCCTTTCCGGGCGACCACCCGAACTGGCTCGGCATGCTCGGCATGCACGGCACCTACACGGCCAACATGGCCATCAACAGCTGCGACGTGCTCATCTCCGTGGGCGCGCGCTTCGACGACCGGGTCACGGGCCGCGTCAACGCCTTCGCCTCAAGGGCCAAGATCATCCACATCGACATCGACCCCACCTCCATCAGCAAGAACGTGGTCGTCGACGTGCCCATCGTGGCCGACTGCAAGCAGGGGCTCGAAGGGCTCATCGAGGAGGTGGCCCGGATCAAGGGCGTGGACTGGAAGGACAAGCACTCCGACTGGAACGCCTCCCTGGCCCAGATGAAGGCCACGTACCCCCTGAATTACGCCAAGAACGGCGGGGCCATCAAACCGCAGTGGGTGGTCGAGAAGATTTACGAGCTGTCCAGGGGCGAGGCCATCATCTCCACGGAAGTGGGGCAGAACCAGATGTGGGCCGCGCAGTTCTACACCTACAAGAAGCCCCGGACCCTCCTGACCTCCGGAGGCCTGGGCACCATGGGTTACGGCTTCCCGGCGGCCATCGGCGCGCAGTTCGCCTTCCCGGACAGGCTGGTCGTCGACATCGCCGGCGACGGCTCCATCCAGATGAACATCCAGGAGCTGGCCACGGCCGTGAGCTACAACGTGCCCGTCAAGATCGTCATCCTCAACAACGGCTACCTGGGCATGGTCCGGCAGTGGCAGGAGCTCTTCTACAAGAAGAACTACTGCGCCACCTGCCTGCACACCAACCCCGACTTCGTGGCCCTGGCCAAGGCCTACGGGGCGGCGGGGTATCTGGTCGACAAGGCCGAGGATCTCGAGTCGACGCTGGAAGCGGCCTTCGCCTACCCGGGCCCGGTCATCGTCGACGTGCGCGTGGAGCCCGAGGAGAATGTCGCGCCCATGGTTCCGGCCGGCGCGGCCCTGTCCGAAATGCTGCTGGTTTAGGAGGCCGCCATGAGACATGTCCTTTCCATACTCGTCGAGAACGAACCCGGAGTTTTGTCCCGCGTGGTCGGGCTGTTCAGCGGCCGCGGATTCAACATCGAGTCCCTGAACGTCGGCCCGACCCTGGACAACGGGGTTTCCCACATCACCATCTGCACCAGCGGCGAAGAGCAGATCATCGAACAGATCATGAAGCAGCTGCACAAGCTCATCACGGTCATCAAGGTCGTGGACCTGACCCACCTGCAGGCCGTGGAGCGCGAGATCGTGCTCATGAAGGTCGGGGCCGAGGACTCCAAGCGGGCAGAGGTGCTCCGCATCGCGGATATTTTCAGATGCAAGGTCGTCGACGTCAGCCCGGACGAGCTGACGCTCGAAATCACCGGGGATCAGGGCAAGATCAAGGCCGTCGTGGCTCTGCTGCAGCGGTTCGGCGTGAAGGAGTTCATCCGCGCCGGCACCGTGGCCATGCGGCGCAGCATGCAGCTCGCCGACTGATCCATTTGGCTATGGGGCCCGGCAGCGGGCATCACGAACCACGAGAGAAGGAGAAACCATGAAAGTTTACTACGACAAGGACGCCGATCTGAATATACTCAAGGACAAAGTCGTGGCCATCATCGGCTATGGCAGCCAGGGTCACGCCCACGCCCAGAACCTGCGCGACTCCGGCGTGCAGGTCATCATCGGCCAGCGTCCCGGCGGTGCCAACTGGCACCTGGCCCGCGAGCACGGCTTCGAGCCCGTCAGCGCGGCCGAGGCGGCCAAGAAGGCCGACCTGATCCAGATCCTGGTCCAGGACCAGTACCAGCCCAAGGTCTACCAGGAAGAGATCCTGCCCAACCTGACCGCGGGCAAGACCCTGGTCTTCGGCCACGGCTTCAACATCCACTACAACCAGATCATCCCGCCCAAGGACGTGGACGTGGTCATGATCGCGCCCAAGGGCCCCGGCCACCTCGTGCGCCGCGAGTTCGAGAAGGGCGGCGGAGTGCCCTGCCTGGTGGCCGTGCACCAGGACGCCACGGGACAGGCCCTGGCCAAGGCCCTGGCCTACGCGGCCGGCGTCGGCGGGACCCGTTCCGGCGTCCTTGAGACCACCTTCCGCGAAGAGACCGAGACGGACCTCTTCGGCGAGCAGGCCGTGCTGTGCGGCGGCGTGAGCGAGCTCATCCGCGCCGGCTTCGAGACCCTGGTCAAGGCCGGGTACCAGCCCGAGATCGCCTTCTTCGAGTGCATGCACGAGCTCAAGCTCATCGTGGACCTGCTCTACGAGGGCGGATTCAAGAAGATGCACCACTCCATCAGCGACACCGCCGAGTACGGCGACTACGTGACCGGCCCGCGGGTCATCAACGACGAGTCCCGCAAGGCCATGCAGAAGGTCCTCGAAGAGATCCAGGACGGCACCTTCGCCCGCAACTGGATCCTGGAGAACAAGGCCAACCTGCCCTTCTTCCTGGCCCGCCGCCGTCAGAGCCACGAGCATCAGGTCGAGCAGGTCGGCGACAGCCTGCGCGGCATGATGGCCTGGCTGAAGAAATAACACCGTTGCCGGGCGGCCTCTCTCGGGCCGCCCGGCAATCGATCAACGGGTGAGCGAGACGCATGTCAACCCCTTTGACAGAGGAACAACTCCTGTCCAAGGCCTGGGGCCTCTTTGCCAAGGACGACTACGCAGGCGTGCTGAACATCTGCCGCAGCGGCTATGCACAGGGCCTGCGCACCTACGACCTGGTCAGGCTCATGCTCGACAGCCTGAACAAGCTCGGCAAGGTCCAGGAGCAGGCCGAGGTCACCCTCAAGGTGCTGGGGGAGAACCAGTACCCGCCCAAGGTCGCGGCCAAGCTCTACTTCCGCGCCGGCCTCATCTACCAGCATCAGGAAGACGTCGCCGAGGCGCGCCGGATCTTCGAAATGGTCCGCACGCTCGACCCCGAGTTTCCCGGCATCGAGCAGCGCATCAAGGCCCTCACCCCTCGCCCCGTGGCGTCGAGCAGCAGCCGCTATTCCTACCTGCTCGACAAGGGCGTCATCACCGCCGAACAGCTCTCCAGGGTTCTTTCCGCCGACGGCAAGGACCCCGACGGCGTCCTCATCAAGGAACTCAAGGTCGCCAAGAAGGACCTGGGCGAGAGTCTGGCACGTTTCTACGGCACGGAGTTCGTGCCCTTCTCCGCGTCCAAGGAGCCGCCCTTCGAGCTTTTCGAGAAGCGCCGCCTGGACCCCGATTTTCTCAAGCGCTACGGCTGGATTCCGTTTTCCCAGGAAGGCAACACCATCACGGTGCTCATGACCAACCCCTTCGACCTGGGGCGCCTGGACGAGATCCGCTTCATCTACGGCACGTCGAACGTGCAGGCCAAGGTCACCCTGGCCGCGGACATCGAGCAGTACATCGAGCATTTCTACAAGCAGTTCGGGGCCGGCGAGGACCTGGCCGCGGCCTTCGACGAGGACGTCGAGGCCGGAGACGTCGTCTCGGCCGCCGATGAAGGCGAGGCGGAGCTCAGCGACACGGACAGCGAGGTCGTGCGCATGGTCAACGCCCTGCTGGTGGAAGCCTGGCGCAAGAACGTCTCGGACATCCACATCGAGCCCAACCCGCACTCGAAATTCTGCATGTTCCGCTTCCGCCTGGACGGCACGTGCTACGAGTTCCGCAAGGTGCGCCTGCCCCTGGCCCGGCCCATCGTCTCGCGCCTGAAGATCATGGCCAGCCTGGACATCGCCGAGCGTCGCCTGCCCCAGGACGGCAAGATCAAGATCAAGCTCCCGGACCGCAACAAGGTCGTCGAATACCGCATGGCCACCATCCCCACCCTGGAGGGCATGGAGGACGTGGTCCTGCGCGTCCTGGCCTCGGGCAAGCCCCTGCCCCTGGACAAGCTGGGCCTGCTGCCCCGGAACAAGTCCGCCTTCGAGAAGCTCATCTACAAGCCCTACGGGCTGATCCTCGTGGTCGGGCCCACGGGCTCCGGCAAGACTACGACCCTGCACTCGGCCGTGAGCTACATCAACACGCCCGAGCGCAAGATCTGGACGGCCGAGGACCCGGTGGAAATCACCCAGGAGGGCCTGCGGCAGGTGCAGGTCAACCCCAAGATCGGCCTGACCTTCGCCTCGGCCCTGCGCTCCTTCCTGCGCGCCGACCCGGACGTGATCATGATCGGCGAGATGCGCGACAAGGAAACGGCGCACATCGGCGTCGAATCGTCCCTCACGGGCCACCTCGTGTTTTCGACCCTGCACACCAACTCCGCCCCCGAGACCGTGACGCGCCTCCTGGACATGGACCTCGACCCCTTCAACTTCGCCGATTCGCTGCTGTGCGTCCTGGCCCAGCGCCTGGTCAAGACCCTGTGCCCCAACTGCAAGAAGCCTTACACGCCGCAGCAGCAGGAGATCGACGAGATGGCCCTGGAGTTCGGCCCCGGCTGGGAAACCCACGCCAGGGAGTATCTGGCCGGCCCACGGACCCTTTACCAGAAGGTCGGCTGCGCCCAGTGCGTGGGCGGCTACAGGGGCCGGCTCGGCATCCACGAGCTCATGGTCAATTCTCCGGGCATCAAGCAGCAGATCAAGCATCGCAAGCCCACCGAGGAAATCCGCGCCCAGGCCGTGACCGAAGGGATGCTGAGCCTCAAGCAGGACGGCATGCTCAAGGTTCTGGACGGGCACACGGACATGGACCAGGTCCGGGCCGTGAGCGGTTAGCCATGATTCTCTCCTCCAGCCAGCTCCGGGCCCTCAAGGAGCGCAACGACGAAGAGCTGCGCAAGGGCAAGCACGGCAAGTACGGGTATCCGGCCCACACCATCCAGGACCTGCTTCTGACCATCGAAGCCGTGAAGAAGGAAAAGAAGAAATGGAAGCAGCTGGCCCAGGACAGGGGCAGGGCGCTCCAGGAGATTTTCGTCGCGGCCGCCAAAGCCGTGCCCGCGTCCCCCGAGACCGAGGACGATCTGTAGCCTACCTCGACCCCGGCCTTTCTCAGTAATCGTGCTTCCAGTTGATTCCGGCGCCCTGCCGGGAGTCCGTCCCGACCTCCGTCTCGACGCTGATCTTCGGCGTCAGCTGCACCTCGACCTTGGTCCGGTCCTGTCCGGACACGCTGCGCTGCGTCCGGATGTAGTACTTCCCGCCGACGTACCCGCCCACCCCCACGGACGTCTCGTCCTCCTCATCCTTGCGAACATCGACCTCCTGCAGGCCCAGACGGGACTTGACGGCGCCTAGCACGTCCAGGCCGGACCCCACGCCCGTCATCTCCGCTGCGGCCTGGGCCAGGGCCACGGCCTGCAGGGGGGAGATCTCGCGCATGGAACGGCCGAAGAGGATCATTGCCAGGAGTTCGTCCTGGGGCAGGGCCGGGACCGAGGTCAGGCTCAGGCGGAAATTCCTGGCCGGACCATTCAGGTGGACCTGCACGAGTGTGTCCAGGACCCGGGTTTCGCCGAGCATGTCCAGGAAGGGGTTGGGCGGGGTTTCACCGTTCAGCAGCAGGGACCCCTTGGTCAGGTCGAAGACGCGGTCGAGGAAGTCGAAGGTGCCGCGCAGGAGGTTCATCTCACCGCTCAAGGCGGGGCGGACATGGCTGCCGCCGATGTGCAGGCGGCCGCCCCATTCCGAATCCAGGCCGCGACCCTTGACCGTGAGCCGGGCGGGGATGCCCACGTTCAGGTCCATGCCGATGAGGAAGCGCGGTTCGGAAACGGGTTTGTGATTTCCCGTGGCATTCGTGTTGATCTCGCGGACGTCGATGTGCGGCGCTTCCTTGGCCGTGGACCTGGGCAGGGTGATGGTGGCCGGGTCCAGGGTCAGGTCGCCCGACAGGGCGGCAGCGTCCAGGTCGCCGCCGAAACGGAAGGGGCCCGCGGCCGTGCCCTGGATCAGGTCGAGGCGCAGCAGGCGGAAGGCCGCGAGATCCACATCGAAGACGTAGGTCAGGGCGTCCAGATCCACCGTGCCGCGCCCGGCGACTCTGCCCGCCTCTCCGTCGGTGGCCGTGGCGTTCAGCTCTATGATCGACCCCTTGGCCAGGGCGTCCACGTCGGCCGATTCCACGGCCGTGCCGCTGCGATAGTTCTCGTAGCGTCCGCCCCGGACCCTGGCCGCGCCGGTCAGGGACGGATTCGCCCATGTCCCGCCGACGTTGAAGTCGAGTTCGCATTTGCCCGCCACGGCCTGGTCGTCCAGGCGCAGGAGAGTGGGCAGGGTGGCGAGCTCGGCATATCCGTCGATCCGGCCGGAGAGGGGGGCGCCGGGGCTCACGTCGACGGATGTCAGTTCGGCCCGGACGGGGCAGGCCAGTTGCGCGTCCAGGGCGATCCCGCTGGTTGAATCCACGGTTGCTTTCGCTTCCAGCAGGTCGCGCCGCAGGCAAACCTGGGCCGTCGCCCCGAGATCCTGAAGATTGCCGATTCCGGCCGCCCTGACGCGGATGTCCAGGGCCTCCATTTCCAGCGTCGCATCGGGATTCGTCGGAGAACCCTGGACGTGCAGCCGCCCGTTGACGCGGGCCCTGGGCATGCCCGGAAAGGCGGCGCGGAGCATGGCCGGGTCCATGTCGCGCAGTTCTGCCGAAATATCGGTCCTGTCCGGCGCGACGGTCCCCCGGCTGGTCAGCCTGGCGTGGCCGAAACCGAGGACCGCCTCGCGCCACTCGGCCCGGCCGGCTCCCCAGGTCACGTCGAGGGGGGATTCGAGCTGCACCCGTTCCCGCAGGACGGTGCCCTGCACGGTGTCGACGCGAAGCCGGGCCGGTGATGGGGAAAAGAACCCCTTGGCCTCGATGTCGGTCTGGGCCGAGGCGCGGCTCAGGCCCAGGTCGAAAGCCAGCCCCTGTCCCGCGCCCCGCAGCGAGCCCGTGATCCGGTCGGCCGTGAGCGCGCCCTTGGCCACCGAGTCGAGGGCGACCCGGATGTTCGTTCCGCGCAGCGGGTCCGGCCAGACCGTTTCGCCCTTGACCGACGCCCGGCCGATGTCCAGGCCCATGAGACCGAGGCCTTCGCCGCCGCCCTGGACACGGACATGCTGGGTGTCCTTGCTCCTGGTCAATTCGGCCCTGGCGGCAACGCTCCCCCGCAGGTCCTGACCCAGAATCCGCCCCGGGACGCCGAGATCCTCGCTCGAAACGTCCACGGTTCCGGCGAAAAGCAGCGTGGCCGGGTCGAGGTCGCCTGAGGCCTGGATCTTCGTGCCCGGGGCTTCGAGCAGGAAGCGGGAGACGCGCATGTCCCGGCCGGCCGGCGCGGCCTCGATGCGCAGGCTTGCGGGCTGGCCTGCCGATTGCGCCTCGGCCGTGAGGCTCACGGCCGGAAGTTTCGGGAGGCCCCTCAGTTCGGCGCCGGCCCGCAGGCCCTTCAGTTCCAGGCCGGCTGCCGCGACGCCGCCGCTTTGCGCGGTCAGATCCAGGTTGAAAGAGGACGGCGCGCCTTCGGCCGTTCCGCGGACGGATGCGCCATTTTGTAGGCTCAGGCCCTCCCGGCGCAGGGCGGGCAGGGTGGCTTCGAATTCGGTCCGGAAACGCGACGAAACCGGATCGAACTCACCGTTCATGGTGAGCAGGGTGCGTGCGCGCAGCGCGGCTTCACGGATCAGGACGCGTTCGGGACCGGCCTCGAAGGCGGCCTGGAGGCGGCCGTCGCGGCCCAGCAGTTCTTCGACCTCCCGGGGGAGACCCTCGATGCCCGTCGCGTTCACGGCCAAGTCCCCGGACAGGCTGCGCGCGTCGGGCCCCAGAGTACCCCTCAGGGACGAAACGAAGGATCCCGAAAGGCCGGGCACGGCGGTTCCCATGGGGATCTGCCGCATGTCGACCCTGGCCGCAACGTCGATATCCCGGCCGAGCCGGCCGCTGAGGTCGAGAGACGCCTTTTCCGAGGCCAGGAGAAGCCCGCCGATGGAGACGGACTCGAAATCGCCGTCCAGGGTGGCGTTGGCGCTCCAGGTGCGCATGCCTTCGGGCAGGTCGGGGGCCGTGGCGCGCATTTCCCCCCGGGCCTGCCAGCGGTTCAGTTCCGCAGGCATTTCCAGGGCGAGGTCCGCTTCCGCCGTGGACAATGCCTTGCCCGAATAGCGCCAGTCCGCGAGGCTGGCCTGCATGCGTGCATGCAGACCGTCGCCGTCCAGCCGCAGCTCGGCCTGGGCGGTTGCCGTTCCGGGACTGACGGCGGGCGTCATGAAGGTGTTGAGGTCTTTTGCCCGGCCTTCAAGCCGGGCGTCGAGTTCGCCCGAGGCGCTGTCCCAGGTGGCGTTGCCCCCGATGTCCGCGATGCGGCTGCGCGCGTCGAGCCTGTCCAGGTGCAGGGCCGGTTCCCGCCACGAGCCGCTGGCCGTGACGTCGACACTCTCGGGCGGCAGTCCCGACCAATCGGTCCAGGCAGACCCGGGAGTGAAGCCGGCCTGCAGCGTCATCCGCGGTCCGTCATCGAGATTCAGGGTGGCGTTGCCGGAGAGCGTCAGGACATCGGACAGGCTGCCCTCCAGGGTCAGCGGACAGGCGCGGAAAGGCCCGCCGCCCGAAACGTTCAGGGATATTCCCTCGGTGCCGTTCACGTTGGCGAGGGTGTGCAGCAGGCCACCCGGAGCTTCATGCAGATCCAGGCGCACGTCCAGCTCGCGGCCGGCGAAATGAACCCGCCCGTCAAGCCCCAGGGCGTCGCCGTCGCGGTCGAGCCGCGCCAGCTGCAGACGGACTCGCGCTTCCCGCGCGTCAAGCTCGGCGGCGCCGTGGAGGGAGAGGAGCGCCTCGTGCCCGGCCACCGCCTGTCCGATCCGGATCTCGCCGGCGTCGATGCTGCGGATGCGAAGCCCAGGCAGGCCCGAACCGCCCCCGGATTCCCCGGCGGCCGGGAGACGGTCCACGTCGAGGGCCTCCACCCCCAGATGGTCCAGGGTGATGCGGCCGAGGAACAGATCCCCCAGCACGGGGCGGACGCCGATGTCTTTCGCGCGCAGCCATGGCCCCGCGGCGTCGCTGACGGTCAGCTCTTCAAGATTCCATTCCCCTCCCAAGCGCAGGCCCCGCATTTCGAGACGGAACTGCGGCCCGGCCGTCAGGCCGCCGATGGTGTCCAAGAGCGCCTGCCTGCCGCGGCCGGTGCCCAGGGCCACGGCCGCGAGCAGGGCCGTCGCGGCAAGGACGGCGGCCAGGGCGAGGAGGATTCTCCTGCGTATGGGCTGCGGAAGCGTCGCCATCAGAAGGCCTGCCCCAGGCTGATGTAGAGCTGGAACGGGTCGTCGATGCCGTCCCGGCGGTCCAGGGGCACCGCAACGTCCAGGCGGATGGGGCCGATGGGGGTGTAGTAGCGCAGACCCGCGCCCGTGCCCCAGAAATATTCCTCCTTTTCGGCCGGGCTGCGTCCCGAGAAGGCGCCGCCGCCGTCGCCGAAGACGACGAACCCGTACTCCCTGTTGATGCGCCAGCGCAGTTCAGCGGAGAAGTCCACGGCGCTCACGCCGCCCAGGGGCTCGTCGTCCTCGTCGAGCTGGCCTGCGTACTGGTAGGCGTACCCGCGGATGGACCCGCCGCCGCCGGCGTAGAGGAGCATGTCCTCGGGGATGCTCTCCCGGCTGGCGCCGGCCAGGAGGCTGTAGCGGCCGCGGGTGGCCAGGACGAGGGACCTGTCCCTGGTCAGGGGGAGGTAGTGGCGGCCCGAGACGTCCCAGAACACGAAGGACGAGTCGCTGCGGTCAATGCCGAGGAAGGGCTCGACACGGGCGGCCAGGGTCAGTCCCGTGGTGGGCTCCAGCGGGTTGTCGGCGTTCGAGTACTCCGCGATGAGCGGCGTCGAGACGAGGTTGAAGGTGCGCGTTTCGTCGTCGTCCACGCGTGCGAGACGGTAGCCGAGACCGTAGCCGACCTCGAACTCCGAGAGGGGGCGCCGGACCATGGCGGACAGGATGAGGTTGGTGGCGTCGTAGACGTCGGTGAGCTCGTTCTTGTACCTGGCCGCAAGGCCCAGGCTCTGGCGGGGACTGCCCATGTTGGGCAGGATCAGCTCCGACCCGGCCTGCTGCAGGTTTTCCGAGACCGACGTGTCCAGCCGCAGTTCCTGGCCCGCACCGAAGATGTTGCGGTGCGTCCACCCCAGCCCGGCACCGAGGCCCAGGTCCGAGTAGTGCCACAGACCCGCGCGGACGGTACGCGGCGGGGCTTCGAGCAGGGACACGCGCATGGTCACGCTGGCCGCGTCCGGCTGATGCTCCGGGTCGATGCGGACCGAGCGGAAGAGCCCGGTGCGGATGAGGTTTTCCCTGGTCTTGTCCACCAGCCGCCGGTCATAGGGGGCGCCTGCGCTCCAGGCCAGTTCAGGGGTGACGAACTCCCGGGAGACGCTCTCCAGTCCGGATATTTCGGTTTCCCCGAACATCGCGGCCCGTCCGGGGTCGATGGTGTACGCGACGCGGACTTCCCGGGTGGCGTGATCGGCCTCCACATCGCGCGAAACCAGGGCCGGCGAGGGATACCCGTATTCCTTGAGCCGTTCGAGGAGGGCGGTCTCCACATCGAGGACCGTGCCCGAGGAGTAGCCCGACCCGGCCTGGATGCCGCGGAGCGTGTCGCTCATGAGGCTGCCCGCGACGGGGTCTTCGGGCCGCAGGACCAGTTCGGGCCTGGCGAAGACGAAGCGTGGGCCCGGGTCGATGCGGAAGCGCACCGTTGCCGGGCGTGCGTCCATGTCGAGCTCGCCTTCGATGGAGGCCTGGAAATACCCTCGCGAGTCGAGGGCGCGGGCGAAAGACTCGATGTCGCCGCGCATGCGCTTGCGCAGAAGGCCGGGGGAATCCGGAGGGTTTTCCCGCAGCCCCACGCAGTCCGAAACCGAGGCCAGCAGAGGGGTGAGGTCTTCGGGCAGCGGCGGGATGTCCACCGTGTACTCCACGGGCGCCGCGAAACCCGGCAACGGGCCGAGGCAGACCGCCAGGGTCAGGCAGAGCGCGAGGAGAATCCGGACCTGCGAAGCTGGCATTCGGGATTCCTAGGGTCGGGTTGGCGGGGCGTCCGGGCCGGGGAGCCAGGAACGGACGAAACGGTCGACGTCGAATTTCCGGCGCGCGCCGGCCAGGTTCATGTACCGGATCTTGCCGAAAACCGGCCGCTCGGTCCAGCCGCGGTCGTGCACGCCGCCGATGGACCAGGCGATGCCCGTGTACCCGTTGCTGTCGCGGCCGTCGAGGCTGTAGCGGTCGTTGAGGAGGATGGCCGCGTGCAAGGCGTCCCCGGCCGACGGCGACCACTCCAGGATCTTCTTGGCCCAGTACATGCGCAGGTACCCGTGCATCTTGCCGCAGCGGACCATCTGGGTCTGGGCCGCGTTCCACAGGGGGTCGTGGGTGCGGGCCCCTTCGAGCTCCTCCGGGGAATAGACGGCCGGGCGCGGGTCCTTGCGGTGCCGGTGCAGGGTTTCCCGGGCCCAGGCCGGGAAGCCGGACTCGCGGTCGTAGTCCGGGGTGTGGAGACAGAAGTTGTCCGAAAGCTCGCGGCGGACGATGAGTTCCTCCAGGAACGAGTCCACGTGCTCTCCGGACAGCTTGCGGCCCATGATTTCGAGCGCCACGCGTTGGGCCGAGATCATGCCGAAGTGCAGGTGTGCCGAAAGGTTGGAGCAGACGTCTCGGTTCGGGTCGTTGCGATCCAGGTAGCCGCGCAGACGGTGATCCAGAAAGTCATCGAGCAGAGCCCGCCCCGCGGCCTCGCCCGGCCGCACGAGGAACTCCTGGCGCGCGGGGGAGGCGGCCCGCAGGCCGGCGCGCAGGCCTGCGATGTCCGCCGGACTCATCCCGCCCGGCCATGGGTGCGGGTGGGGCGGCAGCGCGGGGAAGTCGTCCAGGAATTCGTGCAGCTGCCGCCGGATTCTGGGCCGGATGGTCTTGGCCATGTACTCGCGGCGGTCCGTGGCCACACGGGCCGGGACGATGTTGCGCGAGTCCACTTCCAGGACCGGCTGGACGCTTTCGCTCAGCAGATCGCCGATCCAGTCCTGCTTGGCCCGCAGGGGGTCGAAGTCCGTGACGACAAGGGCCGCGTCGTGGGCGCGGGCGAAGGCGGCGACCTCCTTGCCTGGCTCTCCGCGCAGGGTGAAGAGGGGGATGCCGTCCCGGCGCAGGGCCGCTTCGGTCTCCTCCAGGCCCTGCAGGAGGAAGTCGAAGTGCGCCGCCGTGGCGGCGCCGAAGGACGGCGCCAGGCAGAAGACGGCGGCCACGGGCCGCCCCAGGCGCAGGGCTTCGAGCCTGGCGCGTGTCAGGCCCCAGTTGTCGGCCGCCCGGAAGTCGCGGTGCATCCAGTACAGCACCGGCCCTCGTCCTTCCGTGGCAGATTTCAGGACGTGCACGCGTCGTGGGTTCATGGTGATGTCTCCTGGCTGCTGTCCGTCCCGGTCCCGTCCGCGAGGTGGCGGGCGCGCAGCTGGCCGCAGGCGGCCATGATGTCCGGGCCGTGGCTGCGCCGCACGAAGGCGGTGCGGCCCAGGGCCTTGAGGGCGGTCGCGAAGCCTTCGGTTCGTTCCCGGTCCGGCGCCCGGTGGGGGCCGCCCGGCACGGGGTTGCACGGGATGAGGTTGATCTTGGCGCGCATGTCCCCGAGAAGCTCGTGGAGCCTGCGCGCGTGCAGGTCGGTGTCGTTGGCGTCGCGGATGAGGATGTACTCGACGGTCATGCGCTCGCGTCCGGGCAGGGGGTAGCGCAGCAGGGCCGGGATGAGCTCCCGCAGGGGCCATGCCCGCGCGCCGGGCATGAGCCTGTCCCGCAGGTCCTGGGTCGAAGCGTGCAGGGAGACGGCGGGCAGGGCCAGCCGCAGTCGTCCGAGTTCGTCGAGGCGGTCGGGGATGCCGACTGTCGAAACCAGGATCTTTCTCCAGGACAAATGCGGCCCGCTGGCCAGCGTGAGGGTTTCCAGGCAGCCGCGCAGGGCTGCGAAATTGAGCAGAGGTTCGCCCATGCCCATGAACACGGCCCGCTCGGGCCATCGGCCCGTGGCGGCGCGGAGTTCCTCGCCGGCGGTCACGATCTGGGCCAGGAGCTCGTCTGCCGTCAGATTGCGGACGAAGCCCGAGCCGCCCGTGCGGCAGAAGGTGCAGCCCACGGGGCAGCCGACCTGCGAGGAGAGGCAGAGGGTGTGCGACCTGGGCATGGTCATGATGACGGTTTCCACGGACTGCCCGTCGACGAGTTCCAGGAGCAGCTTGCGGGTGCCGTCGGCGCCGGTCTGCCTCCGGCGCACGGGCAGCAGGTTCCGGGACGACCACAACCCCGGTGCGCGGTCATGCTCCGGGATGTGTGTCTGCAGTGGGCGGGCGCTTGGCATCATCAATACTTGTCCAGTTGTCGGGAGGTGTCAACCGGATGCGCACGATGCGTTCTTCCACGCATATGGCAACACATCAGCAGTCAAGAGATATGCATGCACTTTACCAACGTGTTGAAGAGAATTCATGATATGGATTGCTTTATTGATAAAGATTGATAATGATATCTCGCATATCCGACGACAACGGGGGGATGGATGGCCGCAGACGCGGGGCAATGGTGGTGACGACGTCTGCGACAGCGCTGCGGAGCGGACACGTCGGGCGGGTCGGGATCGTGCATGACGGATGCCGGGCCGCGGAGCTCCCGCATAGGCGGGTGTCCCGTTTTCCCTTGAAACATGCGGCAGTGCGTGACATCAACGGCAATATCCGACGAGACGGGCCGGGCGGCCGTGTCGTGGCGGCGGTTGGTACCGGTGTGTTTCCGGCCTGCACACTTCAACACGAGACTGAATAGAATGAATGAAAGCAAATCATCGGATGTCGAAGTCTTCGTGCACAGGAAGATCGTCGTTTCTTTCCGCTGTCCGGCCTGCAATCTGGAAAAATCCATCAACGTCGAGAAGATCAAGGATGTCTCCCATTGGAAAGTGAACGCAACGTGCCGGCGTTGTGCGCACAAGTTCAAAGTGTCTTTCAATTTTCGCAAATTTTATCGCAAGGAAACTTCCCTGCACGGACTCCTTTACGCGTCCTTCGAGACGCTTGAGCCGTTGGGGGATGTGCACGTCAACGATCTGTCGCTGACCGGGATCGGCTTCGAATCCGAGAGATGTTCGCTCGGCGTGGGCGATGTGGTGGTCATCCGCTTTCTGCTGGACGACGAGGACCAGTCTCCCCTGGAAAAGGAAATCGAGATCACCTCCGTCCGCGGTTTCAAGGTGGGTGCGGTTTTCCGGGACACGAGCGGTTTCGACACGGTTCTGGGCAGATACATTCTTCCCTGACGGGATTGGACGGACGTGGAGATGCGAGAAAGGAGCAGTATCGATGACTGAAGTGGACGGCGCGCGTTCCGCGGGCAAAACTTGGTGTGTGGTGCTGGTCCTGATGGCGCTGATCGCCGTCGGTTTCGCCGCGGCCCTGGCCGTCTGGCCCGATCTGCTGCCCCTGGGATCCGGGCGCATCGTCGGGCAGGTGTCCATCGCTCCGCAGGAGGCGGCCCAGGCCGGCGGCCAGTGGCGGGTGGTCAGCCAGTGGCAGGCGGCGGGCGAAATGCAGGACGCCGGGAACATCTATCTCGTGGAGTTCAAGGACATTCCCGGCTGGGAAGCCCCGGCGCCCGTCATTCTGAAGAAGGGCGATGCCGGCGGGCGCGTCGAGGGCGTGTACATTCCGACCCCCTTTTCGGAGCAGACCATCCTGACCTGCTCCGGTGCGAGCACTCTGGCGGGAAGGCTCGCGCCCGAACTCGCACAGCTCTATCTCAGGCAGTCGGGCGCCGACGAGGTGAAGGTCGTCCCGGGCGCGGGGGCGGACGAATTTTCGGTGCAGGGCATTTTCTTCGCCGCCAAGGAGATCCGCAAGATCGAAATCCAGGGCCGCGGCACGCAGTTCGGCTTCATGGCCCTCAAGGACGGGCAGTGCGACGTGGCCCTGGCCGCGCACAGGCTCTCGCCCGTCGACGCCAGGTCCATGGGCGGGAACGCCATCACCGGCGAGAGCGAGCACAGGCTCGGCATGGACGCGGTGTCCGTGGTCGTGCACCGGGACAACCCGGTCAAGGCCCTGACCCTGGAACAGGTGGGGAAAATTTTCGCCGGCGAGATCACCAACTGGGATCAGGTCGGCGGGCCGTCCGCGAAGATCAATGTCTTCGCCCTCAAGGACACCTTCGCCACGCGCGGCTTTTTCGAGAGCGTCTTTCTCGGCTCGCGGCCGATTTCCCCCGACGCGCGCGAGGTCGACGTCCAGTCCCAGCTGCCCGAGTTCGTGGCCCGCGACCTCTGGGGCATCGGCTTCTGCAGCATCACCCTGGCCGGTCCGTGCCGCGAGATGCCCCTCAAGGCCGGTGCCGATTCCGAGGCCGTTCTCCCCGGTGCGGACAGCATCCGCTCCCTGGCCTACCCGGCCAGCAGGAGCATGTATCTCTATGTCCGGGGCGATTCGCGCAATGTCCACGCCCGGGAGTTCATCAGGCTGTGCCTGTCCGACGCCGGGCAGCGGATCGTCGGGAAATTCGGTTTCGTGACGCTGGGAGAGCTTGCGGGCACGGCCGCGGTCGAGACCCATGTCTCTGGTGCGCAGCAGGCCGCTTCGAATCTCCCGTCGATTTTCCGGCCCGGCGCGCCATCGGTCCTCAAGGCCCCGGCCATCACCGGACCCCTGCCGAGGCTGGTGCAGCTCGACGGGGAGGTCGTGCCCGACGCGACCCGCAAGGCCGTCCTGCAGGAGTACCTTGACGGGGTGTACGGCGCCGAGCGGCTGCCCATCGTGTTCCGTTTCCAGTCGTCGAGCCTGGAGCCCGACGCTCAGGCCATGCAGGACGCCGGCCGGGTCGCGGCCATGATGAAGGAGCCGGCCAACGCCGCCAAGGCCGTGATCCTCGTCGGGTTTTCCGATTCCGTCGGGGATTACGCCTCCAATCTGGCCGTGGCCGTCAAGCGCGCCGAGGTCGTCGCCGGGATGCTTCGGGCCAGGGGCCTGCGCAACATCACCGTGCTGGCCGCAGGGGAGGAGGAAGCCGTGGAACCCAACGAATCCCGTGTCGGCCGGGAAAGAAACCGCCGTGTCGAGATATGGCTGAAATAGCGAACACCCCCCCCGAGTCCGGCGATGCCGCACAGAAGGCCGTCATGCAGAGTATCCTTGTCATCGACGACGACAAGCTCATGTGTCTGGCCCTGGCCAGAATCCTCGTTTCCGCCGGGTACGAGGTGGCCCAGGCCTACAACGGCGAGGAAGGGCTGCAGAAGTACCGCAGCGGGAAATTCGATCTGGTCATCACGGACCTCATCATGCCGGACAAGGAAGGCATCCAGATCATCCGGGAGCTGCGCAAGGAAGACAGCGCCATACGCATCATCGCCATGTCCGCCGGAGGGCGCGGCGGTGCGACGGATTACCTGAAGTGGGCCAGACTCATGGGCGCCAAGCAGTGCCTGAGCAAACCCATCCGGCGGGAGGAACTCCTCGGAGCCGTCACCTCCGTGCTGGCCGCGCCGTGACGGGCGCGCCCCATACGACCACATGAACCTGTGCCCCTGCCGCATGCGGCAGACCGCGCGAGTCGCATATGGAAAA
>JANJWV010000193.1 GCA_024709365.1 Desulfomicrobium sp. | reverse complement strand
AGCACATCGCTTTGCCCGGCTACGTCTACGGCGGGCTTCTGGCCTCGCTGGTGGACTGCCACGGCGTGGCCACGGCAGCCGCGGCCACGGCCGGGGACGGCGAGGGACCACAGCGCTACGTGACGGCGTCGCTGCACGTGGATTTTCTGCGCCCCACGCCCCTGGGCCCGGAACTGACGCTGCGGGCCAGGGTTGTCGAGCGGCGGGGCAGGAAGGTCGTCGTGGAAGTGGAGATTCTGGCCCTGGACGAGCTGCGCGCCAGGGGGCAGGTGGTCGCCGCCCCCATGCCCCGGACCATGGCCCCGGAGTGACGGCCCCCTCTTCGGCGGGACGGGGAGGGGTTCAGGCCCGGGGGACGTTTCCCATGACCCGCGCGATGACCTGCCGTATCCCGTCCATCTGGACGGGCTTGGCCAGGTAGTCGTTCATGCCTGCCGCGAGGAAGACCTCCCTGTCCCCGGTCATGGCGTAGGCCGTCATGGCGATGATGGGGATGGAGGACCTGACTCCCAGGCTCTTGTCCTGCCGGATGGCCCTGGTCGCCTCGACTCCGTCCATGACGGGCATCTGGATGTCCATGAAGATCAGGTCGAAATCCTGCCGGGCCAGGTGTTCAAGCACCTCCTGGCCGTTGGCGGCCGGAGTCACGGTGTGCCCGAGTTTTTCGAGAATCTTCCGGCCGGCCCAGAGGTTGACCTCGTCGTCCTCGGCCAGGATGATCCGGCAGGCCGGCTGCACGCATTCCTCTGCCTGCCCGTCCTGCGCTGCGGGCTTCCCGCCCTGCGGAACTCGCAGCGGAAGGGAAAGGCAGATGGTCGTCCCTTCGCCGAGGGTCGAGTCCAGAGACAGTTCCCCGCGCATCATCCGCACCAGACGCCGCACGATGGACAGGCCGAGGCCCGCGCCCTGGTGTTCGCGCACGTAGGACCCGTCGACCTGCACGAACGGCTCGAAGATGTCCTTGATCCGGTTCTCCGGGATGCCCGCGCCGGTGTCGTTCACGCACAGCAGGATGCGGCATTCGGAGGCGGAGCGGGGCAGGAGCGGGGAGATCTCCACGCTGACCGCGCCGCGTTGCGTGAACTTCATGGCGTTGCCCACGAGGTTGAACAGGATCTGGCGCAGGCGCGTCTCGTCTCCGATGAGGTGCCGGGGCACGCAAGGATCCAGGCGGAAGAGGAGGTCGAGCTTCTTTTTCCGTGCGATGGGCGCGAAGAGTTCGAGGACCGAGCCCTTGAGCGCCGAGACTTCGAACTCGGTCTCCGAGAGCACGAGCTTGCCCGATTCGATGCGCGAAATGTCGAGGATGTCCGAAAGCAGCCGCGTCAGCCGGGTCGAGGACGTGATGGCCGTGCGCACGTAGTCGCGCTGTTCGGGGTCCAGATCGGTCTTCTCGATGAGCTGCAGCATGCCCAGCACCCCGTTGAGCGGAGTGCGGATCTCGTGGCTCATGTTGGCCAGGAACTCGCTCTTGGCCTTGTTCGCCGCTTCGCTCTGGGCCGCGAGATCCCTGGCCCTGGCCGTAGTTTCGGACAGGTCCTGGTTGGCCCGGACCAGCTCGGCCTGAATCCGTTTGCGTTCGGTGATGTCCAGGGCCGTGAAGGTGACACCGACGGAGAGGTTGCTTCTGTCCAGCGGGGTGGAGGCCATGAGCACGTCGATGACGCTCCCGTCTTTGCGTTGCCAGCTGGTCTCCACCTCTCCCGTGCCTTTCTCCCGTATCTGCCGGTATTTCTCCCGCCCCACGAAGTCGAAGTCCGCCTGGCTGGGGTAGAGGATGCGCGCGCTCTGCCCCAGGAGTTCCTCCTGGCTGTAGCCGGTCATTTCGCAGACCCGCTCGTTGACCCGGGTCAGGACCCTGTTCCTGACCACGCCGATGCCCGTGGGGGCGACGCGGAAGACCGCCTGCAGGTATTCTTCGCTCTGGCGCAGGGCTTCCTCGCTTTTCGCGCGTGAAAGGATGTCCCAGGCCATGCCGCCCAGGGTCGAGACCAGTTCGATGTCCCTTTCGTCGTAGTCCTCGTCCTTGTTGCCGACGCCGAAGACGGCCACGATGCGGCCGCCCTGGAAGATGGGGACCACCAGTTCGCGGACCACGGGGGCGTGTCCGGGGGGCAGGCCCCTGCGATGGGGGAGGCCCGCATAGTCGTTGTGGATGACGGCCTTGCGCTGCCGCAGGGCGTCGGCCCAGACGCCGGCCTGCGCGACTGGGTAGTGCAGGCCCTCGCCGGCGGCCGTGCAGAAATGAGCTAGGGTGCTCGCGGACCAGGTCTGCAGGGAAAGGGTCGTCTGATCCTCGTCGACGAAATGGACAAAGCCGATCCGGCTGCCCGTCAGGGCCTCGGCTTCGTCGACGAAGGCCCCGAGCAGGGCCTTGGTGCCCATGGTCAGCGACAGCTCGCTCAGGCGGACGCGGGCTTCCAGCAGCGCCTGGGATTTCTTGCGGGCCGTGATGTCCATGATGTTGCCCACGGCCTTGGATACGCGTCCGTTCTCCCAAACGGGGCGGGCCGTGGTCCGGATCCAGAGGCGTCGCCCCACAAAAGTCGTGAAGGGGAATTCGAGGTCGTAGGCGCGGCCCTCCTCGATGCAGGCGCGGAAGGCCGCCTCGATCGTGTCCCTGTCCTCGGGGCGGTAGCACTCGACGCTCCTGCGGATGAGGTCCGGCGAACCTTGCTGGCGCTCTTCCGGCGGCACGGCGTGGATGTTGAACGTCTCCTCGGTCCAGTACATTCGGTTTCGAGCCACGTCCCACTCCCAGCCTCCGACGTGCGCCAGGGCCTGGCTTTCCCTCAGGATGGCCTCGTTCTTGAGGCGCTCCTCCTCGATGAGGCCGCTTCCCGAGACGTCCCTGGCGTAGACCGCCACGAATGCCGTCCGGCCGGCTGCGTCCGGCACGGGGTGGAGATGGTGCTCCGTGCTTATTCCGAGGCGTTCGTCGCGGAAGACGACGGGCCTGCCTGTGGTCAGGACCGTGTCGACGTGGGCTTTTCGTCGTGCGGCGGACTGGGGGTCGACGAGATCAAAGACATTCCTGCCGATCAGTTCCGTGGCGCGGGTGTGCACCCGTCTGCCCATGGCGGCGTTGGCCGCCAGTATGCGTCCGTCGGGGGCCATGAGGAAGATCGCTTCCGGAGATGCGTCGATGAGGGGCTGCAGGGCCGTCGCGAGGGGTTCTTCCCACTGGCTGTCCATGGCGCCTCCTGCTTTGGGGCAGCGTCGTAGGTGTGCGTTTTAAATTTAT
>JANJWV010000147.1 GCA_024709365.1 Desulfomicrobium sp. | reverse complement strand
GCCTCATGCCCGCCCTGAACAGGAAGGCGCCCAAGAAAAAGCGCAAGGAACTCTACGCCCAGCGAGCGCGGGAGGTTTGGAAAGCGTGGTTGGAGAAAGACTGAAGAAGGGGAAGCATGCCTCCGGCGGGCAGGGGGGGCGCCCCCTGCACCCCTTGCTGGGTTGTTGGGTCGGCAAAGACGGGTCGATGAGCACGGATTGCTCAAGGGGTTGGGCAAGGCTTGCCTCCGGCGGGCAGGGGGCCCCGCCCCCTGCACCCCTTGTATGTTCGGTGGGCCTGCGGTGGGGGAATGTCAGGCCTCGGGCAGAGACAGGTTCAGGAGGAGGCAGAGTTCCTCGTGCACGCAGCGCTTGGGCTCGGCCATGACCAGATTCTGGACCTCCCACCAGTAGATGGACATGCCCAGACGGCGCGTGCGGGCGATGAGCTCCGTCAGCGCGTGGGAATTGGCGGTGAGGTCGCGGGCCATGTTCGTGCCGCGCTCCTCGGCCAGCCCCTCCAAAAGGTTGCGCATGTCCTTGTTGGCCGACAGCCAGACGTTCAGGAAAGCCAGCACGTCGGCGGGAAGTGAGCGGCCTCCGAAGAGCCAGTTCCAGACCAGCCCGGGGGCAAGCATGGCCAGGCGTTCCTGCGGAACCTTCTGCCCCTCGTCGAAACCGGCCAGGAGCGGGACCAGAATTTCGGCCAGCCGGCTCGACTCGGCCAGCAGGCCGCGCTCCATTTCCCGCGAAAGACGGAAGGAGACCTCTGTCCTGAAGCGCGAGCGATGAGCGGGTCCGGCCGGCAGGAGCGCTTCCTCCTCTTCCAATGTCTGCGTCCAGAAGCCTTTGGCCCTTCTGCCGGCGGCGCTGTCCTCGACCTCCAGACGCAGGCCGGGCCACTGCGCCTGCATCCGGCCGGACGCATCCGGGAAATTCACGGCATATTCCGAAAGCTCCGCCAGAGACGGCCGCCGGGGCGTGACCAGCGTCTTCCAGATGGCCTCGCCGTCCCAGTCGTCCCGGATGTTGGAGTGGGCCTCGGACAGGACGCGCACGAAACCGGCTTCCACGTCGGGCCCGCCCGTGGCTGAAAGCAGATCCAGGGCGCGCCGGGCCGAGGTCAGGGCGCCCAGGGGCTCGATGCGGGTCACCTCGTCGAAGAACCAGGCGCAGCTGGCGAACGCGGCCAGGGACAGACGCTGCATGAGCAGCAGCCGGCAGGCGTCGGTGCGTTCGGATGCGGCCAGGCCCGGCGTGCAGTGCCTCTCCAGGAAGGCGGCCAGGGGCTCGGCCCCTGCCAGGACCAAACCGTATTCCCGCAGGGCCAGGCCGGGATCGCCGAAGAGGGCCGCCCCTCGCCGCGAGTAGTGCTCGTCCGCATAATACTTGAGATAGTTGAGGCTTCGGCGCAGGGGACGCCGCCAGTCCTGCATCCAGTCCGGGTGGTCGCCGTCGGAGCAGCCGCAGTGGGTCTTCCAGCGCTCCACCCCGTGCACGCAGCTCCAGGACGTGTTCTCGTGGATTTGGGCCTCGTCCGTGGCAGGATGGGCCGCGAGGTGGGCGGCGTAATTGGTCATGGCCACACCGTCCCGGCCCTGGCGGGCCTGCTCGATGACGTAGGCCAGGGCCATCTCGCCGAACATGAAGTGGTGCCCGTAGGATTCACCGTCCGTGGCGATGTGCCGCAGACCACCCGGCAGGGAGGCCGTGAGGCGGGTCCAGAAATTCTCGCCGCTGGCCAGCAGGCGCTCGAAAGCCACGGCCCGCGACACGGCCCCGTCGTAGAAATACACATTTATGCTCTTGCCTTCCGGGAGCCTGACCAGATAGGGCCGCGTAGTGTCGAGGCTGTCCTCGGTCACGGCCCTGAACTCCCCGCCGCCGGCGCGCACGGCCTTGGCCTGCCGAGGGGCGAGGATGGTGAAGCCGATGCCGGCCCTGGCCAGGGCCGAAAGGGTCGGCAGATCCACGGCCGTCTCGGCCAGCCACATGCCCTCGGGGTCGCGGCCGAAGCGCGTCCGGAAATCCTGGACGGCCCAGGCCACTTCCAGGTCCTTGTCCAAATCCGTCGCCAGGGGCATGATGGCGTGGTGGTACACTTGGGCCAGGGCGTTGCCGTGACCCAGACGCGCAAGGCTCAGCCTGTCCCCTTCAAGGACGCGCGCATAGGTCTGCGGCGCGTGCAGCTCCATCCAGCGCAGCAGGGTCGGGCCGAAGTTGAAGCTCATCCAGGCGTAGCAGTTCACCAGCTCGTGGATCCGGCCCCGGCCGTCCAGCCTGCGGGCCCAGGCCAGGGGGGCGTAGCACTCCCGGGTGATGCGCGCGTTCCAGTCGTGTTCCGGCGCGGCGCTGCCTTCGGGCAGGACGGTCTCGAGCCACGGGTCGAAACGGGGCGGCTGGTAGAAATGGCCATGGATGCACAGGGCGTTGGGCATGGTCGCTCCGGAATTTTCGGTTTGCAATGAAACGACTTTGAAACAAAACCATGGTGCCGTCAAAGGCGGCGCAAGGGAGGATACCTTGGGATTCATGTCAGCCAGCGTCGGCCTCACCCGCTACCGCATCGTCGAGGAGGACATCCCCTCGACCCTGTGGCACGAGATCGAGGACCGGCTCAAACGCAACGCCTTCCGCGACATCGACGGCAGCGCCGAGGAGCGCAGCTTCGGTTGGGTCTCCTTCGACAACATGCTCGACCCCGATTTCGCCCTCTGCCCCCCGGAAAAAGGCCCCTACCTGGCCTTCACCCTGCGCCTGGACACCCGGCGCATCCCGCCGGCGGTCATGAAGAAGCACCTCCTCGTGGCCATGAACGAGGCCATGCAGGCCATGCGCGAACAGGGCAAGAAGTTCGTGACCAAGGAGCAGAAGGCCGAGATCCGCGACCAGGTCGAGCTGCGCCTGCGGGCCAGAACCCTGCCCATCCCGGCCTGCTTCGACGTC
>JANJWV010000141.1 GCA_024709365.1 Desulfomicrobium sp. | reverse complement strand
CCGGTATCGATGAGTTGCACCCTCACCTTTTCGCCGTTTGCCACGACATTCGCGGCGATGAGTTCCACGGGAAAACCCTTGATGAAGGAATGCGTGACGACCCGGTCGTCCGAGTTCATGACAAAGGCGTAGACCACGTCTCCGGTTTCCCCGACCATGTTGCGCAGGGCCAGGTAGTCCTGCGCCAGGAGCGGGTTCACGGCCCTGGCCGCCAGACTCTCGGCCAGGGCGGCGCCGCGCAGCTTGTTCTCCGCCACCAGGGCCGAGGACGTCATGCGCGCCACGACCGGCAGCAGGAAAACCGCCATGCCGAGGACGATGGCGATGATGCCCAGGTTCAGCTTGGTTTCGAATTTCAGTCGGGAAATGCGGCCCGTCATTGCGCATCCTCGGTCAGATGCAGGCGCGTGATCAGGTCGCGGATGGGGCGGAAGTCCTCGTCGCGGGCGGGGATGATGTCGATCATGCCGGCCGCCGAGAGAATCTTCGCGTGGTCATGGTTGCTGAGTTGAAGCCCCAGAAGGGCCTTGCCTATCTTGTCCCTGGCGACCGGATCGAACCCCTTGCGCGCGGAATAGACCCACCCCGGATAGGGCCGGCTTTCGGCCAGGACGCGTATCTGGCCCAGGTCGATCTTGTCGCGCACCACGTCCAGGGTGCCCTTGCGGATGGTGCCTACATCATAGGCCCCGGCGTACACGGCCAGCACGACCGCTTCCTGGCGCCCGCCGGAACCCGTGGCGAAGGCGACTTCCTGGAAATCCTCGCGGGTGATGCCGTGGTCGTAGAAAAGTCCCATGGGGTAGAGATAGCCGCCGGCGGAATTGGGGTCCACGGCGATGAGCCGCTTGCCCCTGCAGTCCTCCAGGCGGTTGATGGCCGGGTTGTCCGCACGCACGATGACCTGGCCCTGGAAGTCCGCGCCGGTGTCGGCTTCGACGATGCGTGCGAAGGCCTCCGAGCCCAGGCGGGCCAGGGAGATGTAGACGAAGGGGTTGGTGAAGGAGATGTCGATCTCGCCCCGCTCGACCATCTTGATATGCTCGGCGAAGGTGTTGGGGAATATCTGGCGCAGGGAAAGCCCGGTCTTGTTGCGCAGATATTCCAGCAGCCTGCGGTGGCGCTCGAAGGAGACGGAATGGGAGTACTGGGGCAGGTAGGCGTACGTGATGGCTTCCGTCGTCCCGGGGGGGGCGACGCTCTCCACTCTCGACATGTCCACCCTGACCACGGGCTCGTCCTCCGAACACGCGGGCAGGCAGGACAGGAGAAAAAAAAGGAGGAAACGCACGATCATGGACACTCCTGCACAGGTAAACCGGACTGCATCGACAGCCTTACTTCAAAGGCGTGCGGCGAACAACCACAAGGTTTGCGCCCCCTGCCCTTCCGCAACGCAGGACGACGCTTCGCCGCACATGCGCCGAAGAGAACGCACCGGAGCCGAACCTCGTTCCGTGCGGACGTCATTGCAACTCGACGTCATTTTTCGAAAAAGGGAATCCATGCCCTTTCAACAACCCGAAAAGAATGGATCGCGCCTTCGCGGGAATGACGCGCAGACTCGATCGGGACTATCGGCAGTCATGTCCGTCCAGACAAGCTGGGAGCTTGATGCATGCACACTGAAATTGTATAGTTACACGGCAAACTTGAACCTGAACCCCGGAAACAGCCATGCATGCCCATTCGGTCAGAAGACTCGCACAGATCGATTTCAACATCCCAGGCATCAAGAACGTCGGGTTGGAACTCATGAAGCTCCTGAACGCCGCGGACCCCGACATGGACGCCATCGCCCAAACCATCGAGCTCGACCCCGCCCTCTACGGCTCCGTCCTGGCCTGCGCGAACTCCCCCCTCTTCTGCGGCATCTCGGAGATCATCGACCTGCGCGTGGCCATCAACCGGCTGGGCCTGAAGGAAATCCGGCGCATCGTCTTCCACGTGGTCCTGGAGTCCGCCTTCCGCTCGGACAACGCCGACATCAACAAGCTCCTGCGAAACATCTGGGCCCAGAACCTGGCCGTTTCCCTGACCATGCAGCGGCTCATCCCGGAATGCCCTCAGCTCGCGGCCCTGCCCATCGATATGGTGACCCTCATCTACCCCCTGGGACTCATGCACGTCATCGGCATCCCCGTACTCATCATCAACAGGTACACGGCCTTCGCCAGATTCATCCGCGAAGACATGACCCGCCCCCTCCCCGAAATATACGAACGGGAAAGGGAGCTTTTCGACGGCTTCGACCACTTCGAGCTCGGCGCGGAACTGGTCAAACGGTGGGCGTTCCCGGACTTCGTCCCGGAGGTGATCGCCACCTACAACCTGCCCGAGCCGGCCCTGGACAAGGATGTGCGCATCCTGCACTCCCTGCTGCGGCACGCCCGCCATCTGGCCCAGGAATGGGGCTATGCGGCCCTGCCCAGCGCCCCGGAGGGGTACTGGCTCCAAGGCAACGTCTTCGACATCGGCCACGTCGACCTGCAGAAACTCGCAGAGGACGTCAAAGACCAGATGGGCAGGATCGTGCAGCTGTTTTCCTGACAGCGGAACGCAGAAACGAAAGGCCGCCGCGTCCTCATCGGAAGCGGCGGCCTTCGTGTTTTCCCGGCGTGGGGAGAAGGGCTAGAACCGGTAGGTCAGGCTCAGTCCGGCCATGTGGGCATGGGCGTCCTCGCGGGTCAGGCTAACGATTCTATCGTCCGGCCGGGCTTCATAGTCGCGGTCCTTCATCCACAGGTAGCCGTAGGACACGTCCACGGTCCAGTCATCTTGAAAAGTCCATCCTGCGCCCAGGGTCACGATCTGGCGATCCGTGCAGGGCACGGCGAAATCCTCGTAGTCGTCGTTGATTGGGGACTGGTCGTAGACGTAGCCGGCGCGCAGGTCCACGGTGTCAGTCAGGGCGTATTCGGCGCCGAACTGAAAGCGCCAGGTGTTGTGCCAGTTCTTTTCTGAAGAGAGCTCGTCCCTGACTCCGAACAAAGGCTCGTCATACTCGATGACCAGTTCCTTGTAGGCACTCCAGTTCGTCCATACGGCGTCGAACTCCAGGCTCAGACGATCAATGGGTTTGACCATAATCCCCATTGTCACGGACTCGGGTACGGGCTCGGTGCCGGATACATCAATGCTGCTCTGCTTGCCGAGTTGGGACATGGAATATCTCTTGTTACTGAACTCCGCCTCCCCGTCGACCGTCATCTGGATTTCGCTACGCCACAGGATGCCGAAAGCAAGCCAATCGTAGGGCCGGTAGCGGGCCGCCAGGTTCATACCGTACGCCCATCCGTCTGCGGAGAGCTCCTGTTTTATATCCCCGGCTGCACTGGGAAAATACATGTCATACTCGAAATCCAGATACGTCATGTCCACGCCCACGGCCAGGGAGAAGGCTTCGGAGAACTTCATGGCCAAGTTGGGGGTAAAGCTCACGGACTTGATGCCCGCGTAGGAGCAGTTGTAGCGGCCTGCCCAGGTGTCGGGGTCTTCGTAGTCCGTACCCAGGCCCACGCGCGAGAACATGCCCATGCCGAACCAATAGTTGTCCGAGAGTTGCCTGGTGTAATACATGGTCGGCAGAGGCCAGACATGATCCTCGAAATCCATGCTTTCAAGGCCTTCCTGATGGACGTTCATGGTCCCCGAGGGGGCCACGGCCGTAAAGCCGAGCTGGAACTGGTCGCCAGGCAGGTCCGTGATGGCCGCCGGGTTGTAGGCCACGGCCGAAGGATCCGCATCCCTGGCCACCATCGCCCCGCCCAGGGCGTTGCCCCTGGCGCTCCATTCGTAGATTCCGTATCCCGCCGCCCATGCCTGCAAAGGCATGAGCGCCAACACCAAGCCCACGATCCATCTGCGCATCTCTTCTCTCCCTCTTGTGATTTTCCCGGCCGAAGTTGACAGGGCCCGAGGACTGTAGCAGGCGAAGATAAAACGTCAATGAACCGTGTCGCAAAAATTATTCATATTTCATGAATACTCCCCAATCCCGTTCATTCCCGGTGAATCCATGAACCGCTCCGACCTCGTCGCGTTCTATGCGCCCCGTCTCGAAAGCATGCCGGAACCGGCCCTGGTCATGGACCAGAGCGGCGACGTGCTCTACGCCAACCGTACCCTGCGGGAAATGGGCAACACCCCGGCCGGTGCACTCGCGCCCGGGGATCTCGCGGAAGAGCTCAGAGCCCTGGTCCGCGACTGGGGGCTTCAAACGCCCGGCGACGGCCGGCCGCCGGTGCGGGAATTCCGGTTGCGCGTGGTCCTCCCCGACGGGGCGGGCACGCGCCACGTGAACTGGAAGTGCGCGGCCGTGCCCGCCGCCGACGGTATCGCCGCGCTGGCCTGGGGAACCTTCAAATCCACGGGTCCGGGCCGCGAGATGGGCTTCACCGTCCTGCCCAGCGGCATCATCCAGGCCGCCAGCCCCGCCCTGTGCGCCGTCTGCGGCTATTCGCGGGACGAGCTGGTGGGCCGCCCGGCGCGGCAGTTCTACTACACCGCCGCCTCCCGCCGCCGCATCGTCAACCAGCTGAACGAACGCAGCGAAGTGGAGAACGGCGCCGTGACCCTGCGCCGCAAGGACGGCTCGCCCCTGACCCTGTGGTACAGCGCCGAAGCCATCCGGGACGCGGAAGGCAGCATCCGGGCCTACAGCGGCTACTTCCAGGAGCGGCCCTTCCCGTTCTCGTCCAAGCTGGCCAGCGAGTTCACGCGCATCGTCGACGCCCTGCCCGACCTGGCCTGGGTCTGCGGCCGGGACCTGCGCATCGTGGCAGCCAACCAGGCCTACCTGCAGGCCTACGGCCGCGACCGCCACGACGTCATCGACCGCACGGAATACGACTTCCTGGAGCCGCGCCAGGCCCGCTTCCCCATCGAGGCGGCCATCAAGGTCTTCGAGGAGAAGCAGGAGCTCCTCCACCCGGCCGTGCCCCACCTGACGGACCCGAAGGTCTGGTACAGGGTCATCCGCAGGCCCATCTTCGACGACGACCGGCAGGAGGTCATAGGACTTCTCGGCATCGCCCAGGACATCTCGGCCAAGGTGCTGCAGGAGAACGCCTTCATGGAGCAGCTGCGCGGCGGCGAGGGGGACGTGGTCGTGGTCACCGACGACCAGGGGCGCATCCTGCGCCGCTCGTCCCAGACCCTGAACCCCTCGATCTTCGGGCGGCCCGAGACCTTCGACGCCTACACCCTGGACATGCGGCCCGTGCTGGACCTCCTGCACGCCGAGGACCTGCCCAAGGTCCGCCAGGCCATGCACACCGCCCTGCGCGAACACCGCGAGCAGCATCTGGAATGCCGCATCCGCAACCAGGCCGGCGAGTACTCGACGGTCCTGGCCCGCCTCGTCTACAACGACGCGTGTTATGGTGAGCCGCGCATGTACGCCGTGGTCCGGGACATCTCCGGCCAGGTGGGTCTGCGCACGGCCCCGATGGTCATCGAACGCCTGCGGCAGGCCTCGGGCGCGCGTACGGACCGTGAACTGGCGTCGTTCCTGAACGTCTCGGCCGCGGCCATCTCCAACGCCCGCAAGAGCGGACGCATCCCCCCGGACTGGCTCATAGACACGGGGCTGCGCACGGGCCGTTCCATCGACTGGCTTGTCTGCGGGACGCAGGCCCGCCCCAACTGAAGGCGGAAATCCCGCGGCACGGACCGCGCCGGAGCTGTTGTGCTCGAAGAGGGAGATGGATAGTATTGCGCCCTCAACACCGAACCAGGGAGCGCAACCTCATGAAGCGACTGACGATATTCTATTTCCTGCTCATTGCCGCCGCCGGCTGCGCGACGCGGCAGGCCCCTTCCACCGCAGCCCAGGACGAATGGCTGGCCCTGAACAGGACCTACATCGAACTCCACGCCCGGGGCGACTTCGATCAGGCCCTGGCCGTAGCCCTGCGCGAGATCGATCTGGCCCAGGGCTTCACGCCCCGCGACAACGCCGACATGGCCACATCCCTCAACAACCTGGGCGTGGCCTACGCCGCCCTGGGCAGGTACGAGGAAGCCGAGTCCCCGCTGCGCCGGTCCCTGGCCATGCGCGAGAAGGTCCTCGGCCCCGAGCACCCCGAGGTGGCCACCACCCTGGGCAACCTCGGCGAACTTTTGGTGGCCAGGGACCGGGCCGCCGAGGCCGAAGAGGTCTTCATCCGGGCCCTGAACATCCGCGAAAAGCGGTACGGCTCAGAGGACAAGGACCTGGCCGAACTGCTGAACAATCTCGGCGAGCTCTATTTCCGCAAGAACCTCCTGGGCGAAGCCGAGACCATGCTCCGCCGGGCCCTGACCATCAGGGAGCGCCTCCTCGGGCCCGACGACCCGCAGGTGGCGCGGACCCTCGACAACCTGGCCGGCGTCGAGCAGGCCCGCAGGCGGACCGACCAGGCCAGGCTTCTTCTGGAGCGCTCCCTGACCATCAAGGAGAGGGCGCTGGGACCCGGACACCCCTGGCTGGTCAACACCCTGACCAGCCTCGCGGACGTGCTCGTGGCCCAGAGCGACGCGGCGGGAGCCGAATCCCCGGCGCGGCGCGCCGTCGACATCGCCTCCCAGGCATACGGTCCGGACAACGTGCGCACGGCCGTGCCCCTGACCACCCTCGGCAACGTCCTGCGCGCCCAGGACCGCCTGAACGAGGCGCAGGAGGTCTACGAACGCGCCCTGCGCCTGCGCGAAGCCTCCCTGCCGCAGGATCACATCGACATTGCCATATCCCTTGGCAACCTGGCCTCCCTGGAGTATGCGCGGGGACGCTTCGCCGAGGCAGACGCCCTGTACGACCGGGCCCTGGGCATCAGCGAAGCGAGCCTCGGCCCGCAGCACCCCGACGTGGCTCAGCTCCTGTTCAATCTCGGCGTGGTCAACCGCCGCCTCGGCAACCTGCAGCGCGCCGAGGGCGCCCTCCTGCGCGCCCTGGAAGTGCGGCAGGCCCTCTACGGCCCCGAGGACCTTTCCGTGGCCCTGACCCTGGAAAGCCTGGCCATGACCATGACCGACGCGGGCCGGGAGGACGAGGCGGCCAGGTACACCCAGCGGGCCCAGGCCATACGCTCCAGGACGCCCTGAGCCGTGGAGACGGAACCGGATCGCGTCGCTTTGCCCGTCATCCGGTGTTAGACGTCACGCTTTTTTTTCGTTAGGTTTTTCAAGTCGGTCCGGCGACAGTGGGCAGCCCGCTGATCGCGATAACGCTACACTTCAAAGAGAGGGGCAGGTCAAACCTCAATGTTCGCGATCATAGGCCTTGTGGTTGTCATGGGATGCGTGGCTGGCGGCTACATCATGGCCCACGGAAACTTCAGCGTTCTGTGGCAGCCCGCGGAATTCGTCA
>JANJWV010000076.1 GCA_024709365.1 Desulfomicrobium sp. | reverse complement strand
GTCCATCTGGGCCGCGCCGGTGATCATGTTCTTGATGTAGTCGGCGTGACCGGGGCAGTCCACGTGGGCGTAGTGACGCTTGACGGTTTCGTATTCGACGTGCGCGGTGGCGATGGTGATGCCGCGCTCCTTCTCTTCGGGAGCCTTGTCGATCTCGTCGAAGGCGACGAAGGAACCGCCGCCCTTGAGGCTCGCGATCTTGGTGATCGCCGCGGTCAGGGTCGTCTTGCCGTGGTCAATGTGACCAATGGTGCCAATATTGACGTGCGGCTTCTTTCTTTCAAATTTCTGCTTGGCCATGATTCATCTCCATTCTCATTTCTTGGTCAATTCTTCGGCAAGACTCGCGGGCACGCGGTCATAGTGGTCGAACAACATGGTGTACGTCGCCCGCCCCTGGGTCTTGGAACGCAGATCCGTCGCATAGCCGAACATGCTGCTCAGCGGCACGTTTGCGCGGATGATCTGCATCCCGTGCCGCATTTCGAGGCTCACGATCCGGCCGCGACGGCCGTTCAGATCACCCATGACGTCGCCCATGTAATCGTCGGGAGTCAGTACTTCGACGAACATGATGGGCTCCAGAAGAACGGGGGCCGCCTTGTGGCAGGCTTCTTTAACAGCCATGGATCCGGCGATGTAGAACGCCTGTTCCGAAGAATCGACTTCGTGGTAGGAGCCGTGGACCAGCTCGACCTTGATGTCGACCATGGGGAAGCCGGCCATGACGCCGTTCAGCAAGGCATCCTTGATGCCCTTGTCGATGGCGGGAATGTATTCCTTGGGAATGACGCCGCCGACGATACCGTTCACAAATTCATAACCTGCGCCGGGTTCCTGCGGGTAGACCTTGATGACCACGTGGCCGTACTGGCCGCGGCCGCCGGACTGCTTGGCGTACTTGAGATCCTTCTCGCTGGGCTTGGAGATGGTCTCGCGGTAGGCGACCTGAGGCTGACCGACATTGGCGTCGACCTTGAACTCGCGGGTCAGGCGGTCGACGATGATCTCAAGGTGCAGTTCGCCCATGCCGGCGATCAGGGTCTGGCCGGTCTCCTCGTTGGTCTTGACCCTGAAGGACGGGTCTTCCTTGACCAGCTTCCCGAGGGCCTGACCGAGGGCATCACGGTCGGTCTTGGTCTTGGGCTCGATGGCGACTTCGATGACCGGCTCCGGGAAGTCCATGGACTCCAGGAGCACCGGGCGCTTCAGGTCGCACAGGGTCTCGCCCGTGGCGGTCTGCTTCAGGCCGACGGCGGCGACGATGTCGCCGGCGTGAGCTTCCTTGATGTCCTCACGCTTGTTGGCGTGCATCTTCAGCAGGCGGCCGACGCGCTCCTTCTTGCCGGAAGCGGCGTTCAGGACCGTGACGCCGGTTTCCAGCACGCCGGAATAGATGCGCAGGAAGGTCAGGTGCCCGATGAACGGATCGGCCATCAGCTTGAAGGCCAGCGCGCTCAGAGGCAGGTCGTCGGAGCATTCGCAGACGATCTCGTTCCCGGTGTCGGGATCGGTGCCCGTCATGGCCGGGATGTCCACCGGGGAAGGCAGGTAGTCCACAACGCAGTCGAGAAGAGCCTGAACGCCCTTGTTCTTGAACGCGGACCCGCAGATGACCGGACAGATCTTCATGCCGATGGTCGCGGAACGGATTCCGGCCATGATCTCTTCCGGCTGAAGCTCTTCTCCGCCCAGGTATTTCTCGAGCAGGCTCTCGTCCTCTTCGGCGATGGCCTCGACGAGATTCATGCGCCACTCGTCGACAAGGTCGATCATGTCTTCGGGAATGTCGCGCACGTCGATGGACTCGCCCTTGGAAGCCTCATCATAGAAGAGGGCCACCTTGCGCACGAGGTCGATCTGGCCCTGGAAGTTCTCCTCGGAACCGATCGGGAGGTGCAGCGGCACGGGCTTGGCCTTGAGACGGTCCTTGATCATGTCGACGACTCGGTAGAAATCAGCGCCCGAGCGGTCCATCTTGTTGACAAAGGCGATGCGGGGGACACGATACCTGTCCGCCTGGCGCCACACGGTCTCGGACTGGGGCTCGACACCGCCGACGGCGCAGAAAACGGCGACGGCTCCGTCGAGAACGCGGAGCGAACGCTCCACTTCAACGGTGAAGTCGACGTGGCCGGGAGTATCGATGATGTTGACCCGACAATCGCGCCAGAAACAGGTTGTTGCAGCGGAAGTGATCGTGATGCCACGCTCCTGCTCCTGCTCCATCCAGTCCATGGTCGCCTGACCGTCATGCACCTCGCCAAGCTTGTGGGAGACACCGGTATAATAAAGAATACGCTCGGTAGTCGTGGTCTTGCCCGCATCGATGTGGGCCATGATACCGATATTGCGCTGATTTTCTATTGGGACTCGTTTAGACACGAAAAGAACCTCTTTTACCAGCGGTAATGCGCGAAGGCCTTGTTGGCTTCGGCCATTCTGTGGGTGTCCTCACGCTTCTTGATGGCACCACCGCGATCGTTGAAAGCGTCAAGGAATTCAGCAGCCAGGCGCAGGACCATGCCCTTTTCGCCGCGAGTGCGGGAGTAGTTCACCAGCCAGCGGATGGCCAGGGCTTCCTGGCGGGCCGGGCGAACTTCCATGGGAACCTGGTACGTGGCGCCGCCGACACGACGGGATTTGACTTCCATCTGCGGCTTAACCTTCTCGATAACCTGCTCGAAGGCCTTCAGAGGCTCGCTGTCAGTGCGCTTCCCCAGCTCTTCAATGGCATCATAGAATATCTTCTCGGCAACGCTTTTCTTGCCGTCATACATCATCTGGTTCACAAACTTTGTGACCACCCGGCTTCCGTACTTCGGATCCGGCAGCACTTCACGCTTCGGCGTGGCTCCCTTGCGAGGCATACGTCAATCTCCTTGTACCTATTTAGGACGTTTGGCTCCGTACTTGGAGCGGCTCTTCCGGCGATCCTGAACACCGGCCGCGTCCAGCGTACCTCTGATAATCTTGTAGCGGACACCGGGCAGATCCTTGACACGGCCGCCGAGGATCATGACCACGGAGTGCTCCTGCAGGTTGTGCCCTTCGCCGGGGATGTACGAAGTCACTTCGATTCCGTTGGTCAGTCGCACTCTCGCGACCTTACGAAGAGCTGAGTTCGGCTTCTTGGGCGTCGTGGTATACACGCGCACGCAAACTCCACGACGCTGCGGGCATCCCTGCAGCGCGGCTCTTTTTGTGCCTTTCACCTGGAGGACCCGCGCCTTGCGGACCAACTGATTGATAGTGGGCATTTCAAACTCCATGAATAAACTTTTTGAGAAGGGGGTTCATAATCGAACTCCCCTCCCCTTGTCAACTCGACACTCTGGCCAGATCAAACTTACTGTTCCATGAAAAATGGATCTTTTTCCAGATCCTCCAGGAACTTGTCGGGACTTTCCGGCTGGTCCGGAACAATGATGTCATTTTCGATGTAGGCTCTGAAGCCCGTGCCGGCATTGACCAGCCTGCCGACGATGACGTTTTCCTTCAGGCCGTAGAGGTAATCCTTCTTGCCGATCAGGGCGGACTCGGTCAGGACCTTGGTCGTCTCCTGGAACGATGCCGCGGAGATGAAGGATTCCGTGGACAACGACGCCTGGGTGATGCCCAGAACCAGGGGTTCGGCCACCGCGGGCTGCAGGCCCGTGGCCAGGCACTTGGCGTTGGTGTTCGTGAAGCGCATCTTGTCCACCTGCTCGCCCATGAGGAAACCGGTGTCGCCGGGATCCAAAATAGAGAGCTTCTTGAGCATCTGGCGGACGATGATCTCGATGTGCTTGTCGTTGATGTACACGCCCTGGAACCTGTACACGTCCTGCACGCCGTCTACCAGATAGAAGGCCAGGTACTTCTCGCCCTTGATCTTCAGCAGGTCGTGCAGGTCCGGCGTCCCTTCGGTCAGCAGTTCGCCGCTTTCGACGAAGTCGCCCTCGCCGACGCTGATGTGCTTGCCCTTGGGGATCAGGTACACGCGCGCCTCGCCGACTTCGGGCTCGACGATGAGCTTGCGCTTGCCCTTGGAATCCGGTCCGAAGCTCACGATGCCGTCGATTTCGGACAGGATGGCCTGGTCCTTGGGCTTGCGGACTTCGAAGAGTTCTGCGACGCGCGGCAGACCGCCGACGATGTCCTTGGTCTTCATGGTTTCGCGCGGCTTACGGGCGATGATGTCGCCGGGCTGGACCGAGTCGCCGTCATTGACCATGACGATGGCGCCCACGGGCAGGGTGTAGGATGCCTGGGTCCCGGTGTCCGGCTTGGTCTTGCACACGCCGTTCTCGTCGCAGATGGAGATGCCCGGACGGAAGCTCGACGAGCGGAACTCGATGACCGTCAGCGTCGACTTGCCCGTTGCCTCGTCGATGCGTTCCTGCACCGTACGGCCTTCGATGATGTCCGTGAAATGGACGACACCCTCGACGTCGGTGACGAACGGTTCGTTGAAGGGGTCCCACTCGGCCAGGCGATCGCCCTTCTTCACCTCGGCCCCGTTCTCGAAGTACAGCTTGGCGCCCGAGGGCAGCGCGTACTTCTCGCGCTCGACACCCTGGTCGTCCACGATGCGCAGCTGGCCGCTCTTGCCCAGAACCATGCGCTCGCCGCGGCTGTTGGTGACGGTGCGCACGCGGGACAGCACGATGCGGCCCTTGTTCATGGCCTCGTATCGGCTCTGCTCGATCTCCTTGGAGGCCGTGCCGCCGATGTGGAACGTTCTCATGGTCAACTGGGTGCCCGGCTCGCCGATGGACTGTGCGGCGATGATGCCGACGGCCTCGCCCACGTTGACCAGGTGTCCTCGTGCCAGATCGCGACCGTAACACAGCGCGCACACCCCGTGCTTGGCCTTGCAGGTCAAGGCCGAGCGGATGGTGATGGTCGCGATGCCGCGGCGTTCGATCTCCTGCACCAGCTCCTCGTTGATGATGGTGTTGGCCGGAATGAAGACCTCACCCGTATCGGGGTCGAGGACGTCGTACATGGCCACGCGGCCGAGCACGCGTTCGCTCAGGCGCACGGTGATCTCACCGCTCTTGGTCACGTGGGACAGCTCGATGCCGTCCACGGTCTTGCAGTCGTGCTCGCTGACGATGACGTCCTGTACGACGTCGACCAGACGACGGGTCAGGTAACCCGAGTTGGCCGTCTTCAGCGCGGTGTCGGCCAGACCCTTGCGTGCGCCGTGCGTGGAGGTGAAGTACTGCAGAATGGTCAGGCCTTCACGGAAGGACGACGTGATGGGCGTCTCGATGATCTCGCCCGAAGGCTTGGCCATCAGACCGCGCATGCCGGCCAGCTGGCGCATCTGGTCCTGGTTGCCTCGTGCGCCGGAGTTGGCCATCATGAAGACCGAGTTGAAGCTGTTGCAGCGTTCCTCCGGTGCCGAAGACACATGCCAGCGAAGCGCATGCTTGCGCTCCACCGCCGCGTCCTGGTTCGGATTCGGTACGGTGTCGTACTTCAGCTCGCGCATCATGGCGTCGGCCACTTCGTTGGTCGCCTTGGTCCAGACGTCGACCACCTTGTTGTATTTTTCCGTGCGGGTGATGATGCCCTCGCGGTACTGCTGCTCGATGTCGGCCACCTCGGTGTGCGAACGGTCGAGAATGCCCGACTTGGCGGGCGGGATGGTCAGGTCCTTGACGCCGACGGTGATGCCGGCCTGGGTCGAATATTCGAACCCGAGATCCTTCAGCTTGTCGCAGAGAATGACCGTGGCCTTGGTTCCGGCCAGACGGTAGGCCTCGCCAACCAGGCGGCCGATGACCTTCTTGCTCATCTCGCGGTTGTAGACGTCGAAGGGCACCTCGACGGGCACGATCTCGCGGATGATGATGCGGCCGGGCGTAGTGTTGACGAGCTGGCCGTCGATGCGGACCTTGACGCGGGCGTGCAGTTCCACATGGCCGGCGTCGTAGGCGCAGATGACCTCTTCCGGGTCGGCGAAGATCATGCCCTCGCCCCTTTCGAAGGGACGCTCCACGGTCAGGAAGTACAGGCCGAGGACGATGTCCTGGGACGGCACGATGATGGGCGAGCCGTTGGCCGGCGACAGGATGTTGTTCGTGGACATCATGAGCACGCGGCACTCGATCTGGGCCTCCACCGACAGGGGCACGTGCACGGCCATCTGGTCACCGTCGAAGTCGGCGTTGAAGGCCGTACAGACCAGCGGGTGCAGGCGGATGGCCTTGCCTTCGACCAGGATGGGCTCAAAGGCCTGGATGCCGAGACGGTGCAGCGTGGGGGCTCGGTTCAGCAGAATGGGGTACTCGCGCACGACCTCTTCGAGGATATCCCAAACCGCCACTTCCTCGCGCTCGACCATCTTCTTGGCGCTCTTGATGGTGCTGGCGTAACCGCGCTCCTCGAGCTTGGAGTAGATGAACGGCTTGAACAGCTCCAGGGCCATCTTCTTGGGCAGACCGCACTGGTGCAGCTTGAGGTACGGACCGACCACGATGACGGAACGGCCGGAGTAGTCGACGCGCTTGCCCAGCAGGTTCTGGCGGAAGCGGCCCTGCTTGCCCTTGATCATGTCCGACAGGGACTTCAGGGGCCGGCCGTTGGTTCCGGTGATGGCCCGGCCGCGGCGGCCGTTGTCGAACAGCGCGTCCACGGACTCCTGCAGCATGCGCTTTTCGTTGCGGATGATGATGTCCGGGGCGCCCAGTTCGAGGAGGCGCTTCAGGCGGTTGTTGCGGTTGATGACCCGGCGGTACAGATCGTTCAGATCCGACGTGGCGAAACGGCCGCCGTCCAGGGGCACCAGGGGGCGCAGCTCGGGCGGGATGATCGGGATCACGTCCATGATCATCCACTCGGGCTTGTTGCCGGACTCCAGGAACGCCTCGACGATCTTCAGCCGCTTGGCGAGCTTCTTCTTCTTGGTCTGGGACCGGGTGGACTGGGACTCCTCGCGCAGCTCCACACGCAAGCTGGCCAGATCGATCTCCTGCAGCAGGATCTTGATGGATTCGGCGCCCATGCCCACGGTGATCGCGTTGTCGTTGTAGTGGTCGAGGATCTGGAAGTACTGCTCCTCGGAGATGACCTGCTTCTTCTGCAGGGTCGTCTCACCCGGATCAAGGATGATATAGGAATCGAAGTACAGCACCTTCTCCAGATCGGCCATGGTCATGTCCAGCAGGGTGCCGATCTTGGAAGGCAGGGACTTCAGGAACCAGATGTGCGCCACGGGCGCGGCGAGCTCGATGTGGCCCATGCGCTCGCGGCGGACCTTGGAGGCAATGACCTCAACGCCGCACTTTTCGCAGACGATGCCGCGGTGCTTCATGCGCTTGTATTTGCCGCAGTTGCACTCGTAGTCCTTCACGGGACCGAATATCTTGGCGCAGAACAGGCCGTCCCGCTCGGGCTTGAACGTGCGGTAGTTGATCGTTTCGGGCTTCTTGACCTCGCCGAAAGACCATTCGCGGATCTTTTCCGGAGAAGCGACGCTGATGCCGATCGCCTTCAGGTTCTGGCTGTTGAAAGAGCTGGTCGCACTGCCCCGTTGTGTAAAAAGATCATCAAGACTCATCGTATATTCCTCATTCTGTGGTCGAAGTGAAAATCCGTTGCCGCAGGCAGGGTCTATCTCTTGCGCGGACGCTTGCGGTCATCCTCGACGAGGGTGACCTCCAGACCCAGGGCCATCATTTCCTTGACCAAGACGTTGAATGATTCGGGCATGCCGCTTTCGAGGAAATTGGATCCCTTCACAATCTTTTCGTACATTTTCACGCGTCCGTTCACGTCGTCGGATTTCACCGTCAGGAATTCCTGCAGCAGATAGGCCGCGCCGTAGGCCTCAAGGGCCCAGACTTCCATTTCACCCAGACGCTGTCCGCCGAACTGCGCCTTGCCGCCCAGGGGCTGCTGCGTGACCAGTGAGTAGGGACCCGTCGAGCGGGCGTGGATCTTCTCGTCGACCAGGTGGTGGAGCTTCAGGTAGTACATGTAGCCCACGGTGACCCGGTTGTGGAACGGGACGCCGGTGCGGCCGTCGAAGAGACGGGCCTTGCCGTCCTCGGGCAGGCCGGCCCTCTTGAGCAGCCCCCAGATTTCGCTTTCCTCGGCGCCGTCGAAGACAGGCGTCTTCATGACGATGCCCTTGTTCAGGGCCCGGGCCGCCTCAAGGACCTCGTCGTCGCTCATAGAATCGATCAGGGCCGAAGTTTCGCGCGAATCGAAGATGTCCTTGATCTCCTTGCGCACGATGGCGGCTCCCTCGGCGACCATGGCAGCGATCTGCTGACCCAAAGTCTTGGCGGCCCAACCAAGGTGCGTTTCCATGATCTGGCCGATGTTCATGCGCGAAGGCACGCCCAGGGGGTTCAGGACGACGTCCATGGGTGTACCGTCTGCGAAGAACGGCATGTCCTCTTCAGGCAGGATGTTGGACACGACGCCCTTGTTGCCGTGACGGCCGGCCATCTTGTCACCGACGTTGAGCTTGCGCTTCACGGCCACGTAAACCTTGGCCATCTTGATCACGCCGGGGGGCAGATCGTCTCCCTCGGTGACCTTGCCGCGCTTGTTCTCGTAGACGTCCTTGATGAATTTGAGCTGCAGGTCGAAGTAATCGAGCTGGTTCTTGACCGCCTCGTTGACCTCCTTGGCGGCGAAGGCGCCGGCCAGCTTCTTCAACGGGATCTCGGCGAACACGTCTTCCCTGATGGGCTGGTTCGCCTCGAGAAGAACCTCGCCCTTGCGCTTGCCCATGATGGTCTTGGCCACGCTCTTGCCCTTGCAGGCTTCCCAGATCTTGCGGCGGGTAGCCTCGGTCAGGGCCGCGGCGTGCTGACGCTCGCGGACGTCGATGCCTTCGAGCTCGTAATTCTCGATCTGGCGGGTGCGCTCGTCCTTGTCGCCGGAGCGGCGATTGAAGACCTTCACGTCGATGACGGTGCCCTCGATTCCCGGCGGGACCTTGAGGGACGTGTTCTTCACGTCGCGCGCCTTGTCGCCGAAGATGGCCCTCAGCAGGCGTTCCTCGGGAGTAAGCTGCGTCTCGCCCTTGGGCGTGATCTTGCCGACGAGGATGTCGTCGGGTTTGACCTTGGCGCCGATGCGGATGATGCCGCTCTCGTCGAGGTTGCGGAGCATCTCCTCGCCGACGTTGGGGATGTCGCGGGTCACTTCCTCGGGCCCGAGTTTGGTGTCGCGGGCGAAGACGTCGAACTCTTCGATGTGGATGGAGGTATAGATGTCCTCCTTCACGACGCGCTCGGAGATGAGGATGGAGTCTTCGTAGTTGTAGCCGCACCAGGGCATGAAGGCCACCAGCAGGTTCTTGCCCAGGGCCAGCTCGCCGCCGTCGATGGCGGGGCCGTCGGCCAGGACCACTCCCTTGCGGACCTTGTCGCCGACCTGAACGCGCGGCTTCTGGCCGAAGCAGCTGTTCTGGTTCGACTTGTGATATTTCTGCAGTTCGTAGAAACGAACTCCGCCGGCCTCGGGATAGAGGTCACCGGAATAGGCGACGATGACCCGGTCGGCGTCGACGTACATGATCTCCCCATCGCCTTCGGCCATGAGGCAGCTGCCGGAATCCTGGGCCACCTTGCCCTCGATGCCGGTGCCGACCAGCGGCTCCTCGGTCACGAGCAGGGGCACGGACTGGCGCTGCATGTTCGAGCCCATGAGGGCGCGGTTGGCGTCGTCGTGCTCCAGGAACGGGATGAGCGCCGAGGAGATGGACACGATCTGTCCCGGGGAAATGTCCATGAGGGTCACTTCCTCGCGGGGTACGATGGCGAACTCACCTTCGACGCGGGCCTCGACGAGGGGGTTCTCGAACCGCCTGTCGTCGCCGAAGATGGCGTTGGCCTGGGCGATGATGTGGCCGGATTCCGTGGACGCCTCCATGTACTGGATGTCGTCGGTGACGTACCCGTCCTTGACCACGCGGTACGGGGTCTCGATGAAACCGTAGTCGTTCACCAGGCCGTGGGTGGTCAGGGACACGATGAGGCCGATGTTCGGACCTTCGGGGGTCTCGATGGGACAGATGCGGCCGTAATGGCTCAGATGGACGTCGCGGACCTCGAACCCGGCGCGTTCACGCGTCAGACCGCCGGGCCCGAGGGCGGACAGGCGGCGCTTGTGCGTGACCTCGGACAGGGGGTTGGTCTGATCCATGAACTGGGACAGCTGAGAGGTGCCGAAGAATTCCTTGAGCACGGCCGTCACGGGCTTGGGGTTGACCAGGTCGTGGGGCATGAGCGTGGCGACTTCCTGCAGGCTCATGCGTTCCTTGATGGCGCGCTCCATGCGGACGAGGCCGATGCGGTACTGGTTCTCGACCAGTTCGCCGACCGGACGGACACGACGATTCCCGAGGTGGTCGATATCATCGGCCGGACCATGGGAGTCCTTGAGCTGGACGAGCTTCTTGACCGACCGGAAGATGTCCTCGTTGGACAGGGTCCGGTGGTCGATGGGCAGGTTCAGCCCCAGGCGGGAATTGAGCTTGTACCGCCCCACCGGCGACAGGTCGTAGTAGTCGGGGTTGCGGAACAGGTTGTCGAAAAAGCTGGCCGAAATCTCGGCGGTCGGCGGGGAGCTGGGGCGCAGGCGCTTGTAGATGTCGATCTGGGCGCTTTCCAGGTCCTCGCACTTGTCCATGGCCAGGGTGTCGCGCATGCACGAGGACACTTCGGCGCCGGAGGAGAATATGGAGCTCAGCTCGGTAATACCGCCGGCCTGGCACTTCTCGACGGCGGACGCGGTCAGGGGATCTCCGGCACGGAGGATGACCTCGCCGGTCTGCGGGTCCACGATGTCCACGGCGGCGAATTCAGTTTCCAGGGATTCCGGACGGACCTCGTAGAACTCGACACCGGCCTTGATCATGCGCCGCCACATGGCCTTGGTCATGGCCTTGCCGGCAGCCACGACAACGGTGCCGTCGGGGGCGACGATGTCCGCGTGGGCCACTTCCTTGCGGAAATTGTATTCCTCGACCTTGCGCAGAACCCTGGTCCCGTCCAGGCGGAAGGTGTCCTTGTCGTAGTAGTAGGCCAGGATGTCCTCGCTGGTCATGCCCATGGCCTTGAGCAGGATCGTGGCGGGCATCTTCCGTCGACGGTCGATGCGGACGTAGAGGATGTCCTTGTGGTCGAAGTCGAAATCGAGCCAGGAGCCGCGCATGGGAATGATGCGGCAGCTGTAGAGGATCTTGCGGCTGGAGTGGGTCTTGCCCGAGTCGTGTTCGAAAATGATGCCGGGCGAGCGCTGGAGCTGGTTGACGATGACCCGTTCCGTACCGTTGATCAGGAACGTCCCCTTCTGGGTGATGAGGGGAATGGTTCCGAAATATATGTCCTGTTCCTTGATGTCATGGATGGTGCGGCTGCCGGACGCTTCGTCCACGTCGTAGACGGCGAGGCGGACCTTGATGCGCAGGGGGGCTTCGAAGGTCAGGCCCTTGGAGATGCACTCGTCTACGTCGTACTTGGGCTTGCCGATCTCGTAGCTGACGTATTCCAGGGTGGCAGTCTTGTTGAAATCATGAATGGGAAAGACAGAACGAAACACGCCTTCAAGCCCGATGTCCGTGCGCATGCTGGGGGGGACGTCGGTCTGGAGAAATTTGTTGTAGGAATCAAGCTGAAGGCTTAAAAGATGAGGGATCTCAATGGAATCTTTGATTCGTCCGAATTTCTTGATCAGTTTGTTCATCGTTTCCCCTCAGGAAATGGGAGGTTGCTGGGCAGGCAAAGCGTTTCAGCCAGGATAGGCTGCTATATATGAAAGCCTCATGCGGGTGCGGGCGCAACCCGTGAAGCGAGGTATTACATAAAAAGGCGTAAAGAGTGTAAGAGGTTTTCTCCCCTTACACTCTTTACGGAAAGTCAGGCAAGAAGCAAAAAACTACTTGATTTCAACCTTCGCGCCGGCTTCTTCAAGCTGCTTTTTGGCGTCGTTGGCGGCGTCCTTGGCAGCGGCTTCGAGGATCACGGAAGGAGTCTCGTCAACCTTGGCCTTGGCTTCCTTCAGCCCGAGGCTGGTCAGAGCGCGGACAACCTTGATGACGCCGATCTTGTTGGCGCCGGCTTCCTTCAGGATGACGTCGAATTCGGTCTTTTCCTCTTCGGCGGCTTCAGCGGCGGCCACGGGTGCGGCGGCGAAAGCGGCGACAGGGGCGGCGGCGGAAACGCCAAACTTCTCTTCCAGTTCCTTGATGAAACCAGCCAGCTCCAGCACGGTCATGTTGGAGATGAATTCGACAACCTGTTCTTTGGTGATATCAGCCATTTTGTCCTCCTAAATATGTAGCAATTGGCTCATTCTTCTTTTTTGTCTTTGAGGGCGTTCAACACGTTGAGCATCCCCCGAATCACATTGGCAAAGAGAGACACGAAATTCTGCGGCACGGCGTTCATGGTGCCCAGAACAGTCGCGAGCAACTGTTCGCGGCCGGGCAGTTCGGAAAGGGCCTTGATGGACGCCTCTTCCAGGAACTTGCCTTCCAGGCTTGCGTAACGCACAGAAAACTTGTCGTTCTTCTTTGCAAACTCAACCAGGACCTTCGCAGCGACGACAGGGTCGTCATAGCCAAAAGCCACGGCGCAGTTGTACTTCAAGTGGTCGTTGAGTACGACGTGCGGTCCTTCCTCGAAGGCTTTGCGTGCCAGAGTGTTCTTCACGACCTGATAGTCGCACCCCGCCTCGTGCAGTTTTGCACGCAGGGGAGTCAGCTCTGCCACCTTGAGCCCATGGAAGTCCGTGACAATAGCGATGCTCGCCTTGTCAGCCTTCTCCTTCAGGCCATCGATGATTTTTGCTTTTTCTGCCCTATTCACCACGTACCTCTCTATAGCTAGGCAGAATGAGCCAAAGCCGTCTGTGCAGGATATTAAGGAATGTCCACCTGCATTCTCTGACTCATCTACTTGTTATGAAACTTATTCTCCCGTTTTACGCAGGGAAGCGGCGTCGACCTTGACGCCAGGGCCCATGGTGGAAGACAGAGAGACGGCCTTCACATACGTGCCCTTGGCGGTGGAGGGTTTGAGCTTGATCAGCGCGTCGACCACGGTCCGCAGGTTGCCGAGAAGCTTCTCGGAACCGAAGGAGACCTTGCCGATAGGGGCGTGGATCACACCGGCCTTGTCAACGCGGAACTCGACCTTGCCGGCCAGCAGTTCGCTGATGGCGTTCTCCAGGTCCGGGGTTACGGTGCCGGTCTTGGCGTTGGGCATCAGGCCGCGGGGGCCCAGAATCTTGCCGATCTTGCCCACATGACCCATCATGTCGGGAGTGGCCACGGCCTTGTCGAAGTCGAGCCAGCCGCCCTTGATCTTTTCGACCAGTTCGTCGCCGCCGGCATCGATGGCGCCGGCATTGCGGGCCTTCTCCTCGTTCTCGCCCTTACAGAAGGCTACAACGCGAACCGTCTTGCCCAGGCCGTGAGGCAGGGACACTGCGCCGCGGACCATCTGGTCGGAGTACTTGGGGTTGACACCCAGATTCACCGCCAAATCGACGGTCTCGTCAAACTTGGCGAAGGAGCTCTTGAGAACCAACTCGACAGCTTCAGCCACATCGTACATCTTGAGGCCGTCAATGGCCTCGCATGCTTTCGTGAATTTCTTTCCGTGCTTGGGCATGGCTAGTTCTCTCCCCTTATTCCACTTCAATTCCCATACTGCGAGCGGTACCCATGATGGTCTTGCACGCAGTCGGCAGATCATAGGCAGACAGGTCAGGCATCTTGATTTTCGCGATTTCCTCGACCTGAGCCATGGTCACCTTGCCCACCTTCTTCTTGTTCGGCTCTCCGGAACCCTTCTGCAGCTTGGCGGCTTTGACCAGGAGGACGGCGGCCGGAGGAGTCTTGGTGACGAAGGTGAAGGAGCGGTCCTGGAAGACCGTGATCTCGACAGGAATGATCATCCCCTTGTCGTTCATGGTCTTGGCGTTGTACGCCTTGCAGAACTCCATGATGTTCACGCCGTGCTGACCCAGGGCGGGACCGACCGGCGGAGAGGGATTCGCAGCTCCTGCGGGAAGTTGCAGCTTGATTATTGCAGTTACTTTTTTGGCCATAACACTACCTCATCTCTAAAAATTATCAGCCTTTCGTCACCTGAACAAAGTCCAGTTCAACCGGCGTTTGTCTTCCGAAGATAGAAACCGAGACGCGCAATTTACCCTTGTCGTAGTTCACATCTTCAACCGTGGCATTGAAGTTTGCGAACGGGCCGTCGATCACGCGTACATCATCGCCACGTTCAAAATGAAATTTTGGTCTGGGCTGTTCCTTTCTGCTCTCGATGGTCGCCAGGATGCGCTGAGCTTCCTTGTCGGTCAGGGGCACCGGACGGCTCTTGCCGCCGATGAAGCCGGTGACCTTTGGAATGGACTGAATCATGTGCCATGAGTCGTCCGTAAAGATCATCTTGACCATTGCGTACCCGGGGTAAAACTTGCGGGTGGACGTACGCTTCTGTCCCTTGATGAGCTCGACGACCTTTTCCGTGGGGACGATGACGTCCTCGACCAGGCCCTTGGCCTGACCGGTGCGGATCATTTCTTTGATCGTCTGCTCTACGCGCTGCTCGAACCCCGAATACGTGTGAATGATATACCAGCGAGCCTTTGGATCGTCGTTCATGAGGCCCCCAAACCTAGGACAGAATGGCAGCAATGATTTTGGTCAGGACCAAATCGACGATGCCGAGAAAAAATGCCATGACGACGACCAACAACAAAACAGCCGAACTGGTACTGATGGTTTCCTGCTTGTCAGGCCAGACGACCTTTTTCAGTTCCACTTTTGCCTGCTCAAAGAAAACGCGAAGTTCCTGAAACTTCTGCGCTACTCCCTGTTTGGGCATTTCGGTTTCGGCATTTTTTTTCATTTTTTCCATCGCTAGGAGATAAAGTGGCAGGCCAGGAGGGATTCGAACCCCCAGCCCTCGGATTTGGAGTCCGATGCTCTACCGTTAGAGCTACTGGCCTGCGTGTCGGAAATTTTCACTACGGGTGCCGACTTCACGGCACCCGCGTGAGACTATTTGGATTCGCGATGCTTGGTGTGCTTTCCGCAAAAAGGGCAGAACTTGCTGAGCTCGAGCTTGGCAGTCGTGTTCTTTTTGTTCTTCTGGCTCGCGTAGTTTCTACGCTTGCACTCGCCACACGCAAGAAGGATATTGATGCGCATTGATTACTCCTGAATTTCGGAAACTACGCCGGCGCCGACGGTACGGCCGCCTTCACGGATGGCGAAGCGCAGGCCCTTTTCCATGGCGATCGGGTTGATCAGGTGCACATGGAAGGTCGTGTTGTCGCCGGGCATGATCATCTCGATACCTTCGTTCAGGGTCACAACGCCCGTGATGTCCGTCGTACGGAAGTAGAACTGCGGACGGTAGCCCGAGAAGAACGGGGTGTGACGGCCGCCTTCTTCCTTGCTCAGGACATACACTTCGGCGGAGAACTTCGTGTGCGGGGTGATGCTGCCCGGCTTGGCCAGAACCTGACCGCGCTCGACTTCGTCACGCTTCACGCCGCGCAGCAGCGCACCGATGTTGTCGCCGGCCTGGCCTTCGTCCAGCAGCTTGCGGAACATTTCAACGCCCGTGCAGGTCGTCTTGCGGGTGTCGTTGATGCCGACGATTTCCACTTCCTCGCCGACGCGCACGATGCCGCGCTCGACACGGCCGGTCACG
>JANJWV010000060.1 GCA_024709365.1 Desulfomicrobium sp. | reverse complement strand
CCTTTTCCCGGGCCTGAGCCTCGGTCAGCCCAACACGGGCCAGCTCCGGGTCCGTGTAGGTGCACCAGGGGATGGTCAGGGCGCTGGCCCTGGCCCGGCCCCGGAACAGGGCGTTGCGCAAGACCGTGCGGGCCATGAAATCCGCGGCATGGGTGAACTGGTAGGGTGAGCAGACATCTCCGGCGGCGAAAATGTCGGGGTTGGTGGTGCGCAGGTGGTCGTCCACCCGGACACCCTTGTCCGAGTACTCCACCCCCGCCTCCTCCAGGCCCAGCCCCTCGACGTTGGGCCTTCGCCCGGCGGCCGCCAGCACCTCGTCCACGACCACGTCGCAGCCCTCGCCCGCCGACTGCAGCCTGATCCCGCCGCCCTGGAGGGCCGAGGCCTTCTGGCTCTTGCCGCAGCCCAGAATTTTCACCCCATCCTTCAGCAGCCCCGCGCGCACGAGGGCGGCCGCCTCGCGGTCCTCCCTGGGCAGGACGCCACGTGAGGACTCGAACAGCAGCACCTCGGAGCCGAAGCGGGCGAAGGCCTGGGCCAGCTCGCAGCCGATGGGGCCGGCCCCGATGACGGCCAGCCGGCGGGGAAGGCTGGTGAGGGAGAAGACCGTCTCGTTGGTCAGATACGGCAGTCCGTCCATGCCCTCCATGGCCGGTGCCGCGGCGCGCGCCCCCGTGGCGATGACGGCCTTGGCGAAGGACAGGCGCGCCCCGCCCACCTCCAGCGTGTGCGCGTCCAGGAAGCGGCCCTGCCCCAAGAACACGTCCACGCCCAGGTCCCGGAAGCGCCGGGCCGAATCGTTGGGCGCGATCTCTGCCCGCAACCGGCGCATGCGCTCCATGACCTTCCCGATATCGACGTCCACTTCCCCGGACACGCGCACGCCGAACTCACCGGCTCTGCGCACGGCCGCGACGGCCCGCGCGGCGGCGAGCAGGGCCTTGGACGGCACGCAGCCGAAATTCAGGCAGTCGCCGCCGAGAAAGTCCCGCTCCACCAGGGCCACCCTGGCCCCGAGCCCGGCCGCTCCGGCCGCGCAAACCAGCCCGGCCGTGCCCGCCCCGACGACCACGAGGTTGTAGCTGGGCTTGGGCGCGGGGTTGGTCCAGTCTTGGGGGTGGACCAGGGACAGAAGCCTTTGGTTGTGCTCGTCCCGGGGCTCCATGGTCGCATTGCGGTGCGCGGTCTCATGCATGGCGGCTCCTTTGTATTTCATGATTCTGGGCGCTGGACGAAACAGTCGGGCTGCGGTGCGCAAAAGGCTTGGGACGGATCAGGCGGAGTCCGGCCCATCGATTTCCCCGTCGCTGACGACCCGGTTGCGGCCTCCCCGCTTGGCCTCGTACAAGGCCAGGTCCGCCCTTTTCATGAGCTGGGAGAGCAGCGTTTCCGGCGATTGCAGATGCGCGATGCCGATGCTCACGGTGAAGCCGACGGTCTTGCCCCAGGCATCGACCGTGACCTCCGTGAACGTCCCGCGCAACCTCTCGGCCACGGTGCGGGCCGCGGCGATGTCCGTTTCGGGCATGGCCACCGCGAACTCCTCACCGCCCACGCGGCCGAAAATGTCCGTGCCGCGCATGACCTGCCGCAAGACGTGCCCCACGCGGCGCAGCACCTCGTCGCCGATATCGTGCCCGAAAGTGTCGTTGATGGTCTTGAAGTGATCGAGGTCGAACATCAGGAAGCAGAAGTCCTGACGGTAGCGGATGGCCTGCCGGAGCTGCGTTTCGGCCAGCGCCATGTAATGGCGGCGGTTTGCCAGGCCCGTGAGCTCGTCCAGGGTGGCCAGTTCGTTCAGCCGCCGCTCGGCCAGCTTGCGCGCCGAGATGTCTCGCATGCTCCCGACGGCGAACCACTTCCCGCGGAGCTGGAAAGCGGCCACCGACCTCTCCACCGGAAAAATTTCGCCGGACTTCCGCACACCCTCCATCTCCATGACGCGCCCGACGGCCGGCCCGACGCCGGTTTTCGCGAACCTCGACATGGCTTGTTTCGCCGTTTCGAGCTGAACGGGTTTGACGATGACGTCGTGCATGCTCCGTCCGAGCATCTCGGCCTCGGAATAGCCGAACATGGCCTCGGCCGCCGGATTCCAGAAAGTGACGCGGTCGTCGGCGTCGATCATGACCAGGGCGTCGTGGCTGGCCTGGCTCATGGCACGCATGCGGCTCTCGCTTTCGGCCAGGGAAAGCCGGTTGCGGCTGCTCTGGATTCTGGCGACGCCGCCGGCAAAGGCCAGCAGGAGCACGGACCCATGGACCGCCCAGGCATATGGGGAAGTCGTGGCCCACCCGCCGAGGGGCACCGCCGCCATGGCCCACGACCCCGACGGCAGGGACACGGTCATGGTCACGGCCTGCGCGTCAGCGTCGAAGAGCGAGTCCCTGCCGCGAAAAACCGCTCCCTGCAGACCCATGCCGTCCCGGCCCCGCATGGCCATGTCCAGCCTTGCGGCCAGGGCGCCCTCCCCGGCAAGCTCCAGCAGCGTATCGAGATCTATGACCGCCGAGACCAGCCCCCAGAACTCTCCACCGCCCTGCCGGAAGACCGGGACCCGGGCGACGAGGCCCACACCGCCCTGCACGAGATTCAGAGGGCCGGCCACGGCCATCCGGCCGCTTTCCTTGGCGGCCAGGGCCTTGTCCCACTGGTCCGGGACGGTCCGGTAATCGAGCCCCAGGGCCCTCTCGTTGCCCTCCAGGGGGTACATGAAACGGATGATGAAATCCGGCGCGGCCGCGATGTTCCGCAGGGAATTGCTCGTGGTCATGAGGGCGCGGGCCAGATCGTCGAACTCCCTGGCGGATATGCCCGGACGCACGGCGATGTTCGCCGCCATGCCGTGAACCAGGTTGAGGTTCGTGTTGATCCTCTCCTCCAGCCTGGCCCGAAAGGCCCCAAGCTCAAAGGTCACGGCACTTTCCTGGTCCTGACGGAACTGCCGCGCGAGCAGGCGGCTCATGGCGTAATCCGCGCAGGCCGCAGAGAACGCAATGACCAGCAGCCAGGCCATCGTTTTCCGGCAGCGGACCAGGTCGGATAATGGGAATTTCGTGCCCGGCAACATGCGATCTCCTTGACGGACAGGGTCGTCCGGCCTCCGGGACGGCCCCGACAGGGCCCGCGGGATGACATCCCCTCCCGGTCCTGCTAAAGAATAGCGGCGCCCGGATCGGGAAAAAGGCATTTAAACACCACAATCCTCGGAAAGCAACATCCCGTCCCGACTGTGCACGGGCAAACGGAGCACGAAACACGCATGGGTTCGATCAGAGTTGCGATACTGACTGTCTGCATGCTCCTCACCGCGGTCACCACGCGGTCCGAAGAAAACGGGCCGGCGGAGTTCGTGCTGGTCAACGCCCCCTACCCGCCGTTTGTCATGCCCCTGGGGGATCCGGCAGGGCCGGGCATCGACATGGAAATCGCCCTGCGCGTCCTTGAGCGGCTCGGCATCCCGACGACGGTGCGGCTGGTCCCCTTCAAGCGCGCCCTGGCCATGCTCGAAACGGGTCAGGCCGACATGACCACGAGCCTGAGCCTCAGACAGGAGCGGGACGCCTACCTGCTTTGGAGTGAACCCTACAGAACGGACACGGCCTACACCTTCTTCACCCGCAAGGACTCACCCTTCACCCCGGCGCGTCTTGAGGACCTGCGGGGAAAAACCGTCGGCATGATCAGGGGATTCGTCTACCCGCGGGCGTTCGCCGGGGACCCGGATATCGGCAAGGTCGAAGCGCCGCAGATGGAAAGCCTCGTCGAGATGCTTCTCCACGGAAGGTTCGACGCCATCATCGTCAACAACATGGCCGGACGCTACGAACTCCTGGCCACTGGAAAGATGAACGAGGTCATCCAGGCTCCCTTCGAAATCCGGACTCCGGGCGACACGGGCACGGTCATGGGCTTCTCCAGGGCCCGCGGCCGCGCGGACCTGGTGCCCCGTTTCAACGCGGAGCTACGCAAGATGCTGGCAGACGGGACCATCCGCAAGATCGAGTCCGCATACAGACGTTTCCCCACGCCCTGACCGCCAGGACACCTGAAACCCGACGCCCGCGTCTGCTCCGGCCGGGGACGCCCAGGCGCATCCGGATTGTTCTTATCCAATATTGAGACTGGCTTTTCGAACTGGCCGACTGTATGTCATGTTACGAATGTAACCACCACTACTCACGCACCGCCTCAGCGGAGTAAACCCGGCCCGGGAGACGGCTCATGCGCTGCCTTCTTCTCCTCCTGACGCTCCTTGTGTCACAACCCGCCTTCAGCGACGACGCCATCCGCATCGGAACCACCGTGGCTCCGCCCCTGAGCGTCCCGGACGGCAGCGGCAAGCTGGACATCCTGATCAGGGAAGCCTTCGCCCGAATCGACACCCCGGTCGTCCTCGTGACCCTGCCGAGCGAACGAGGGCTGATCAGCGCAGCGTCCGGCGATACGGACGGGGACATCAACCGCGTGGCCGGGCTCTCGGCCAAATACCCCGAACTGGTCCAGGTGGAAGAGAGCAACATGGTCTACGAGTTCATGGCCTTCAGCCGGCGCAAGGGGCTCTCCATCCGAAGCTGGGAGGATCTGCGCGGGCTCGACGTGGCGTTCATCACGGGCTGGAAGATCCTCGAAGACAACGTGACCGCCGCAACCATCACCAAAGTCGACAACGCGGAGCAGCTTTTCAGCCTGCTGCGCTTCGACCGTGTCGACGCCGTCCTCTTCGACCGGTGGGGAGGCTCGCATTACCTGGCTACCATGAACCTGGACGACGCCGTCGCCCAGGAGCCCCCGCTGGCCACCAGGGAAATGTTCCTCTACCTGAACCGACGGCATGAGGCCCTGGCTCCAAGCCTGGCGCAGGCGCTGCGGAACATGAAAGCCGACGGGACGCATGCGCGCATCTTCGGCGCTTCCCCGAAATTCCCCTGATTCATGGCCGAACCAGTCCAGCACAACACAGTATCTTCCCTGAGCAGAACCTTTGTGCTGCGGGTCGTCGCCGCGTCCTTCTTCGTGGCCTTTCTGGCCTGCCTCGCATTCGGAGGCTACCAGTACCGTCTGGCGCAGGAGACGGTTCGGGAAGAATTCGAAAACATCGAACACTCGCTCAAGCGGGCCCTGACCCAAAGCGCCTGGACAGCCAACGTCGAACTCCTCAAGGCCCAGGCCGAAGGCATTGTCGGCCGGGGACACATCTCCCACGTGCGCCTCTCCCTCGACGGCATGGAAACCATAACTGCGGGGGCCATGCCTCGGGAGGTCATCGCCGAGAAAGAGTTTGAACTCGTCCAGCAGGCGGGCAACGACACGTACCGGCTCGGATCGGTCCACCTCAGCGCAGGTCCGGAAGCGATGCTGACCCAACTCCGGCAGACGATGATCGTCATCATCCTCGTCCAGATCACAAGCGCGTGTCTGTCCGCCCTGCTCATCAGCTCGTCCTTCCGCCGGTCGGTCGCGCGCAGGCTCGAACTCATCACGTCCTTTGTCGGCGCCATCGAGCTGTCAAGGCTGGAGACCCCACTGGTCATCCCTTCCGCCGGCCCCAAGCGGGACGAGATAGACGCGCTGGCCTCGGGCGTGAACGCCATGCGCATGACCCTGCGGGACCAGATGGCCGAACGGACCCGGGTCGAAGACGCCCTGGCCGAGGCCAAGAGCGAGGCCGAAGCCGCGAGCCTGGCCAAGTCGGAATTCCTGGCCAACATGAGCCACGAGATCAGGACTCCGATCAACGGCATCATGGGCATGCTGCAGGTTCTGCAACTGACGGGCCTCAATGGGGAGCAAACCGACTATGCCGCGACGGGTATCCAATCCTGCAAGCGCCTCGTCCGACTGTTGTCGGACCTGCTCGACCTGTCGCGCATCGAGGCCGGCAAAATGGAACTGTATCGCTCACCCATGCACCTGCACGACGTGCTTCGACAGACCACGGAACTTTTCGCCCCGTATGCCAGGAACCACGGGCTCGACCTGAATTTCGACATGGATCCGGCCATTCCGGCATGCGTCATGGGCGACGAAGCCAGATTGCAGCAGGTTCTCACCAATCTGGTCGGCAACGCCCTCAAGTTCACCCATACCGGTTCCGTCACTCTGGAGGCACACGCCCTCTCGCCGCTTTGCGAGAAGCAATGCAGGGTCCTTTTCTCTATTTGCGACACCGGCATCGGCATCCCCGAGGACAGACAGCATGACCTGTTCAAGCCATTCTCGCAGATCAACAACGGCTACACGAGACACTACCAGGGAGCGGGACTCGGTCTGGCCATCTGCAAACGCCTCGTTTCCCTCATGGGCGGAGGCGTCTCCTTCGTCAGCGAGCCGGGAAATGGGACATGCTTCCATTTCTCCCTGTCCTTCGACTACGCCGAAACGCCGACGAAACGTCTGTCCGAATCCGAACTTGCCCCGGATCAACGCTTGGCCGGAACTCACATACTGCTGGTGGAGGACGATCTGGTCAGTTTCGTCGCCGCCAAAGGCCTCCTGGCGAAGCTGGGCGCGTCGGTCCGCCATGCGGAGGACGGCAGGCAGGCCATCGAGGCACTGCGCCACGCAAGCACCCATCCCTTCGACCTCGTGCTCATGGACATACAGCTGCCCGTCATGGACGGAGTCGAGGCGACCAGGGCCATACGCAATGGCGAGGCGGGACATGAAAACCGCGACATCCCCATCATCGCCATGACAGCATACTGCATGGCGAGCGACAGGGATGCCTTCACATCCGCCGGCATGAACGGATTTATCTCCAAACCTGTCGAGATCGGCAATCTCCTGCAGGTCATACAACGTTTCTCCGACGGCATCGGCCAGTCCTGAAGCTTCCGGGCTCCCCCGGCTCCGAAACCCGGCCAACATCCCTGCCCGAAAACGGCCGACTCAGTCCGCCTGCTTCCTGACGCCGGTGGGACAGACGTCATCGCGCAGGCAGTAGTTCTCCACGAAACGCCCGATCTGCACGCCCAGATGCACGCACTTTCGTCCTCCCAGGCAGTCCTCGGCATCCGCCTTGTCCAGGTGGGTCTCCAGTTCATGGTCCCCAAAACTCAATCCCACCACCCAGGAATCCGTCTTGTCCTCGAAATAGCAGGTGACCTGCACGCCGTTCCTCTCGATCTCCGGGTGAATCTCCCGGATCTTCTCAATCAGCTGACTGGCCTTGATATTCATGGTCGCCTCCTGGGTTCCCGTTCACTCGACAAAATGTCCACTCTGCATATCTGTCTGCCAGAACTACGGCAAAATGACAAAGCTCAAAAGCGATCGCCACGCTCGCGACGGATTTCTTTCCCGCCCGCAATTGCGCGATCGACAAAAAATCAGTAATCATTCTCAAAAATAAGGAAACCCTATGAGCGCCACGACCTCCCCCACCCCGGCCGGCCTGGGCTTCAACTTCGACAACACCTACGCGAGCCTGCCGGGACATTTCTTCGAGCGGATCCATCCCGTCCCCGTGGCCGCCCCGCGCCTACTTGTCCTCAACCATGCGCTCTCCGACGCCCTGGGACTCGACACCGCGGCCCTGGACAGCGCCGAGGGGGCGGCCGTCCTCGCGGGCAACCGCGTGCCCGCAGGCGCCCAGCCCATCGCCCAGGCCTACGCCGGGCACCAGTTCGGGCATTTCACCATGCTCGGCGACGGGCGCGCCATCCTGCTGGGCGAGCACGTCACGCCCGGAGGGGAGCGTTTCGACATCCAACTCAAGGGCTCGGGCCGGACCAGGTTCTCGCGCCGCGGCGACGGGCGCGCGGCCCTGGGGCCCATGCTGCGGGAGTACATCGTCAGCGAGGCCATGCACGCCCTGGGCATCCCCACCACGCGCAGTCTGGCCGTGGTCGCCACGGGCGAACACGTCTTCCGCGAGACCCGGCTGCCCGGGGCCATCCTGACCCGCGTGGCAGCCAGCCACATCCGGGTCGGCACTTTCGAGTACGCCGCATCGCAGGGCAACCGCGAAGACCTTCGCACCCTGGCCCAGTACACCATCGACCGGCATTTTCCGGAGCTGCGCGAGACCGAGAACCCCATCCTGGCCCTCCTGGCCTCGGTCCTGGCCCGCCAGGCCTCCCTGGTGGCCCGGTGGCTGCACGTCGGGTTCATCCACGGGGTCATGAACACCGACAACATGTCCCTGTGCGGCGAGAGCATCGACTTCGGCCCCTGCGCCTTCATGGACGCCTACGACCCGGCCACGGTCTTCAGCTCCATCGACACCGGGGGGCGCTACGCCTACGGCAACCAGCCGTCCATCGCCCAGTGGAACCTGACGCGCTTCGCCGAGACGCTGCTGCCGCTGCTGCACGACAGCGAGGACCAGGCCGTGGAGATGGCCACGGCGGTGCTCGAAACCTTCCCGGCCGTGTTCCGCGATTTCTGGGTTGCGGGCATGCGCGCCAAGCTGGGCCTCTTCGGCGACGAGGACGGCGACGCCGACCTGGCCCAGGCGCTGCTCGCGCTCATGCGCGAGGAAGGGGCGGACTACACCCGCACCCTGCGCGACCTCTGCCGCGACCCCTTGCCCGACACCCCCTTCTTCCTTGGCGAAGGCTTCAAAGTCTGGCACGACAGATGGCAGGCGCGCCTCAAGCTGCAACGCGAACCCCTGCACGAGGCCAGACGGCTCATGCGCGCCCACAACCCGGCCGTCATCCCGCGCAACCACCGCGTGGAGGAGGCCCTGGAGGCGGCGGGGAAAGGGGACGCATCGGTCCTGACGCGGCTCCTGCGGGCCCTGGAGAAACCTTACGAGGACATCCCGGCCCACGCCGCCTACGCCGAACCGCCCGCGAGGCCGAACACGGAATACAGGACATTTTGCGGGACATGACGCCGCGCCCGGCGCCCCGCCATGGAGAACGGACATGACCGAGACGAGAACGCCGACGGCAACGCGCCGGCCGGTCCGCCTCCCGGACGCGGGCAGGCGTTATGCCGCGATTTTCGCCGCAGGCCTGGCCCTTGCGCTCCTGACGGCCTTGGGCGGCCCGGCGCCCCGGGCCCATGCGGGAGGTACGCCGGTGCCCGCGCACGAGCTGCGCGTCGTGCTGGATCCGGACAGCGGACGGATCGAGGCGCGAAGCGAGATCGACCTGCAGACGTCCGGTATTCCCAGAATCCTGCTGCATCCGCGCATGTCGGTGCGATCCGTGCGCCTCGACGGGCAGGAGATGCGGTTCACCTTCGAAGGCGGCAGGCTGACCCTCGCGGCCGCCCCACCCCCCGCGGCATCTGCGCGCCTGTCCATTGAATACGAGGGCCGTTTCCCAGAACCCGTGCCCACCCCACAGTTCGGGTCGGACAACCCCGGCTCCGGAGTCGCGGCGAGCATCACCGCGCGCGGCGTCTTCCTGCAGGGCGGCAGCGGCTGGCACCCCGTCCTGCCGGACCGGGCAATCGTGGTCCGCCTGGAGGTCGATACCCCGCAAGGCTTTCTCGCCGTGACCTCCGGCCGCCTGCTCGGCCATGACGACGTCGACGGCCGCACCGTCTCGCGCTGGGAAACCCGGCCGACAGACCGCGGCCTGCCCCTCTCGGCCGGGCCGTACGTCATGGAGCGCCTGGAGACGGGCTCGGCGCCGGTCCTGACGTATCTCTTTCCCGGCAACGCCGATCTGGCCCGGACCTACCTCGAAGCCTCGGCCAGGCATCTGGCCACCTACGAACGCCTGCACGGCCCCTACCCCTTCGAGCACTTCGCCGTGGTCGAGAACTTCTTCCCCACGGGCTACGGCATGCCCTCCTATACCCAGCTGGGCTCGACGGTCCTGCGTCTGCCCTTCATCCCGGAGACCAGCCTGCGGCACGAAGTGGCCCACTGCTGGTGGGGCAACGGGGTGCTGGTCGACTACACGCTCGGCAACTGGAGCGAGGGGCTGACGACCTATCTCGCGGACCACCTCTCCCAGGAGGAGGTTTCGCCAGGCGCCGCCAGGGAATACCGCCTGCGCGCCCTGCGGGACTACGCCCAACTCGCCGCGGGACAGCGGGACTTTCCCCTGGCCCGGTTCATCTCCCGCATCGACCCGGCCACCCAGGCCGTGGGCTACGGCAAGGCCATGTTCCTGGCGCACATGATCCGCCAGAGACTGGGGGACGAGCGATTTCATGAGGGCCTGCGCCGCTTCTACCGGCAGTGGCTGTTCAGGGAGGCGTCCTGGCGCGACATGTTGGCCGCCTTCGAGGGTCCGGGGTGGGACGCCCGGGAGCGCGAACATTTCCTGCGGCAATGGGTGCTCGAACCGGGAGCGCCGGACCTCGCCCTGGAGCATGCCGAGAGTGTCCCGAGGCCTGATGGGTGGGAGGTGCGCGCCGTGCTCCGACAGAAGGGCCGCCCCTTCGACCTGCGCGTCCCTGTGCGTCTGGAGACGGAAGACGGCGGCATCGAGACGCTGGTCCATCTCGACGGTCCCGAGGCCGTCGTGTCCATGACCACGCCGCGCAAGCCCCTTCGGCTCGTGGCGGACCCGGACAGCCACGTCTTCCGGCTGCTGGCCCCGGAGGAGATCCCGCCCACCGTCAACTCCGTCAAGGGTGCCGACCGCATCACGGTCGTGGTCGGCGACGGCATGCGCGCCGTGTCGCGCGGCACCGTGGAAGGATTCCTGGCCAGCCTGGACCAGGCGGAGGCAATCATTCTGACCGAACGGGAGGCTGCGGCGGCCGTCTCCGCCGGCAACATCCTCTTCTTCGGATATCCCCGCAGCCCCGCCCTGCGACGGCTCCTCGTGCCGCCAGCGAGCTACGGCCTCACGCCCGACGGGAGCTGGTTCGACCCGGGCGTGCGCCCCGAGGCCGACGCCCTCGACGCGATCTTCGTCGCCCTGCCCGGCGCCGGGGGCAGAGGCGTCACCGCGCTCTTCCACGTCAGCGAAGGCATGGGCGAAGAGGCCGTCATCGACGCGGCGCGGCGCATCACCCATTACGGCAAGGAAAGCTACCTGGGCTTCGAGCGCGGCCGGAACCGGCTGCGCGGCGCGTGGCCCGTCACCCGTTCACCTCTCATCGCGGAGTTCGCGCCATGACCACACGTTCCCCGTTGCCGGGAATCGTCCTGCCCGTCCTGATCCTGGCCGCCCTGGCCCTGGGCAGCCTCCCCGCCTGCGCCGACGCCCCGGCCCAGCTCCTTGACCTGCGGACATCGCGCCAGATCGCCCTGGCCGAGGCCCTGCCCGTCCTGGCCGGGGCCGATCTGGTCCTGGTGGGCGAATCCCACGGCGACACGCGGCATCACGCCGCCCAGCTGGCCGTCATCCGGGGCCTGCACGAAGCGGGGGACGCGGTCTGCGTGGGCCTTGAGATGTTTCAGCTCCGCGAGCAGCCCGTCCTGGACCGCTGGATTGCGGGAGGCATGTCCGAAGAGGAGATGCGGGAGGCGTTCCTGCGCAACTGGGGGGTGGAATGGCCGGCCTACCGGGAGGTGTTTCTGTACTGCCGGGACCGGGGCATCCCCATGGCCGGGCTGAACGTGCCGCGGGAGATCACGCGCAAGGTGGCGCGGCAGGGCTTCGCGGCCCTGACGCCCGAGGAGATCGGCCTGCTGCCGCCCATCGTCTGCAGCGTGGACCCCGACTACGAGGCGTTCCTGCGGGGCTTCACGGGCTCCGACGGGCATCAGGGGGCCTTCGAGCGGTTCTGCGAGGCCCAGCTCGTCTGGGACGCGGGCATGGCCGCCCACGCCCTGGACTTTCTGCGGACCCGCCCCGGCACGACCATGGTCGTCATGACCGGCTCGGTCCACGCCTGGAAGCCCGCCATGCCGGACCAGATCCGCCGCCTGGCCCCGCAGGCGGTCACGGTCTCCATCCTTCCCGAGATCGGGGCCCAGGGGAAAAGCGCCGAGGTCACCCCGGCGGACGCCGACTACCTGCTTCCGGGCATCTAGCGGATCGCCCCGGCATCTCCCCTCATGGCGCGGGCCTGATCTCCGTGATCACGAGGTCGCCGTTCTCCTGCACCGCCCTGAACAGGATGCGGTCACCCTTCTTGACCGCGTCCACCATGGCCGGGTCCCTGACCTTGAAGACCATGGTCATGGGCGGCATCTGCAGGTTTTTGATCTCGCCGTGCCGGATGGTGATCTTGCCCTGTCCGGCGTCGACCCGCCGCACCTCGCCCTGGGTCATGCCGTTTTCCGCCGCGGCCACGACGAACCAAGTCCCCGCGGCGGACGGCGCCAAGGCCAACGGCGCCGCCATGGCGAATGCGAACGCCGCGGATATCACGGATATCATCGAAACGATGCGCGCTTTCATTGGTGCCCCGCTCCTATTCATGCCTGTGACTCGAAGGCTTGCGCACCTTCAGTTCGATTTCGCCGCCGTCCTGCCGCAACCCGGGCATGGACGGGTTGCCGGCCGAAAAATCGCGCGCAGGCTCGCCCAAGTCGCCCGAAAACTCGTAGGCCCGCGTCCCGGCGGGCTGCCGGTACCAGCCCGGGTCCGAGTAATCGCCTCTCTTCTGGTCGCGGCGCACCTTGACCACGCTGAACATGCCGCCCATCTCCACGCTGCCGTACGGTCCCTTGCCGCCGATCATGGGGATGGAATTGTCGGGCAGCGGCATCTGCATCTCCGTCATGTCGGCCATGCCGCGCTCGCCCATGACCATGTAGTCCGGAACGAGGTTCGTGATCCGGCGGGCCAGACCCGAGTGGTCCACGCCGATCATGGTCGGGACGTCGTGGCCCATGGCGTTCATGGTGTGATGGCTCTTGTGGCAGTGTAAGGCCCAGTCGCTCTCCTCGTCGGCCAGGAACTCGATCTGGCGCATCTGCCCCACGGCCACGTCCGTGGTCACCTCGGGCCAACGCGCGCTTTTCGGCACGGGCCC
>JANJWV010000046.1 GCA_024709365.1 Desulfomicrobium sp. | reverse complement strand
ATAACCGTGGAACTCGGGCTGCTGACGTACCTGCTGGGCTGACCGGGAGCCCCTTCGCCGCCGATCGGAAATTGAAACGCCCCGTTCCGCAATGACCCGGAACGGGGCGTCGTCGTTTTAGGCGCGGCGGCGCGCCGGGGGAAGCGATGCCTGAGGCCGGCCATGCACCGCGCTCTTCCCGGTCCTAGAGTTCGAGGGCTCCCCTGGCGGCGATGAAGCTGACCCGGCGCGTCCGGACTGCGCCGTCCTGCAGAATCCTGGCCGTGTAGTGGCCTTTCCTCAGTTCGACTTCCCGCGATTCCCCACGTTTGAGTTCGAGGCTCAGCACCGTTTTTCCGGTCTGCTCATCGACCAGGGTCAGGGACGTGTCCCTGGCAGCCGTGATCCTGAGGATGCCGGAGGCGTCGGACTGCGGCGCCGCGTCGGTGCGGATGGTCTGCTTCCGCGTGACGACGGCCTTGGACGGGGTCTCGCCGGTGAACCAGGTCACGGGATTGAAGGGCATGTCCGGGAATTGCGTCGTGTTGTGCAGGGCATGGGCCCCGCCAGCCAGGACCGAGGCCATGGCGGCGAACTTCAGCAGGTTCATGAAGCGCAGGTGGCTCGGGCCCGTCCGTCCTTTGGGTCCGGCCTGCCCGGCCCGGGGCCTCGGCGCGGCGTGGCGGCTGGACATGGTTTCCGCGATCCGGGCCGCGACGGCCGCAACGTCGCTCGCGGCGAGGATCGGCGTGTTCCTGGAGGCGACGTAGTCCGCAAGCCCTTTGCCCCGCGTCACGTTGTCGGGCATGGGGTGGGCGAATCTGGCCTCGTCCGTGAAGGCGATGACGGAGAACAGCTTGTCCTCCCCGATTCCCGTCAGGTTGCCCAGAGCCAGCTTGCGGTTGAAGTTGGGGCGCAGGGGGTTGGGGAATTTGGTGGTGTCGCTCCGGAACGTGCGGGTCCAGTCCGGGTCGAAGGCCTTGCCGGCGATCTCGCCGCGCTCGTCCATGCTTTCGATGACGAACACGCCGAAAGGGGAGACGAGCACATGGTCGATGTGCACGGCGCCCTCCCGGGTCTGGAAGGCGACATCATGGAACTGGCGGTATGTGGCGGGGTCGAGGAGGGTGCCGATGAGTTTGCGTATTTTCCGCGTCGCGCGTTTTTCCGTGCCGCGACGGGAGGTCAGGAAGGCCATGGCCGCGACCACCACAGCGATGAGCGCGACCCACGGGGCGATCGTCATGGCGAAGGGCCCGGCTTCCTCCAGGCGGGTGGTCCACGGGGAGGCCGCCCAGGCAGCGGAGATGGTCGGAAGGGTCGGGAAAGCGGTCATCGGGGGATGTTCTCCTGATCCGCATCCGGGCTGGAACGCGAGGAAGTGTCACGGTTCAAAAAAATACCAGCCCGTCCGGCAATGATCAAGGCGGCCGGGGGAAGCTGCCTGCCGGGATGCCGGTCCGGCCGCCAACGGCGACTGTTCGGCGTTCGATGCGCACTGGCCGCCCTCGGCAGTCCGGTGGGCCTCAAGCGGGAGGGCCGTCATGCGTGCGGAAGGAAAGTGCGCCGAGCGCCATTCGACTCCGCCAGGATGGCCTGCGTCGTCCGCGCGCCGGTCATGTCGCCACGCGGAGCAGTTCCGGGTCGGACCCGACGATGGCTTTCAGGTTCCTGGTGACCTTGTCGGGGGGCCAATCCCACCAGCGGATTTCCAGCAACCCCTGGATGACCTCCTCCCCGAACCTGGGCCGGATCAGCCGCGCCGGATTCCCGGCAATGATGCTGTAAGGGGGGAAATCCTTGGTCACCACGGATTGTGCGCCGACAACGCACCCATGCCCGATGTGGACTCCGGGAAGAAATGTGGCGTTGTAGCCGATCCAGACGTCATTCCCGATCCGCGTGTCCTTCACCGGGGGCGAAAGATGCGCTTCCGGCTCGCCGGCTTCCCAGCCCGAACCGAAAATGAAGAACGGGTATGATGACAACGAGCCCAGAGCGTGGCTCCCGCCGTTCATGATGAAGGTGGTTTTCCTGGCTATGGAGCAATACTTGCCGATGATGAGCCTGTCCCCGATGAAGTCGAAATGGTACAGGATGTTCTCGAAGAACCGCTCCGGTCCATCCGGATCGTCATAATAGGTGTAGTCGCCGATGACGACATTGGGGTTGGTGCAGAAATTCCTGATGAAGCAAACCTGTGGAAACCCGTCCATGGGATGCCGTGCTTCGGGGTGTGGGCCGTTCATGTCCTGAAACTACCCCCAACCCCGGTCATGGGCAACTCCCGTGCTGGCCTGCCCCGGAGCTCCGGGCGAAGAAGGCCGGAATGATGAACCATTTCGTCAAATTCCGGTCTTCCGTCTTGCAAAAACGTCAAGATCCGGCCTGCAGGCACTGGTCGGTGCGTGCCAGTTCGACAAGCCTGCCGAGATCGACGTCCGCGCCCAGGACGCCGGCAAGGTTCCCGGCGGCGTCGAGGACTGGGGCCGAAACCGTGAGGCAGTAGGCGTTCGTGGCGGCCGAACGGTAGAAATCCGAAACGTAGATCTCCCGTTTCTCGGCCGGATGACGGAACCACGGGCGTCCGGACCAGTCCTTGCCCAGCCCCGTATCGCCGTAGGCGGTCGCGACGAGGCCGATGTTGTCGACGATCTGGCGCCCCTTGGCGTCCGTCACGTAGAGGAGCTCGAAGAGCCCCTGGGCCAGGGCGCGGCGCAGGGCCGCCTCCACGCGGGGGCGCGCCATGCCGCGCACGTCGTCGCCCCGGACCAGTTCTTCGACGGACCGCCGGGCCCGTTCGTGGGCGGCGAAGCGCAGACGGCCCACGGCCGCGAGCTGGCTTTCGGAGGTCTCGTTGACCTGCCTGGCGTGATCGGCCAGGGACTCGGCTTCGGCCGCCTGGGAGGCGCTGCCTTCGTGCAGGGAGGCGAGGCTCTCCTGCACCGCGCCGACCGCCTCGACGATGCCCCGGCTCTGGCCGTTCAGGTCCGCGGCCAGCACGCCGCCCTCCTCGACGCAGGGCCTGGCCACCCGCGCATCCTCCAGGCAGTCGGCCATGGACTCGTTCATCCGGCCCACGAGGGCCTCCACGCGACGCACGGCCTCGACCATGGCGGCCACGTTCTTCTCGATGTCGTCCTTCTGGTTGTCGACGCGGGCCGTGGCGTCCATGGTCTGGTGGGACAGGTTGCGGATTTCGTTGGCGATGACCCCGAAGCCCTTGCCCGCCGCCCCGGCGTGGGCGGCTTCGATGGTCGCGTTCAGGGCCAGCATGTTGGTCGAGGCGGCGATGTCGCGGATGGCATGGGCAATGGAGCCGATGCCCTTGGTGCGCGTCTCGACCGTGGCGACGAAGCCGAGCAGTTCCGCCATGGCGGCGGACAGCTCGCCCACGCGCCGTTCGACCTCCCCGAGCCGGGCTTCCAGGCGGGCCATGAGTGCGGAAGCCTCCTCCGCAACCTCGGCCTGACGCCTGGCGTGGCCCTCGACGGTGCCCGCGCGTTCGGCCACGGCGCCGGCATGGCCGCCGATGGCAGCGACCTGCCGCAGTCCGTTCTCGGTCGTGGCCTTGAGCCGCGTCCCCATGTCGTCCAGGGGCGCGGCCAGCCGCTGCAGGGCGATGGCCCCGGCCACGGCGTCGAGCAGGGCCGCGTCGGTGCAGGCGCTGGGCGCCGTAGTGGAGATGGCGGATGGGGTATCGTCGGGTTTGGCTCTTCCTTTCCAAAATTGTAAGAATAGCATGGCGTTGTCTCCTCTGCGGGTCAGGAGAGCAAGCGATGTGCCGGGGTGCGGCTGGAGAACGCGCGCCGCAGCAAGATCATTCGCCCCTTTGCGCTTCGCGTTCCAGGAGGGCCCGCTTCCGGTCGAGGCCCCAGCGGTAGCCGCCGAGGCCGCCGTCGCCGCGCAGGACGCGGTGGCAGGGCACGATCACGGCGATGGTGTTGGCCGCGCAGGCGTTGGCCACGGCGCGCACGGCTGCGGGCCTGCCGATCCGCCGGGCGATTTCCGTGTAGGTCGTCCGCGCCCCCGGCGGGATGGCGCGCAGGGCGGCCCAGACCTGGCGCTGGAAGGCCGTGCCCCGGATGTCCAGGGGCAGCTCCGCGGCGCGCTGCGGCTCCTCCAGGCAGGCCAGGGCCTGGGCGATGCGGTCTTCGAGGGTCGGGTCCGCGGTTTGCAGCCGGGCTTTGGGGAAGGCTTCGCGCAGACGGGCGGCGAGGGTTTCCGGGTCGTCGCCGAAGTCGATGCGGCAGACGCCGAGGTCCGTGACCGCGATGAGGGCCAGGCCCAGGGAGGTCCGGGCGATGGCGTAGGACACGGTCGCGCCTTCGCCGCCCCTGCGGAATTCCGACGGCGTCATGCCGAGAGCGCCCGCCGCGTTCTCGTAGAAACGGCTGCCGGACTCGAAGCCCGCGGCATAGACGGCGGACGTGATGCTGCCGTCCTGGCGCAGGGCGCCGCGCACGCGCTCCAGCCGTTTCTCCTGTGCGTACTGCTTGGGGCTGACGCCGCGGCGCCTCTTGAAGAGTCGCTGGAAGTGCGCCGGGCTCAGGCCCACGGCCGCGGCCAGTTCCCGCAGGGACGGGGGGCGCTCGGCGCTATCGATCAGGCCGCAGGCCCGCACGACGGCCTCGGCCGCACGGTCGGGGGCGGCTTCGGCATCGGGGGCGCAGCGCCGGCAGGGGCGAAAGCCCGCGGCCTCGGCCTGGCCGCCCGTGTCGAAGAAGCGGACGTTCTCGCGCCTGGGCCGGCGCGATGCGCAGTGCGGCCGGCAGTAAATCCCGGTGGTCAGGACCGCGTACACGAAGGCCCCGTCGGCCAGCGGGTCGCGCTCGGCCACGGCCCGCCAGCGGTCGGTTTCGGATGCGTATGCGTCGTTCTTCACGGCGTGCCTCTTCAGGTGCTTGAGTCTATGGATGTCGTCCGGATGCGTCGCGTCTGCAACGTCATCTAACGGCTTCCATGCGCGAAGGATATCCGATTCGTGCGCGGCAATCCGAAAAGGGCGGCGGCAGGGGGGCTAGTCGAAGCAGAACTCCAGGGTGAAGGAGCCGGCCTGGCAGGAGAAGGGGATGGCGATGGCCCTGGACGAGGCGCGGTAGGAGATGGTGTGGTTGTCGCCCATGACCACGGACGGGGTGGAACCCTGCAGCTTGAGGCCCATGTCGACGAGGCCCAGGCGGGCGTGGCCGGAGATCATGTTCGTGATCTCGCCCATGGCGTCCTGGACGTCCTGCACGATGTCCTCGATGGCGTCGCCGAGCATCTGGCGGACGATATGCACGGCGGTGCTGCGGTCAAAGGAGATGGCGAACATGCCCCGGCAGTCGCCGGTGATGCCGATGAGGGCGGAGACGCTGCCCGAAGCCGACCTGTCCTGCTTGACGTAGGGCTTTCCCGCCATGACTTCGAGGGCCGCGGTGTTCAGGAGCACGTGCTTGGTCGCGTTGATGAAAGGCTTGGCCAATTCGGGACTCATGGAACCCTCCCGGTTCGTGCAGTGCGGGACGCGGGAACATGCGCCGGGGCCGGCGGCCGGAAAAACCCGGACGCCTGTGGGGCCGCACGGACATGATCTGCAACGAAGGGCATTACAGCCCATTTTTTCGCGCTGTCAACAAATCCTGATGTATGACGGATTGTTGCCGAACTGCATGTCCGGGGCGAAGCGGCGCAGGCGTGTCATACGCCGCGTTCATCCCTGTCGGGGAACGACCGGGGATGGCGGTGCGCGCATCCCCGGTGGGGTGGGGCGGCCTTGTCGGAAGCGCTCCGCACGGTCGGGGGACTGTCACTGAAAGATGCGGCCCTGAAATCTGCCGGGATTGACGGCGCATGTTCGGCGGGTCTCATCGAAAGGCCTCCGCTCTCAGCGCGGCCTGGATCCTGTCGCGCTGAGCCGGGTTCACCCGCGCCTCGTCCGCGTAATCCCGCCAGCGGGCAACTACGGCCTGGACCTCGGCAACGATCGTTTCCGCGCGTCCGCGCTTCATCGACGCGCTTTGTGCGCACGCCTTGAAGTCATCCAGGGTGAAGCCGTCCCGTTTGCCGTTCATGGTCATTTGATGGCTCGCCGTCCATGTTCCGCTCTGCTGGTAACTGAAGGTCATGTCAAAGGCCGGTGCGAGGGACCATGCGCCCGACCGGTCCATCAGAAAAGCGATGTTCTTGACGTGATCATCCTGGTTACGGGCGGCGATATTGAACGCCATCCGCCGGAACTGCTCCTCGATGGCCGCCATGGGCAATCCCAGTCGGCGGAAGACCTGCAGCGCCTGCTCGTAGCCGTATGCGCCGGCCTGGTTGAAGTCGTAATGCGCCATGCCGCACAGGGACTGCATGTGCAGCTTGCGTCCGCCATCCAGGCGGTCGAACCGTTTCGTCATGAAATGGCGTCGTCCGTTCTCCTCGAACAGGCGGCTCGGGCTCATGGCGATTCCGGCGTCGACGGCCATTCGGTAATAGGCGTACTCGATGGCGCCGTATCCCTTCGGATCTTCCAACTCCTTGTCCTTGTTGCCGCTGACCCCGTCGAATTTCATCAGCCAGTATTCAAACCCGCTGCCGGCCTTGACCTGGCCCGAACGGACCTCGCCCGTTTGCGGGTTCCAGGCGAGCACCGCCTTGGCCCGCGCCCCGCCCGCGGAAGTCCCGACGCGCAGGATGTCGCGCAGCGCCGCGTCCTTGCCGTCCTCATCGAGCCAGCCGTGCAGATTGTCGCGATGGGTCAGAATCTCCGAAGCCAGTTCCACCAGATTGCCGACTTCGACACGGGATGCTCCGGACAGGCCCGTCCTGATTGCCGGTGCGTATTCAAGAGCCCCCATGCCGCGCGAACCCGTATAGCAGAGACGCTCCACCGCGTTGAACGATTCCGGCAGACGGCCGGACCTGGCAAGCCAGGCATCGATCAACGCATTGCCGAACCGGTCGGGCAGTGAATCCGCCAGCAGTCCGGGCAGGCCGTGGAACGTCTCCGGCCGCAGCGCCGGGAAGGCATAGAGCCGGCCGGACAGAGGCATCGTCAGCGGGGCCACTTCTATGCCGCTCCTGATGAACGCCCTGTCGTACTCGAACGTCGCGGTCGCGGCCCCGTCTTCGAGCGACACCGCTCCGATGGTGCGCCCCCAAAGATTGACCACCGCTGTCGTGCTCACGATTCGTCACCCCACTGCCATGGCCCTGCATGCGCGGTCTGGCGCTTGCCGCTGGCCCTTTGGCGTGCCTTGCCCTTGAGCCTGACCAGATCCATGGGTCGGGGGCCGGCCTCGGGAACCAGCGTTTCCAGCCGGTCCAGGAGTTCCAAGACGCGCAGAACCCGGATCAGCGTCGACATCTGCGCCGTGGCCCCCGCCTCGATGCGCTCCACCGTACGCTTCGAAACGCCCGCCTGTTCCGCCAGCATTTCCTGCGTAAGCTGAAGCGCCAGCCGACGCTGCGCAAGCCGTCCGCCCAACTCCGCCAGAATGGCTTCGTCCGTGAACAATCCGTCGATTTTCATCGTGTGCGTCCTCCAGGATAGGCGCATTTATATCGTAATTATTGACGAGAAACAAGATAAATATGTCTTTTATCGTCATTAATGGCGATTTGGTGGTATGAACTTGATTGATTTGAGTGGGAGGAAGACGAGGAGGTTGGGGCGACAGGGCGAGGCGCTACTTAATGTAGCCAATTATGGAATTTATTTTGAAATTTGCGGAAAGGACGGAAGTTTTCGCGCTGGCGACAAGTCCTGATGCATGACGGATTGTCGCCGGACTGCATGTCCGGGGGGAAACGGCGCATGCGCGTCATGCGCCGTGTTCATCCCTGTCGTGGAACGGCCGGGGATGGCGGTGCGCGCATCCCCGGTGGAGTGGGGCGATCTTGGCGGAAGCGCTCAGCGCGGCCGGGGAACCGTCACTCGTTGAAGTCGGAAGGGCTTGTGTCCGGCAGGGCTCAGCCAATCCTGATCGCGTCGCCCACGCGGACGGTGCCGCCTTTGAGAACGCGCCCGAAAACGCCTTCGCGGGGCATGATGCAGTCTCCGGCCTGGTAGTAGATGGCGCATTTCTTGTGGCATTCCTTGCCGATCTGCGTGATCTCGATCAGCACCTCGTCGCCGAGATTGACCTGCGTGCCCAAAGGCAGGGTCTTCCAGTCCACGCCTTCGCTGGCCACGTTCTCGGCGAAATCACCGAAATCCACACTCAGGCCCCGCTCGACGCAGCCCGCGATCTGCTCTGCTGCCAGGAAGCTCACCTGCCGATGCCACGGCCCGGCGTGAGCGTCCCCTTCGACCCCGTGGTCCTCGACCAAACGCAGTTCGTCCACTCTGGTCTTGCGCGTACCCTTCTTCAGGCTCGTAGCCAGGGAAACTATCTTCATGCGTCCTCCGGATGCCGCTCTGGCGGCGGTGCGATCTCGTGTGCAGGGCTTGCCCATCAAGGCGAGGGCTCCGTGCGTCCCGCGCCTGCGCAGCCGACAACATGGGCTGCAGAGGCGTCATGCCTGTGAGTTGATGGGGGAAACTAGCGCACAATTATATCGGATCGTCAAGCTCCGAATTGACGCGCTATGGTTCAGGTGGGTTTGAAATCGAATTGCGAAGCTCAAAGCAGGGCAGAAGGGGGATTGATAATCTTTGTCATCCTGCAGTGTTGCAAACCGTGACCGAATGCGGGGGAAAGGGCGGACATTTCCGCCCCTCCCGCGTGGCGTTGCCTGCTTGTCGAAGGCGGATCAGGACTTTCCGCCGAGCAGGTTTTTCAGGGTGTCGATGGGCACCGGGAAGACGATGGTCGAGTTCTTTTCGCCCGCGATCTCGCCCAGGGTCTGCAGGTAGCGCAGTTGGATCGCGTTCGGGCTTTCGGACAGCTTGTCCGCCGCCTCCACCAGCTTCTGCGCGGCCTGCTGCTCGCCTTCGGCGTGGATGACCTTGGCCCGCCGCTGCCGTTCCGCCTCGGCCTGCTTGGCGATGGCGCGGATCATGGATTCGTCCAGATCGACGTGCTTGATTTCCACGTTGCTGACCTTGATGCCCCAGCCGTCGGTCTGGCGGTCGAGAATTTTCTGGATGGCCTCATTGAGCTTGTCGCGCTCGGCCAGAATCTCGTCGAGTTCATGCTTGCCGAGCACGGAGCGCAAGGTGGTCTGGGCCAGCTGACTGGTGGCTTCCATGAAGTGCTCGACGGCGATGATGGCCTTTTCCGGATCGATGACCCGGTAATAGACCACGGCGTTGACCCGTACGGAGACGTTGTCGTGGGAGATGACGTCCTGGGTCGGGACGTCCATGACCACGGTGCGCAGATCGACCCGCACCATCTGCTGTACGAAGGGAATGAGGATGATCATGCCCGGCCCCTTGACCTTGTCGAACCGGCCGAGGGTGAAGACCACGCCGCGTTCGTATTCGCGCAGGATCTTGATCGTATAGTACAGCAGAACTACCAGCAGGATGACGCCGAAGGACACGAATTGCAGATAATAGAAATTCATGCGGTTCTCCTTTTACTGTTTGTCGTTGCCGGCTGACGTCGGGGTAACGGCGAGGACGAGCCCCTCGTCCTCCATGGTGATGACGCGGACCTTGTCGCCCCGCCGGATCGGGTGCTCCGAGCGGGCCGCCCAGTCTTCGCCCCGCAGGTGCACCCGTCCGAACCCGTCGATGAAGTCCTGAATGGCCTCGGCTTCGAGTCCGGCCATGGCCTCGCGGCTGCTTGGCCTCGGTTTGCGCAAGGTGCGGGCGGCAACCCAGACGATGCCGCCGAAGATCAAGGCCGAGACGGCTCCCATGCCGGCGATCACGGCCAGATTGATGCGAAATTCGGGTATGTCCCCCTCGAAGAGGATGATCGAGCCGGTCACCACCGAGACGATGCCGCCGATTCCGAGGATGCCGAAGGCCGGGACGAACAGCTCCACCACGATCAGCGCCAGCCCGAGCATGATGAGCGCCAGCCCCGCGTAGTTCACGGGCAGGATCTGAAAGGCGTACAGGGCCAGCAGCAGGCAGATGCCGCCGATGACGCCGGGCACCAGGGAGCCCGGATTGTACCCTTCGAGGATCAGTCCGTAGATGCCGACCATCAGCAGGATGTAGGCCAGGGTCGGGTTGGTGATGATGGCCAAAAGCTCGGTGCGCCAATCGGTCTCGATCTCGACCGGGGTCAGGCCGGCCGTTTCGAGGACGCGCGTGCCGTTGTCCATGCGCACCTCGTGCCCGTCGATGGCGGTGAGCAGTTCCGGCAGGCTGGCGGCGACGACATCGATGACCTTCCGCTCCAGCGCCTCGGACGCGGTGAGGCTGACGGCCTCACGCACCGCGCGTTCGGCCCATTCGGCGTTGCGGCCATGGCGCTCGGCCAGGCCCTTGATGTAGGCCACCGCGTCGTTGACGACCTTGCGTCCCATGGCGTCGCCGGGCAGGTGTTCCGGGTCTTCCGTCGCGTTCTCGCCATCCGTCGTGTTTCCGCTCTTCTGCAGTTCTTCCCAGGCGCGTTTCCAGGACGAGGGCGGCTTGTCCTGGCCGCTGTCCCCGCCGCCGATCTGCACCGGCGTGGCCGCGCCGAGGTTGGTCGAAGGGGCCATGGCCGCAATGTGGCTGGCGTACATGATGTACGTCCCGGCGCTGGCCGCGCGGGACCCGGCCGGCGCGACCCAGGTCACCACCGGCACCTCGGAGGCCAGGATCTTGCGGATGATGTCGCGCATGGAGGCGTCAAGGCCGCCTGGGGTGTTCATGCGCAGCACGACCACCCCGGCGCCTTCGCGCTCGGCCCGAGTGATGTTGCGCGTGATGTGGTCGCGGGTGGCGGGGCCGATGGCGTCATCGACGGTCAGGACATAGGCCTGGTTCCGCTCCGCGACCGTCTCCTGCGCCAGCACAAGAGGGGCGAGGGCCAGAATGAAGAGCACGGTCAGCAAGCCGCCTGCTCGGGCTGCGTTGATCAAACTGTCATGGGTCATGCCAGAAACATAAGGCCATTATTGCCTGGATACAAGGCTGGGGAGGATTTTATCCGGATGGCGCGCTGAATTGGCGGTGGCGGAGGACAAAAGCGGCTTGCGATCCCGGCCGAAGCCGAATTGATACGCAAGCCGCTGTCACTCGATCCTTTTGACGGGAGATCCTGGGCGTCCATGGACGCGGCTCCACAGGGGCAGGCCGTCCACTCAAGCGGCCGGCCTTCCCTGCCGTCTCCCTCACACCATGTACTTCAGTTCATACCCGCAGGTGGGGTATGCCCACACGGTATCCCTGACTTTGGAGACGGGAATTCCCTGACGGACGATCAGCGCGAAGAGGTTTATCATCTCCTCGGCGTTGTGCCCGAGAATATGCGCGCCGAGAATGCGGTCGTTTCGCTCGTCGACGAGCACCCGCGCCCTGCCGGCGGATTCACCCAGCCGCTTCCACGAAAACGAGTCCGCAAGATCGGTCTCCTTGACCTTGAATTCCAGGCCGCGCTCAAGGGCCTCGGCTTCCAGCAATCCCACCTTCGCCAGAGGCGGCAGACTGAAGCAGACGCTCGGGATGCCCGTGTAATCGACCTCGGCCGAATCGGGATGGTCCGCCTGCTGCTCGCCCACACCAGCCTGGAAACCAATGCCTCGATCAACCTCACTGTGCTCGGCGTCGCCGGTGCGCCGCGCCAGGCCTCGTTGTACTCGATCATCGCCGAGTGGTGCCGCTTCCGGCTGACCACCGTCGAGCGCCGCACCCGGCATCGCCTGAGCGCCGCCGAAAAGCGCATCCACATCCTCGAAGGCCGGCAGGCCATCCTGCTCGACATCGACAAGGTCATCAAGGTCATCCGCGAATCGGACGACCCCAAGGCCGACCTGAT
>JANJWV010000023.1 GCA_024709365.1 Desulfomicrobium sp. | reverse complement strand
CCTGGGCTGGTCATTCGGGGGGGGGTGTTTGTTTCTTTGGGGGTGGTGCCTGTGGGTGCACAGGCCGCCCGCGGGCCCTATCTTGTGTTTTCCCCGGCCGGTGGGGGGGGGGGGGGGCCCCCGGGCCCCCCGCCCCGCGCCCCGGGCCTGCGACCGGCCGTCGCAAGGTCTGCGGATCCTGCTGGTGGCGGACGACCCCGTGAGCATGTTCGCGGCCGGCCGGGTTCTCGAAAAGGCCGGACATATGGTCACGCGGGCCGGGGACGGGGGCGAGGCCCTGGAAATGCTGCGCCGGGAGGACTTCGACCTCGTGCTCATGGACGTGCAACTCCCCGTCATGGACGGAGTGAAGGCCACGGCCGCCATCAGGCGCGACTCTTCCCTCGGCGCGAAATCCCGAATCCCCATCGTCGCCATGACGGCCTACGCCATGAGCGGCGACCGGGAGAAGTTCCTGGCCGCCGGCATGGACGACTACATCGCCAAGCCCGTGGGGCAGTCCGAACTGCTGGCGGTCCTGGGCCGGGTCGGCCTGTGCGGGGATCGTGTTTCCGGAGGGGAGGGGGACGGCAATGCGGACTCCTGACGCCCGCCTGCGGGAACTCGAATCCGAACTGGCCAGCCTGCGCGCGAGGATGCGCGTCCTGGTGGACGGGTCGCCGCTGGGCATCTTTTTCGACGACGCGCAGGACAAGTGCGTGTTCGTCAACACGACCTTCTGCGAAATGATGGAGCTCTCCGAAGCCGAAGCCCTGGGCGACGGCTGGGCCAGGACCGTTCACGCCGAAGACCTGCCGGGACTGCTGCGGGAGCGTGCGCGGGCCGTGTCCGAGGGCGCCGCGCTTTTTCGGGCCGAGTACCGCTACGTCTGCCCCAGCGGCCGCACGGGCTGGGTGGAGGAACAGACCCGGCCCGTTCACGGGGCGGGCGGGGAGCTGCTCGGCTATGTCGGCACCCTGGCCGAGATCACCGCGCGCAAGAACGAGGAGGCCCTGCTGGCCCGCCACAGCGAGGAGCTGGAGGAGCGGGTGCGCGAGCGCACGGCCGAGCTGAGCGGCATGAACGTCGCACTCGAGGTCCTGCTGCGCAAGCGCGCGGAGGATCGCGAGGAGCTGGAGCGGGCCGTGCTGGCCAATGTCCGCCGCCGCATCCTGCCGGCCCTGGAGCGGCTGGAGGCGGCCTGCCGCGGGGAGGCCGAGCCTCTGGCGGCCGAGATCAGGCACGGCCTGCAGGAGCTGACGGACCCCTTCCGACATCGCCTGTCCACGGCCTGTCAGGATCTGACCCCGGCCGAGCTGCGCGTGGCCGACCTCATCCGCGAAGGGCTGTCCACCAAGGAAATCGCCGCCCGCCTCGGGGTCGGCACCTCCACCGTCGACACCCACCGTCACGGCATCCGCCGCAAGCTCGGCCTGGACACGCGCCGGGCGAACCTGCGCGCCTACCTGCTGTCCCTGGGCGCATCCTGAATATGGATTTTTTCTCCATGTTCCGTCCGCATTAATCCGCTATTGTCTTTTTCCGCCCCCGCTGGTTCAAGGACGGTCCAATCCACAGGGAGGACGACATGAACCAGGAAACACAGGAATTGCTCAACACCGGTCTGGCCCGCATGTTCAAGGGCGGGGTCATCATGGACGTGGTCGATCCGCAGCAGGCGCGCATCGCCGAGGAGGCCGGGGCCTGCGCGGTCATGGCCCTGGAGCGCGTGCCGGCGGACATCCGCGCCGACGGCGGCGTGGCCCGCATGTCGGACCCGGGCATGATCCGCGGCATCATGGAGGCCGTGTCCATACCGGTCATGGCCAAGTGTCGCATCGGCCACTTCATGGAGGCCCGCATCCTCGAGGCAGTGGGCGTGGACTTCATCGACGAGAGCGAGGTCCTGACCCCGGCCGACGAGGCCTTCCACATCGACAAGAAGGATTTCAGGACGCCCTTCGTCTGCGGCTGCCGTGACCTGGGCGAGGCACTGCGCCGCATCGCCGAGGGCGCGGCCATGATCCGCACCAAGGGCGAGGCCGGCACGGGCGACGTGGTCGAGGCCGTGCGCCACGCGCGCGCCGTGCGCGAAGGCATCCGGCGGGCGCGGCACATGCCCGAGGAGGAACTGGTCGCCTTTGCCCGCGAGATCGGCGCGCCCCTGGAACTGGTCCGGCAGGTCAGGGAGCTCGGGCGGCTGCCCGTGGTCAATTTCGCGGCCGGCGGCATCGCCACCCCGGCCGACGCGGCCCTGATGATGCAGCTCGGCATGGACGGCGTGTTCGTGGGGTCGGGCATCTTCAAGAGCGCCGACCCGGCGCGGCGCGCCAGGGCCATCGTCGAGGCCGTGACCCATCACGACGACCCGCAGACCCTGGCCCGCATCAGCGAAAACCTGGGCGGGGCCATGTCCGGCGTCGCCGCGCGCAGCCTCGACGGAGAACGCAGGTTCGCGGGCCGGGGCTGGTGATGCGCATCGGAATCCTGGCCCTGCAGGGGGCCTTTGCCGAGCATCGGGAAATGCTCGCGACCCTGGGCGTGCGGGCCGAACTGGTGCGCACGCCCGGCGGGCTCGACGGCCTGGACGGACTCATCCTGCCCGGCGGGGAGAGCACGAGCATGCGCCGTCTGGCCGCATGGGGCGGGCTGGACAAGGCCCTGCGGGATTTCGGGGCGGGTCGCCCTGTCTGGGGCGTGTGCGCCGGCCTCATCCTGATGGCACGGTATGTGGAGGGCGAGGAACCCTTTGCCGGCCTCATGGACATGGCCGTGGCCCGCAACGCCTACGGCCGGCAGGGCGAGAGCTTCGTGGCCGACCTGCTTCCGGGGCGCCTCGGCGGCGGACCACTTCCCGGCGTCTTCATCCGTGCCCCGCGCGTGGTGGAGGCGGGGCCGGGCGTGGAGGTCCTGGCCCGTCACGGCGGCTGGCCCGTGGCCCTCGTGCAGGGGCACCTGCTGGCCACCGCGTTTCACCCCGAGTTGACGCCGGACCCTCGGATGCACGCATTCTTCCTGAAGCTTTGCGCTGCACGGGGCGCGTTGCCGTAAAGGCTTGAAGTCTGCTATGGGTGTCCCACAGGAGGTGCCCATGGACTTCACCCTGCCCGCATACCGCGAACCCGATTTTTCGGCCCCCACACTCCGGGACGCCCCCGTGGCGCGCTTCGAGCCGGCCCCGGCCAACGGCGTGGCGCCTGCAAACTATCACGCCACATCCATCTTCCCGGAGTACATCCAACTTTCGCCCGGCAACTGGGTGTTGCCGACGCATTCGCGCATGGACTGCGTCGTCGTGCGTGAGGGAGAGGCCGTGGCCGTACGCGAATTCCGCAACCTGCGCCGGGGCGACGCCGTGGCCGTGGGGCGCGGGGAGAACGGCGAGGACGGCATCTTCGTGCACACCGAAGGGTTCGGGGCTGCGGGGGAGGACGCCGAAAAGTTTTCCTTCCGCCGCAGCGTCAGCCGCGAGACCGCTTTTTCCGTGGACTACGACGAACTTTACGCCCTGCTGCGCCATGAGCGGGATCACGGCCGCATCGTCTGGGTCCTCGGCCCGGCCGTGGTTTTCGACTTCGATGCCCGCAGGGCCATGGTCGGGCTCATCCGCCGCGGCTTCGTGCACGCCGTCCTGGCTGGCAACGCCCTGGCCGTGCACGACCTCGAAGGGAGCATGTTCGGTTCGGCCCTGGGCCAGGACATCTATCACCGCCGGGGCCGGCGACTGGGTCATTACAACCACCTCGACGTCATCAACGCCGTGCGGGGCCTCGGCTCCATCGAGGGCGCCATCGCCGCCGGCCTCGTCACCGACGGCGTCATGCACGCCCTCCACGCCAAGGGCGTGCCCTACGTCCTGGCCGGCTCCATCCGCGACGACGGTCCCCTGCCCGAAACCATCGCCGGCTCCTACGAGGCCCAGGCCCGCATGCGCGCCGTGACCGCCGAGGCCACCACGGTCATCGCCCTGGCCACGCAGCTGCACTCCATCGCCACGGGCAACCTGAGCCCGTCCTACGCCGTCTGGCAGGGGCGCGTGCGGCCGGTGTACTTCTACTGCGTGGACATGTCGGATTTCGTGACCACCAAGCTGGCCAACCGGGGGTCGCTGGGTGCCAGGGGGGTGCTGACCAACGTTCAGGACTTTCTGGTGACCGTGGACCGGGGGCTGGGAGGGGAATGCCGGGAGGGGTGAGGAAGGCCGGCCGGGCCGGCCTTCCGTGCGGGAATGGGATCAGGCGCCGTCGGCGAACATCTTGCGGGGGTCGAAGCCCATGATGAATGATCCCCAGTGCTTGCCGTCCACGTAGATGGGCATGGACAGGTCGTTCAAGATCTCGCCGGTGTCGCGCATGTAGGTCTGCAGGAGCAGCGGCTCGGTGTGCGAACAGCGGCGCTGCTCGGTGCGGTTGCTCTGGTAGATGCGCTGGTGCCGGCTGTGCAGCAGGTCGCGGGCCGGGTCGCCGGTCATGGGCTGGGATACGGCGCCGTGGTGCACGGGCAGGTAGCCCTTGCGGTCGATGGCCAGGCAGTAGATCGTGCCCGGGATTTTCTTGACGTTCTCGTCCACCACCGCCTGCATCTCCTTGATGAATATCTCGCTGAAGGCCGTCAGGAACTTCTGGGGGTTGGTGTTCGGCACGGGCCTGTACTGGGTGTCGAAGACGTTGACCCCGCGGTCCTTCATGGCCTGGATGCGACCCTGGTAGTCGTCGCGGAACTGTCTGGCCGTGGCGATGACGGCGTCGAACTTCCCCTCGCCGGTCTTGAAGCGGGCCACGAGCTCGAGCATCTGTTCCGTGACCCCGTTCAGGGTGTCCACCGACGTGGCCGAGACGTTCATGTCCGCGGCGATCTCCTGGCTCAAGGCGTTGATGCTGTTGACCTTCTGCACGACGTCGCTGTTGTTGGTCGAGAGCTCCTCGATGGCGGCGGCGATCTTGATGAGCTGGTCGTTGGCCGTCTCGAAATCCCCGATCATGCGCTGGAAGTTTTCCGTGGCCGCCGTGACCACGCTGTCCGTGTCCCGGGCGTAGTCCAGAATTCGTGCCGTCTCGGCCTGGGTGCGCTCGACGATCTTGATCATGGCCGCGATGTTGTTGGAGATCTCCTCCGTGGCCGGCTTGATGCGTCTGGACAGTTCGCGCACCTCCTCGGCCACCACGGCGAAGCCCTTGCCGTGCTCGCCGGCCCGGGCCGCCTCGATGGTCGCGTTCAGGGACAGGAGGTTGGTCTGCTCCGAGATGCCGTTGATGATCGTCACGATGCTCAGGATGTTGGCCGAGCTCTTGCCCAGGTCGTCGACGGTGTTGCGGAAGGACTCGACGATGTCGTTGATTCTGTGGATCTTGTCCGTGACGTCCTGCAGCTCGGCGTGGGAGCTGTGGGCCGTGTTCAGGTTGCTGGTGGTCTTCTCGGCCACGTACTGGGTGTTCTGGGCGATCTCGGCGATGGCCGTGTTGGCCTCGTTGCTGGCCATGGCCACTTCTTCGGCGATGGTGCCCTGGCGGGACGTCTTGATGCGGGTGTCGAAAACGGACTTGGCCATGCGCGTGCTGTCCAGGGCGATGTCGATGCCCATCTTCCTGATGCGTTCGACCAGTTCCCGCACACTGCCCAGGAAGGCGTTGTAGCAGGTGGAGATGTGCTGCAGGTCCGGATTGTCCACGTGCTGCATGGTGCAGGACAGGTCGGCCTCCTGACCCTGGAGGTTCTGGAACACGGCGCCGATCTCGGCCACGCCCCTGGCGGCCTCGCGCTGCAGCGCCTTCATGGCGAAGACGCCGGCAGCCCCGGCCAGGACAAGGAGCGCGACGAGGACGATGCGCGTGACCGGGGGCAGGGACTCCCAGGCGGACAGCAGCGTCCAGCCAACCCACAGGGCGTTGAGGGCGACGAGGCCCGTTACGGCCGCGGCGATCTTGCCCCGCAGCGTGGAGAGTGCGCCTTTGCCGGAGGACGCGGTGGTGTCGGTCGTTTTCATCGGGGCCCCTTGTGTGAACGTTGTGTTGCAAATCATAGACGAGCCTGAGGCAAAAGAGAATAGCCCCGGCCACAAAACTGTCAACTCCTCCCGTGCGGCGAGTACTGCGGGCTCTCTATGGACAACGCCGTAGCGATGCCGTTATCAGGTACCTCCAAACATCGGAGGTGCCCGTGAGCATACTGATCAGAAAAGTGCGCCTGAAAGGCGAGGTGGTGGACGTGCTCATCAAGGGGAGCCGCTTCGACTCCATCGGCACGGATGTCGACGCGATGGCCGACGTGGTCATCGACGGCTCGGGCAAGGCGATCCTGCCGTCCTTCCACAACGCCCACACCCATGCGGCCATGACCCTGCTCCGCGGCTACGCCGACGACATGGAGCTGCACACCTGGCTGTCCGAATACATCTGGCCCTTCGAGGCCAAGCTGACCGAGGACGACATCTACTGGGGGGCGAAGCTTGCATGCCTGGAGATGATCAAGTCCGGCACGACCTTCTTCGCCGACATGTACTGGCACTGGAAGGGCACGGCCCGGGCCGTTGAGGAGATGGGCATGCGCGCGGCCCTGTCCGCGGCCTTCTTCGACTTCGAGGACAAGGGCCGGGCCGAAACCATGAAGCGGCAGGTCATGGAGCTGCACGCGGCCAGCTCGTCCTGCTCCGACCGCATCCGCTTCATCCTCGGGCCCCACGCCATCTACACCGTGTCCCCCGATTCCCTGTGCTGGCTCCGGGATTACGCCCGGGAGCACGGCCTGCTCATTCATACCCACCTGTCCGAGACCAGGAAGGAGGTGGAGGACTGTCTGGCCCGCTTCGGCAAGCGCCCCGTGGAGTATCTGCACGACCTGGGCCTTCTGGCGCCCAACCTGAGCCTGGCCCACGCCATTTGGGTGGAGGACCGGGAGATGGCCCTGCTGGCCGAAAACGGCGTGCAGGTCGTGCACTGCCCCGTCTCGAACATGAAGCTCGCCTCGGGCCGGTTCGACTACGCCGCCATGCGGGCCCACGGCGTGGGCGTGGCCCTGGGCACCGACGGCTGTTCCTCCAACAACAACCTGGACATGGTCGAGGAGGCCAAGGTGGCGTCCCTGATGGCCAAGGTCACGGCCATGGACCCGACGGTCTTTCCGGCCCAGGAGGCCCTGGACGCGGCCACGGTCAACGGCGCGCGCATGTACGGCCTCGACGCCGGGCGCATAGCCACGGGCATGCTCGCGGACTGCATCCTCGTGGACCTGAACCATCTGCGCATGGTTCCGGGCCACAACCTTGTCTCGAACCTGATCTACGGAGCGGGCAGCGCCTGCGTGGACACGACCATCTGCAACGGTCGGGTGCTCATGCTCGGGGGCAAGGTCGAGGGCGAGGAGGAGATCCTGGAGCAGGTCCGCGCCAGCGTGGCCCGGCTGACCGGCAGGTCGGCGCCCGAGGCGGACGCGTGCTGATCGTCTACACGGGCAACGGCAAGGGCAAGACCACGGCCTGCGTGGGGCAGGCCGTGCGGGCCCTGGGGCAGGGGCTGCGGGTGGCCTTCGGGCAGTTCATGAAGAAGGACGGCCAGGCCGGGGAGCAGAAGATGCTCGCGGACCTGCTGGGCGAGCGCTTCCTGGCTTCGGGCGCCGGATTCTTCCGCGACGCGGAGTTTCCGGATCACCGCCGGAAGGCCGAGGCTCTGCTGGCCTGGGCCGGGGACATGCTCGACCGGGGCGTGGACATGCTCATCCTCGACGAAACCCTCTACGCCCTGAACCACGGGCTGCTGCTCGAAGACGAGGTGCGCGCCCTCATCGAACGCTGCCGCGAGCTGGGCTGCCATCTGGTTCTCTCCGGCCGGGGCGCGCCCGACTGGGTCACGGAGCTGGCCGACATCGTCTCCAGCGTGACCGAGGTCAAACACATCTACGCCCAAGGCGGGAAGGCGCGGCGGGGAATCGAGTTCTAGCGCCCCTGCTCCCGCATCCCGGCCCACTCCTTCCGGATGACCTCCTGCCCGCACTCCGGGCATGCCCCCTGGCGCAGCCTGTTGCGCTGCACCGTGAAACCCGACCGCTCGACCACCGTCTTCCCGCAGCCGGGGCAGACCGTGTTTTCCAGCCCCGACCCCGGGACGTTCCCGACGAAGACGTGGTGCAGCCCTTCGGCCCGGCCGATGTCCCAGGCCCTCTTCAGGGTGTCCAGGGGCGTGGGCCGGTGGTTCATCATGCGGTGGCAGGGATGGAAGCGCGAGACGTGCCAGGGAACGTCCGCGCCCAGTTCCGTGCGCAGGAAGCGGGCGATGTCCCTGAGCTCCGCGTCGGAATCGTTCTCGTCCGGGATGACCAGGGTCGTGACCTCCAGATGCCAGCCCAGCCGTTTCATGTGCGCGAGGTTTTCGAGCACGGGCCCCAGACGGGCGCCGCAGACGTCGCGATAGAACTCGTCGCGGAAGGACTTGAGGTCGATGTTGGCGGCCTGGATGAGCCCGTCCAGGGCGTCTAAGCACTCGGGGCTCTGGAAGCCGTTGCTGACCATGATGTTGGCCAGGCCGTCCCGGCGGGCCAGGGTCGCGGTTTCGAGCATGAGCTCGAAGAAGATGGTCGGTTCGGAGTAGGTGTAGGCGATGGACGCTGCGCCGGACGTGTGCGCCATGCGCACGATTTCTTTTGGAGGGATGGCCCGCCCCTCGACGGGGAGGCCCTGGCGGGGCGGCTGGGACAGGGACCAGTTCTGGCAGAAGGCGCAGTCCAGGTTGCAGCCTGGGGTGCCGAGGGACAGGGTCGTGCTGCCCGGCAGGAAGTGGAAGAGGGGTTTTTTCTCCACCGGGTCCAGGTTCAGGGCCGCGATGCTGTCGTGGGACAGGGAGAAGAGTTGTCCGCCGTCGTTCCTGCGCACCCCGCACTTTCCGGTTTCTCCCGCCCCGATGCGGCAGAAGTGTGCGCACAGCCGGCATTGCACCGTGTCGTTCTTGAGTGGCCGCCAAAGCAGCGCAGGTGTTGTCATTTTCTTCCCCTCGTACGGATTTCCGGGGCGATGATGATCGGCCCTTCGTACTGTTGCGCGTCGTCGTTTCGGGGCGGGGGCGTGATCTGCATCAGGGTGCCGTTGTCCGGGTCCGATTCGATGCGCATGTTCCCGTCGCCTTCGTCGCTGCCGACTCCGGGCCCGACCTGCATGACCGTGTCCTTGCCTTCGCCCGACTCGATGACGATATCCGACGCCCACGCGGCCCACGCCGCGCAGCAGGCCAGGGCCAGGACCAGCCTTGCCAAGGCGCGGGTTTTTGCTTTACTTGGACCAGTCACGAGTTTATGCAACGTGGCCTCCGGTGAAATTGATTTTCAATACGCATAGCTCGTCGAAGGCGAAGAAACAAGGAGATGTACATGTCCCAGCGAGACAAGGCCTACAAGGATGCAGGGGTTGATATCCAGGCGGGGAACACCTTCGTGTCCCGCATCAAGTCCCTTGTCGCATCGACCTACACCAAGGGCGTTGTCAACGATATCGGCGGGTTCGGCGGCCTTTTCAAGCCGTCCATGTCCATGTTCAACGACCCCGTGCTGGTGGCGTCCACCGACGGCGTCGGCACGAAGCTCAAGCTCGCCTTCCTCTTCGACCGGCATGACACCGTGGGTATCGACCTGGTGGCCATGAGCGTCAACGACATCATCGTCCAGGGCGCAAGACCCCTCTTCTTTCTCGATTATTTCGCCACCGGCAAGCTCGACATCGACAAGGCCGAGGCCGTCATCAAGGGCATCGTCGACGGCTGCAAGGAGGCCCAGTGCGCCCTCATCGGCGGCGAGACGGCCGAGATGCCGGATTTCTACGCCGAGGGCGAGTACGATCTCTCGGGTTTCTGCGTGGGCATGGTCGACAACGACAAGGTCGTGGACGGGTCGAGCATCGGTGTGGGCGACCTCATCATCGGCCTCGGTTCGTCGGGCGTCCATTCCAACGGCTATTCCCTGGTCCGCAAGCTCTACTCCCAGTCCGGCCTCGCTCCCGACGATACCTTCCCCGGCACGGACAAGACCGTGGCCGAGGTGCTGCTGACGCCCACGCGCATCTACGTGGAGGCCGTGCGCAACGTCATGCGCGACTGGGAAATCCACGGCATGGTCCACGTCACCGGCGGAGGTTTCTACGACAACATCGTGCGCGTCCTGCCCAAGGGCGTGACGGCCCAGATCCGCTTCGGCTCCTGGAAGGTGCCCCCGGTTTTCGAGTGGTTGCGCTCCGAGGGCAAGCTGTCCTGGGAGGAGATGCTGCAGATCTTCAACACCGGCATCGGCTACATCATGGTCGTGAAGAAGGACGTGGTCGTGGATGTGGTGCACCGTCTGGGCGCCCTGAAGCAGGACGCCTGGGTCATCGGCGAGATCGTCGAACGCGCCGATGGCGAGGAGCAGGTCCGCATCGATTTTCCCACTCCCGCCTCCGACAACTGCGAATAGGGGCCTTTTCCGGCCTCTCTTTCAAGCGCTTGCCAAGGCCGCAGAACCCTGCGGCCTCTTTTTTTGCTCTTTTTCCAGGCCGATCAGCAGGCAGGACGTCAGGACGAGGACCATGCCCGCGGCGCTGACGGTGGTGACGGTCTCCCCGAAGGCGGCCATGCCGATGGCGATGTTCGCCACCGGGGTGACCAGGGCGATGACGGATCCCTGGGAGGCCGAGAGGGCCTTGTAGGAATAGGTCATGAGCAGCTGGCCCATGGCTGCGGTGACGCCGATGCCCAGCAGGATGAAGCCGCCACCGATGCCGATGTCCGACGGCAGGACGTTGGCCGGGATGAGCATGAGCCAGAAGCCGACCACGCACTGGGAAAAGAAGATGGCGTAGGAGGATTCCGTGGCCCGGAGCTTGCGCACGATGACGATGGCCAGGCCCGAGAGCATGCCCCCGGCCAGGGCCAGGAGTTCGTTCAGGCCGATGGCGGTCAGCAGGTCCTCGCCGCGGCCCGCGGAGGTCAGCGCGACGCCGAAAAAGGACAGCAGAATGAGGCCCCAGGTGCGCGGCGAAACCCGTTCGCCGAGCAGCAGGACGCCCCAGATGGCCGCGAAGACCGGGTAGGTGTAGCTCAGGAGCGTTCCCTTGCCCAGGCCGATGGCGTTGATGGACCAGAAAAAGAGAAACACGGAGACCCCGCCGGTCAGGCCGCGGGCGAAAAGCAGGGCCGGGTTGTGGAAGTCGAGGCGGATGCGTCGGCCCATGGCCGCCGTGCCGAGCAGTGTCAGGCCGATGGCGAAGCGGAAGAGCGACGTCTTGAACGGGTCGATGCCCGGCGCCAGGCGGATGAGCGCCGAGGTGGCCGAGAAGAACAGCGTCGAAGCCAGCATGCTGAAAAAGCCCAGGGTCCGGTCGTTCATGGCTTAGGTCCAGAGCACGGGTTCGCCGTCACGCAGGAAGGGGTTGAAATACCCGTAGTTGATCCAGGGGCAGGCTTTCCGGAGCCGTTTCATGAAATTGGCCAGGCCCATGGACGGTTCCGTCGGGTCGCCCACGCAGCCCAGGTAGAGGTCCGGGTCGAGGCTCAGGTTGCGCATCTGGACATAGTCGGGTTTCGCGGACGAGACGAGGTCGGTCAGGGCCTCCAGTTCGCTCTCGGTATCGTTCACGCCAGGGAAGAACAGGTAGTTCAGGGACACGAACAGCCCGTGCTCCTTGGCCGTGGCGATGGTGCGCCGCACGTCGGCGAAGGCGTAGCCGTGGGGACGGTAGTAGCTATTGTAGACCGCCTCCCGAGCGCTGTTGAGGCTGACGCGGATGGAGTCGAGACCGGCCCTGGCCAGGCCGGGGATGGAGTCCGGCAGGCTCGCGTTGGTGTTCACGTTGACCGTGCCCTGCCCGCCCTGGGCGCGGAAGCGGCCGATGGCCTCGGCGATGAGAGCTGCCTCGGTCAGGGGCTCGCCTTCGCAACCCTGGCCGAAGGACAGGACCGGGTTCTTGGCCCGGCGTGCGTGCTGAAGCATGACCTCGGCGATCTCCTCTGGGCTGGGCGTGAAGTCGATGCGGTTCTGGGGCGAGGGGAAATCCGAGCCCGCCGGTTGGTGCGAGATGCAGCCGTAACAGCGCGCGTTGCAGGCTCTGGCCGTGGGCAGGGGGGCTTCGTAGCGTCCCAGGGCCAGGTTCTTGGCCGCCGGGCAGCAGAAGGTCAGGGCGCAGCGGGCCAGGTGCTGGATGAGCCGGTTGTTCGGGTAGCGCCGGAGCAGGTCCTCGGCGCCCTTGGAAATTCTTTCGGGGGCGACGTTCGTGAAGACCTGGCGTCGGTCCTTGTCGACCTGGGTGGCCGCGACCCAGAAGCGGTCGCGGGCGAATCCAACCGCCCCGTAGGCGAAAAGGGGCAGGTTCGGCGCGCCTTCCGCCTTGAGGTAGGCGGCGGTGGCCGAGAGGGTGTAGGAAGGGCAGACGAAGGCGGCCACGGCCCGTTCCTCCATGGCTTCGGCCTTGCCCGTGGCCGGGTCCAGACCCAGTGCGCTGCGTCCCGGGAGGAGGTAGAGGTCGCTGCCTTCGGGCAGGGGGATCAGTTCGTCCGGGCGCGGCAGGGCCAGTTCCCGGCCCCTGCGCACGAGCATGAGCAGGTCCGGGTGGTCGTACACGCTGCCGTCCGCATCCGCGAACACCAGGGCCGGTTGAATCTTCTTGCTGCTCATGCGGCGCTCCTTGAAAAAAAGAAGGCAGAGGTGCGCATGCACCTCTGCCCCGGAATGTTCGAAAACAAGAGGCGATTAACGCTTGGAGTACTGGAACCTGGCGCGGGCTGCGCGCTGACCGTACTTCTTTCTTTCCTTGACGCGGGAGTCGCGGGTCAGGAAGCCGGCGCGCTTCAGGACGCCGCGCATTTCCGGATCGAACTCCAGTAGGGCGCGGCTGATGCCGTGGCGCACGGCCTGGGCCTGACCGGAAAGGCCGCCGCCGGTGACGCGGCAGGCGATGTTGAACTTTTCAATGGTCTTGGTCAGCTTGAGGGGCTGACGGATGATCATCTGCAGCGTGGCGCGGGGAAAGTAGTCTGCCAGCTCGCGTCCGTTGACGGTGATGGTTCCGGTGCCCTTGTACAATCTGGTCCGGGAGACGGAAGTCTTTCTTTTGCCGGTACCGTAGAAGAAATCTTGGCTCATAATCCTCTCCATCCCTGCTTAGATGTCCAGCACTTCAGGCTGCTGGGCCTGGTGGGGGTGTTCCGTGCCGGAGTACACTTTCAGTTTCTTGATCAGCTGGTAGCCCAGGGCGCTCTTGGGGAGCATGCCGCGGACCGCCTTGTGGATGACCGTTTCGGGGCTCTTGCCCATCATTTCTTCCAGGGTGGTCTCCTTGAGGCCGCCCACGTAGCCGGTGTGACGGTAGTACACCTTCTGGGAGGGCTTCTGCCCGGTCACTTTGATCTTGTCCGCGTTGATGACGATGATGAAATCGCCGTTATCCATGTGCGGCGCGAACTCGGCCTTGTGCTTTCCGCGGAGGCGGGTGGCTATTTCCGTTGCAAGACGGCCCAGGACCTTGTCCTTGGCGTCGACAAGGTACCATTTGTGGGTCAGTTCGCTTGCTTTGGGGCTGTAGGTCTTCATTTCTGTGGCTCCTGCCGGTAAAACCCGTGTCGTTGCGGGTGCTTTCAACCTTGAAATCGGTGGTAACGTGCACAAATGGTTGTGCTTTACCCCTCTAACCGCTACAACGTAACGAAACAATGCTTGTGGGATAAGGAACGAATCAGCTATCTGTCCTGGGCCCGCTTGTAAAGCATTTTTCGCAGGATTTCGAAGAAAATTTTTCAACCGCCGGGAACGCCCCGGCACCCCCGGGAGGTCGACGGTGGCCAGCATACGCAAGGGCCTGCTTCAGCTCGTTTTTTCCGGCAGCTTCATGAAGCGCTGGAACGACAAGATGCGTCCCATGGAGCTTGTGGAGGTGGACAAGCAGGCCCACAAGATGATCGCGGCCTGGCTCCTGTTCGAGCTCAACTCCCAGGGCATGTCCCTGGAGGAGAAGTCGGCCCTGGGCGAGGACATCGTCCGCGGCGGCATCTTCGACTACCTCTACCGGCTGGTCATCACCGACATCAAGCCGCCCATCTTCTACCAGATCAAGGCCAATCCGGCCCACTACGAGAAGCTCACGGCATGGGTCCTGAACGAGCTCCAGCCCCGGGTCCAGCCCTTGGGCAAGGATTTCTGGGAGGCCATGGGGACCCATTTCGAGCGCCAGGTGCGCCGCGACGAGAGCCTGGCCTCGCGCATCCTGGACGCGGCCCATCTCTTCGCCAGCCGCTGGGAGTTCCACCTCATCCGCGATCTGAACCAGTGGGACGAGGAGATGGACGAGATCGAGGAGAATTTCCGCCAGGGCCTCGAAGCCCACCTCGACCTGGCCGGGGTGCGCCAGCTTCTGGAGGGCCCCGGGACCAGGCTCGGCAAGTTCGCCTTCATGTGCGGGCGCCTGCGGTTCCAGAAACGCTGGTCCCAGACCCCGCGCATCCCGGAGACGTCGGTCCTGGGGCACATGTTCATCGTGGCCTGCCTGGCCTATTTCTTCAGCATCGCCGTGGGCGCCTGCCCGGTGCGGCGGCACAACAACTTCTTCGCCGGCCTCTTCCACGACATCCCGGAACTCCTGACTCGCGACATCATCTCGCCGGTCAAGAGCTCCGTGCAGGGCATCGGCGACCTGATCCGCGAATACGAGGGCAGGGAAATCGAGCATCGCCTCTTTTCCATCCTGGATCGTTCGGTGTATACCGACCTCGTGGAGAGGCTCTCGTATTTCCTGGGCATCGAGGTCGGCTCCGAGTTCGAGGCCACCATCCTGCAGGACGGAGCGGCGCGCGTCGTCGGCTGGGAGCAGCTCCAGGGACAGTACAACGAGGACCGCTTCTGTCCCAAGGACGGGCGCATGCTCAAGATCTGCGACCATCTGGCGGCCTTTCTCGAAGCCTACACTGCGCTTTCCAACGGCATAACCAACGCGCACCTGCAGCAGGCATCGTGGCGGATCAGGACCCTCTACCAGAACCAGTCCCTGACCGACGAGCTGCACATCGGGGCTCTGCTGGCCGATTTCGACTGAGGACACCACAGGGGCGGACCCTGTTTTTCCACATACTCAACACGGGAGTTCATCATGCTGGTTCGCAAAAGGGTCTGGGATATCATGAGGTCGGATTTCGCCATCGTGCGCGAGGACGCGAGCCTGTCCGAAGCCATCGGCGCCCTGCGGGACATCCGCGGCAGGCAGCCCGACGGCAGCTTCGTGCTGGTTTTTTCCAAGAGCGAGAAGTTCCTGGGCATCCTGTCCATGTGGAACCTGATCCAGGGCATAGGGCCATGCCTGCTCAAGGGCTCGGTCCTGGACGGCAACGAGGTGGATTGGGACAGGGCGTTCTCCATCGCCTGCCGCAGCTGCGCCCAGGTCCGCATCACCGACTGCCTGCAGCACGACATCCCCATGCTCAAGCCCAACGACCCCCTGGCCAGAGTGCTCGAGGTCTTCCTCGACTACCGCCGCGGCCGGGCCGTGGTGGAGGAGGGCGGGCGCATCATCGGCGTGGTCTGTCTGGCCGATCTCTTCAAGGAGATTTCCGATTCGCTCATCCCGTAAACCGGCAGAGGGGAGGGGGCCGGAAAGGTTTTCCACTTTCCGGCCGCTCCATGCACCGGATTGCGCTTCGGAAGGGGCGCATTTCCCGTCGGCATGGATTGGGCAGGAATATCATTTCGTGCCGCACGACCTTGCAACTCAGCCATGCCTGGCGGCGTAGGGGGCTTGTCCGTGGCGATCGGGGTTCCAGTCCTTCTCGGGTTCGCGAGCCTTTCGGCCGCGCTGGCCGCCGTCGTGGCCTGGAACCTTCGCCTGCGCGGGAAGGTCCGGGTCAAGACCGCGGAACTGGAGGCGTCCCTGCGGGCGGCGGTCGAGAGGGAGGACAACTACCGCCTTCTCGTCGAGCACCAGACCGACCTCGTGGTCAAGGTCGATGCCGAAGGGCGCTTCCTGTACGCCAGTCCGACCTACTGCCGCGTTTTCGGCCGCAGCGAGGAGGAATTGCTGGGCCGGGCGTTCATGCCTCTGGTCCACGAAGAGGACCGGCAACCCACGCGGGAGGCCATGCAGGCCCTCCTCGTGCCGCCGCACACCGCCTTCCTGGAGCAGCGCGCCTTGACCGTGGACGGCTGGCGCTGGTTCGCCTGGAACGACTCCGCCGTTCTCGGGCCTGATGGGAAGATCCGGGAAATCATCGGCGTCGGCCGGGATATAACCGAGCGCAAGGAGGCCGAGGAACTACTCCGCCTGAGCGAGGAGCGCTTCGCCAAGGCCTTCCATTCAAGCCCCGCCCCCCTGGTCATCTCCGACATCGAGAGCGGCCGTTTCATCGACGTCAACGCGCGTTGGGTCGAGATGCTCGGATTCTCCAAGGAGGAGCAGATCGGCCGGACCTCCAAGGAGGTCGGCATCTGGTCCGACCCGGCCCAGCGGGACACTGCGATCGCCCTCATCCGCAGCCAGGGGCATTTCAAGGAACTCCCCATCGAGTTCATGACCAGGGACGGGCAGACCCGTTCGGCGCTCTGGTCCGCGGAGGTCATCAGCCTTCAGGGCCGCGAGGTCATGCTTTCGCTCCTCTTCGACTACACCGGGCGCAAGCGGGCCGAAGAAGCCCTGCGCGAGAGCGAGAGGCGCTACCGCTCGGTGGTGGACAACATCCAGGACGTTTTCTACCGCACCGACGCCGCCGGACTGCTGGTCATGATCAGCCCCTCGGGAGTGCGTCTGCTCGGGTATGACAGCCCCGACGAGATGCTCGGCCGTCACAACGAGACCTTCTGGTACGATCCGGAGAAGAGGACCGAATTTCTGGGGCTCATCCGGGCCCATGGCCGGGTTTCGGATTACGAGGTGACCCTGAAACGCAGGGACGGCCGGCCCGTCCTCGTGGCCACATCGTCGGGCCTGTATTTCGACGGTCAGGGGAACGCTCTCGGGGTGGAGGGGATTTTCCGCGACATCGCCGAACGAAAAAGGGCGGAGGAGGCCCTGCGCGTCTCCGAGGAAAGGTTCCGCAGCATCGTCGAGGCCTCGCCCATGGGCATGCATTTCTATCGCCTTGACAAGGGCGGACGGCTCATCCTGGACGGGGCGAACCCGTCCGCGGACACCATGCTGGGCATAGACCACGCCTCGCTGGCCGGTCTGGCCATAGAGGACGCGTTCCCCGGGCTGGTCGGCTCGGGCATTCCGGAGATGTATCGTCGCGTGGCCAGGGGGGAGCTCGAATCGCAGTTTTTCGAGACGGCATACGATGACGGCCGCATCTCAGGATTCTACGCGGTCACGGTCTTCCGCATCGGGACCGACGCCGTGGCCACGGCGTATCTCGACATCACCGACCGGCGACGGTCCGAAGAGCTACTGCGCCAGTCCGAGGAAAAATTCTCGCAGCTCTTCAGACTGTCCCCCTACGCCATATCCCTCTCGGACCCGGAGAGCGGGCTCATCGTCGACGTCAACGACGCCTTCGTCCAGCTTTCCGGCTATGCACGCGACGAACTCGTCGGCAGGACCTCGCTGGAGCTGGGACTGATCGTCGATCCTTCGAAGAGGGCCGGGATGGTCGAAAGGCTGCATAAAACCGGACAGGGCGGCAGCGTCGAGATGGAAGTGCGGTGCAAGGACGGCTCCCTGCTACCGTGCAGCGTCTCGTGCCAGATCGTGACCATCGACCGGCGGCGTTTCATGCTGTCCGTGACCCGCGACCTCACGGAAACCAGGCGCATGCAGGAGTTCATGATCCAGACCGAGAAGATGGTATCCGTGGGCGGCATCGCCGCCGGCATCGCCCACGAGATCAACAACCCCCTGGGCATCATCGTGCAGTCCGCCCAGAACCTGGTGCTGCGCACGCGGCCCGACTTCCGGAGGAACATCGAGGTGGCCGAGGGCATCGGCCTGGATATGGCCCTGCTCGAAAAATACATGTCGGAGCGCAAGATCCTGTCCTTCGTGGCCGACATGCAGGCCGCGGCCGTCAGGGCCGCGGACATCATCCGGCATATGCTCGATTTCAGCCGCCGCAGCGAATCAAGGCGCACCGCATGTTCCGTGGATGTCCTGGTCGAGCGTGCCGTGGAGTTGGCCAGGAGCGATTACGATCTGAAGAAAAGCTATGATTTCAGGAAAATCGAGATTGTTCGGGAGTTTGCCGAGGGGCTGCGGCAAGTTCACTGCACCGAAACCGAAATCGAGCAGGTCCTGCTGAATCTCCTGCGCAACGCGGCCCAGGCCATGGCCACGACCGAACCCGCCGCATGCCCGCGCATCGTCATCCGCGCCGCCAACATCGAGAGCGGGGTGCGCATCGAGGTGGAGGACAACGGTCCGGGCATGGCCCCGGCGGTGCAGCGGCGCATCTTCGAGCCCTTCTACACCACCAAGCCGCCCGGCGTCGGCACGGGCCTGGGCCTTTCGGTTTCCTACTTCATCGTCACCCGCGGACACGGCGGCAGGATGTGGGTCGAGTCAGAGCCGGGAGCGGGAGCGAAATTCATTGTGGAACTGCCGTGCGAAGCGGCCGCCGCAACGGGCGGGGACCGTCCCGGAGTGTGAGCCGCCGCCCCTCGGGACACGGGGTTTTTCGGTTCCGTAGTCCGCACCAAACGAGAATCCCCCGGAACGCATGGGCGTTCCGGGGGATTTTATGCATTGAGGCGACTCGTGTTCAGAACGGTTTGCCCGAACGCACCTCGGGCCAGATCTCGTCTATGGCCTCGACGGTCCTGACCGTGAGGCGCTTTCTGAGTTCCTTGGGGATCTCGTCCAGGTCGTGGGCGTTGCGGGCCGGGATGAGGACCTTGCTCACGCCGTGGCTGACCGCGGCCAGGATCTTCTCCTTGATGCCGCCCACGGGCATGACCCGCCCGCGCAGCGTGATCTCGCCCGTCATGGCCACGTCCGAGGCGACGGGCTCGTTGGTGATGGCCGACATGAGGGCCGTGACCAGGGTCACGCCGGCAGAAGGGCCGTCCTTGGGCGTGGCGCCGGCCGGGACGTGGATGTGGATGTCGTGGGTGTCGAAGAAGTCCTCGCCGATGCCCAGCATCGCGCTCTTGCTGCGCGCGTAGCTGAGCGCCGCCTGGGCGCTCTCCTTCATCACGTCGCCGAGCTTGCCCGTCAGGATAAGCTTGCCCTTGCCCGGCAGCAGGCTGCACTCGATGTGCAGGATCTCGCCGCCGTACGGGGTCCAGGCCAGGCCCAGGGCCACACCCGGGGGCATGGCGCTCTCGCGCTCCTCGTCCATGAACTTGGGCTGGCCCAGCAGCTTGACCAGGGACGCGCTCGTCACCCGGAAGGGGCCCTTCTTACCTTCGGCCACCCGGCGGGCGTACTTGCGGCAGACGGAGCCGATCTCGCGCTCCAGGTTGCGCAGGCCCGCCTCGCGCGTGTAGCCCCTGATGATCTCGGCCAGCACGGCGTCGGAGATGACCAGGGTCTCGTCCGTGAGGCCGTTCTCCTTGACCTGGCGGGTCAGGAGGTAGCGGCGGGCGATGACGATCTTTTCCTGTTCCGTGTAGCCGGGGATGCGGATGACCTCCATGCGGTCCAGCAGGGCCGACGGGATGGTGTCCAGCATGTTGGCCGTGCAGATGAACATGACCTTGGACAGGTCGTAGGGGACGTTCAGGTAGTGGTCCGTGAAGGAGTTGTTCTGCTCCGGGTCCAGGACCTCCAGCAGGGCCGAGGACGGGTCGCCGCGGAAATCGCTGCCGAGCTTGTCGATCTCGTCGAGCATGATGACCGGGTTCACGGTCCCCGCGTCCTTCATGGACTGGATGATGCGGCCGGGCATGGCGCCGATGTAGGTCCTCCGGTGGCCGCGGATCTCGGCCTCGTCGCGCATGCCGCCCAGGGACATGCGCACGAACTTGCGCCCCAGGGACCGGGCGATGGATTTCCCGAGCGACGTCTTGCCCACGCCGGGAGGGCCGACGAAGCACAGGATCGGGCCCTTCATGGTCGGATTGAGTTTACGCACGCTCAGGTATTCGAGGATGCGCTCCTTGACCTTCTCCAGGTTGTAGTGGTCCTCGTGCAGGATTCTGGCCGCCTCCTTGATGTCGAGGCGGTCCTTGGAGGTCTTCTTCCAGGGCAGGTCGATGATCCAGTCGATATAGGTGCGCAGGATGGTGGCCTCGGAGCTGTCCGGGTGCATGGACTCCAGGCGCGAGAGCTGCTTGTCGGCCTCCTTCTTGACCTTCTTGGGGAGCCCCAGGGCGTTGAGGGTCTTCCTCAGCTCCTCCATCTCCTCGCCCTCGCCGCCCTTGTCGCCCAGCTCGCGGCGGATGGCCTTCAGCTGTTCGCGCAGGAAGTATTCTCGCTGGGCCTTGTCCATGCCCTCTTTGGCCATGCTCTGGATCTTGGCCTGCATGGAGGCCACCTCGACCTCCTTGACCAGCTGCGAGTTGACCAGGTTCAGGCGCTCGATGGGGTCGTGGCTTTCCAGGATGCGCTGGGCCTCGGAGGACTTCATGCGCAGGTTGGAGGCCACCAGGTCGGCCAGGCGTCCGTGCTCATTGACGGCATTGAGCACGTTCATGATCTCGGCCGCGTCGATGCCGCGCAGGGTCAGGATCTTCTCGCTCTGCTCCTTGACCGAGCGCAGCAGCGCCTCCTCCTCGGGGCCCGGGTTCTCGACCACGAGTTCGTCGATGGTCTCGATGCGGACCTTGTCGTAGGGGTCGTGCTGCACGAAGTCGAGGATGCGGGCGCGGGTCAGGCCCTGCACCAGGACCTTGAGCCGACCGTCGGGCATCTTGAGCATGCGCATGATCATGGCCACGGTGCCCGTGCCGTAGAGGTCATCCGGCGTCGGGTCGTCGACGCTCTCGTCCTTCTGGGTGCTGATGAAGATGTAGCGGCTGCCGTTCAGGGCCGCGTCCACGGCCTGCACGCTTTTTTCCCGCCCAACGAACAGGGGCAGGATCATGTAATTGAAGACGACGATGTCGCGCACCGCCAGAAGCGGCATCACGGTCGGGATCTCCGCCTCCTGGACTGCGCTTTCGGCGCTGGCTGTATCGGAATTTTCGCCCTGAATTTCTTCATTTTCGGGGGAAAAGGTTTTTTCGTCGCTCACTGTGGTCTCCTCATGGGGTTGTAATCGCGAAATTTCGGCCGCGAAAAACGAATTCAGTCAACTATAAGGCCAATCGATCCTCAGGCAAGCGGAAAAATGGGATTTCGGCCCCTTGAGGCCAAAAAAATCAGATCAGGCCGAGGGCGCGGAAGCTGGAACAGCTGCGGCCGGTGACGATGATGTGGTCCAGCAGACGCAGGCCCAGGTCCGCGGCCAGACGGCCGACGGTTTCGGTCAGGGTGCGGTCCTGGCGGGACGGGGTCGGGTCGCCGCCGGGGTGGTTGTGGACGAGGATGAGGCCGCTGGCATGGTGGCGCAGGGCAAGTTCGAGGATTTCGCGCGGATAGGCCGCGGTCTGGTCCACGGTGCCCCGGAAGACGCGTTCGAAGCGGATGAGGCGGTTCTGGTTGTCCACGAGGATGACCCAGAACTCCTCCTTGGTCAGATGGCCCAGGCGCGAGCAGACCATGTCGCGGACCTGATCGGGCGAGGAGAATTTCTCCCGGGAAGCCAGAGGGCTGCAGGCCGCACGGGCGGAGCATTCGCGCAGGGTGCGCCAGAGGGAGGCCGCGGCCTCGCCCAGGCCGGGCACCTCGGCCAGGCGGTCCGGGTCGGCCTGCAGGGCGTCGGCCAGGGAGCCGAAGCGCGTGATCATGTCCTTGGCGATGGGCTTGGTGTCCCTGCGGGGCAGGGCGTGAGTCAGGAGGAGTTCGAGGAGTTCGTAGTCGGACAGGGCCCGCGGGTCTGCGGCCAGGCGTTCGCGCAGGCGCCGGCGGTGACCGTGGTAGTGGGCCGGGGCTTCCCTCACCACAGGCGCGCCGCGTCCTTGACGAGGTTTTCCATGACCTGGGCGGGCCTCAGCCGCCCGGTCTTGATGTCCGTGTCGGCCTTCAGGACCAGGTCCCAGAAACGGCTGATGCGGACGGGACCGAGGCGTTTGGCTAGGCTCGCCTTTTCGGCCTTGAGGCTCGGGTAGAGCTGGACCTTGGCCTCCTCGCCGTGCAGGAGCTGCCAGAGCATGCGCGCCTCGCGCAGCATGAGGGAGGACACGGGGAAGACCATGTCGCCGCTGGCCATGGCCGGGTCGTTCATGAGCCGGTCCCAGGCCTGGCGCCGGCCCTGCGGGCTCTGCAGGGAGCGCAGGAAGGAGAAGAGGTCGAAGGGGTCGTCGGAGCCGAGGACCGTCAGGTGTTCGGGCTGGATGGTCTTTGCGCCGCCGGCCAGGAGAAGGATTTTCTCCAGTTCGTTGCGCAGGGCGATGGTCGCCAGGGGCAGGGACTCGGCCAGGGTCTTTTTCACGCCCGGCGCGAAAGTCAGGCCGTGCCGGGCCGCGAAGCGGTCCAGTTCCTGGCCGATGTTCGAGCGTGTCAGGCCGGGGTGCTCCCAGATCCAGCCGCGCTTCTGGGCCGCGGCCCAGTACTTGCCCTTGGTCACGGCCTTGGCCGTTTTGGGCTTGCCCTTGTCCCACTCGGCTTCGAGGCAGAAGATGGGCCAGACCGAGGGCCTGGCCATGGCCAGCAGGGGTTCGATCCGGCCCCAGAACTCGTCGGGCTGCTCCTGGGCGCGGCGCAGGATCACGGCGTTGGGCGGTCCCATCATGGAGGGCACCGTCAGGGTCTGCCAGTAGCGGTCGGTCAGGTCCTCGTCCCCCCAGAAGACCCGGGCTGCGAAGCCCCGGCCTTCGAGGAGCTCTTCCACCCGGTCCCGGATCAGCTCCGGGTCCGCGCAGACGAGGAAGGAGAACCCTTGTCTGTCCATGGCCCGGTCAGAACTTCTGGCTCAGCCTGTCGGCCACCGTGCGCACGGCCAGGTCGATGGCGCCCTGGGTGGCGTCCTTCTTGCCGCCTGTGCCGCGATAGGATTCCGAGGCCACCACCGGGCCGGATGTCCAGATGAGGGCGCTGGTCTTCGTGCTGAAGAAGCTGACCTCCATCTGGATGGTGACCCTGGACTTGAAGGTCACGTCGTCGCGTCCCTTGACCGCGTCGGAGGTGCTGTACGAGCGCACGTCGACGTTGACCGTGGCCTCGGCCTCGTCCCGGCCGACCCAGGTCACGTTGCCTCGGCTGGTCAGCTCGTCCCGCAGGCTGCTTCTGAGCATGGGTTCGAGCCAGGTTTCCGTGGTCGGGTTGGTGACCTTGGCCAGGAAGAGGCGCGTGCTGTCCTTGGGCAGGTCGATGGGCGCGTTGGCCGTGAGCTGGTACCCGCAGGCGGGCAGCAGCAGGACGACGCCCAGAAGCAGCAGGACGACCCTACCGGACCACGACATTGACCAGTTTTCCGGGGATGACGATGACTTTGACAATGTTCTTGCCCTCGATGTGACGAACCACGTTTTGATCGTTCAAGGCCTGGGCCTGGATGTCCTCGGAGGATGCTTCGGCGGCCACGCTGATCTGCCCGCGCAGCTTGCCGTTGACCTGCACGACCACGGTCACCTCGCTCGTCTTCAGAGCCTCGGGGTCGTGGGCCGGCCAGGGCTCCAGGGCGAGGGTCCTGGTGTAGCCCAGGCGCGCCCACAGTTCCTCGCAGATGTGCGGGGCGATGGGCGAGAGGGCCACCAGCAGGGAGGAGATGGCCGAGGACAGGAGCCTGGGGCCGTTTGCGCTGCCCTTCACCTCGTCCTTGGTCGCGTACAAGGTGTTGACCAGCTCCATCATGGCCGCGATGGCCGTGTTGAACTGGAACTTGTTCTCGATGTCGCGCTCCACGCGGCGCACGGTGTCGTGCTCCTTGCGGCGCAGTTCGGCCTCGGCCTCGGTCAGGGCTCCGCTTACTGCCGCGCAGGGGCCAACGGGCGAGAGGACGTCCTCGAGTTCGTCCACCAGGCGCCACAGGCGGCTCAGGAAGCGGCTCGAACCCTCGATGCCCTTGTCGTTCCACTCCAGGTCCTTTTCGGGCGGCGCGGCGAAGAGGCAGAAGAGGCGCACGGTGTCGGCGCCGTACTTGACGATCATCTCGTCGGGGTCCACCACGTTGCCCTTGGACTTGGACATCTTGGAGCCGCCGAGAAGCACCATGCCCTGGGTCAGCAGGTTCTTGAAGGGCTCGTCGTGGTTCAGGTAGCCCTCGTCGCGCAGGGCCTTGACGAAGAAGCGCGAGTAAAGAAGGTGCAGGATGGCGTGCTCGATGCCGCCGATGTACTGGTCCACGGGCATCCAGTACTCAACGTCGCGCGGGTCGAAGGCCGCGTCCTCGTTGCGGGCCGAGAGGTAGCGGGCGAAATACCACGAGGACTCGACGAAGGTGTCCATGGTGTCGGTTTCGCGCCGCGCGGCCTGTCCGCACTTGGGGCAGGTCACGTTGACGAAGCTCTCGCACTCGGGCAGCGGCGAGCGGCCGTCGGGGTTGACCTTGACGTCCAGGGGCAGTTCCACGGGCAGATCCTGCACGGGCACCGGCACGATGCCGCAGGCGTCGCAGTAGATGACCGGGATGGGCGCTCCCCAGTAGCGCTGGCGGGAGATGTTCCAGTCGCGCAGGCGGTAGTTGACCGTGGGTTTGCCCAGGCCGCCCGTCGCCAGATGGTCGATGATGGCCTGCTTGGCGGCCTCGCTGTCCATGCCGTCGAATTTTCCGGAGTTGGCCATGACGCCGGGCTCGGTGTAGGCCTCGGTCATGGACGAAAGCTCCAGGTTCCCTTCGCGGGGCATGATGACGATCTGCCTGGGCAGGTCGTACTTGGCCGCGAACTCGAAATCGCGCTGGTCGTGGGCCGGGACGGCCATGACCGCGCCGGTGCCGTAGCCCATGAGCACGAAGTTGGCCACGTAGATCGGCATCTCGCGGCCCGTGACGGGGTTCACGCAGTAGCGGCCCGTGAACACGCCTTCCTTCTCCAGGTCTTCGGCCGTGCGCACGATGCGGTCCATCTTGGAGATGCGCTCGACGAAGCTGCGCACCTCGGCCTCCTGCCCGGTGCCGGGGATGAGCCGCTCGACCAGCGGGTGCTCGGGGGCGAGGCTCATGAAGGTTGCGCCGAAAAGGGTGTCGGGACGGGTCGTGAAGACGGTTACGTCCTCATCCATGTCCTTTACCTTGAAGGAAATCTCCGCGCCGACGCTCTTGCCGATCCAGTTGCGCTGCATGGTCAGGACGCGCTCGGGCCAGCCTTCGGTCAGGGTGTCCAGGGCCGAGAGGAGCTCTTCGGCGTAGTCGGTGATGCGCAGGAACCACTGGGACAGCTCCTTCTGCTGCACCTCGGAGTCGCAGCGCCAGCACAGGCCTTCCTCGACCTGCTCGTTGGCCAGGACCGTGTGGCAGCTCGGGCACCAGTTGACCGGAGCCTTCTTGCGGTAGGCCAGGCCCTTTTCCAGGAACTTGAGGAAGAATTCCTGCTCGAAGCGGTAGTACTTCGGGTGGCAGGTGGCGATTTCACGTTCCCAGTCATAGGAATAGCCCAGGCGCTTGAGCTGGGAGCGCATGTAGGCGATGTTCTCGTAGGTCCACTTGGCCGGGTGGGTGTTGTTCTTGATGGCCGCGTTCTCGGCGGGCAGGCCGAAGGCGTCCCAGCCCATGGGGTGGAACACGTCGAAGCCCTGCATGCGCTTGTAGCGCGCCACCACGTCGCCGATGGAGTAGTTGCGCACGTGCCCCATGTGGATGCGGCCCGAAGGGTAGGGGAACATCTCCAGGACGTAGTACTTCCTGCCGTCGCGGGTCTCGCTGGTCCGGAAACAGGCCTGGTCCTCCCAGGCCTTCTGCCATTTTTCCTCGATGTCCTTGAAATCGTAGTGCCTCATGCTGTCCTCAGGATGTCGTGTGTCCGGACTGTATTATTCTCTGTCCCGCTCGGCGTCCTTGGCCGCGGCGTCCAGGACGCCGTTGACGAAGGTCTTGGAATTGTCGTCCCCGAAGTCCTTGGCCAGCTCGATGGCCTCGTTCATGGCCACCTTGAAGGGGATGTCGGGGGTGAAGAGCATCTCGAAGAGCGAGAGCCGCAGGATGGTCAGCTCGACCTTGGCGATGCGGTTCAGCTTCCAGTGCTGGGAATGCCGGGTGATGATCTCGTCGATGGCCACGCGGTTGTCGAAGACCCCCTGCACCAGGGTCCAGGCGTAGGAGTCCTCGCGCTCGATGTCGAATTCCTCCTCGGCCCAGAAGTTCTCGAAGGAGCGGACGAGCTGCTCCTTGCTCATGGCCGTGGCGAAGTTCAGCGAATAGATGACCTGAAAGGCGAAGCGGCGTTGATGCCGTCTGTTGTGCGTCACGTGAATCCCCGGCCTCTCTAGAGCTGCTGCAGCACGCGCAGGGTTTCCAGGGCCGCGGCCGCAGCTTCGACGCCCTTGTTGCCGCCCTTGCTGCCGGCGCGCTCGATGGACTGCTCCAGGGTGTCCGTGGTCAGCAGGCCGAAGCCGATGGGCACGCCCGTCTCCATGGACACGTGGGCGATGCCCTTGGTGGCCTCGTTGCAGACGAAGTCGAAGTGCGGGGTCGCGCCGCGGATGACCGCGCCCACGCAGACGATGGCGTCGGCCTTGCCGCTCCTGGCCACCTTCTGGGCCACCAGCGGCATCTCGAAGGCCCCGGGCACGCGGATGATGGTCAGGTCCTCGCGGGCCGCGCCGTGGCGGACCAGGTAGTCGACGGCGCCGCCGATGAGGCGGTCCACGATGAAGTCGTTGAAGCGGCTGGCGATGATCGTGATCTTAAGATCCTGGGCCTGCAGCTGGCCCTCAATGGTCTTGATGTGCAACATGGCGTCTCCTTGTGCGAAATTATTTTGTGCCGGCGTCGAGGTGCAGCAGGTGGCCGAGCTTGGCGTACTTGGTGTGCAGGTAGCACTTGTTGTCGTCGCAGGCCGGGATCTCGATGGGCACCCGTTCCTCGACCTTCAGGCCGTAGCCTTCGAGACCGATGATCTTCTTGGGGTTGTTGGTCATGAGGCGCATGCGCTTCACGCCGAGGTCCACGAGGATCTGGGCGCCCAGGCCGTAGTCGCGCAGGTCCGGGGCGAAGCCGAGCTCCAGGTTGGCCTCGACGGTGTCGCGGCCCTCGTCCTGCAGGTGGTAGGCCTTGATCTTGTTGCCAAGTCCGATGCCGCGGCCTTCCTGGCGCATGTAGAGGATGACGCCCGCGCCCTCGTCGTTGACCATCTCCATGGCCCGCTGCAGCTGGCTGCCGCAGTCGCAGCGCATGGACCCGAAGACGTCGCCCGTCAGGCACTCGCTGTGCACGCGCACCAGCACCGGGGTCTCCTCGTTGATCTCGCCCTTGACCAGGGCAATGTGGGTGTGGCTGTCGATGTCGTTCTCGTAGGCCACGATGGTGAACTCGCCGTAGCAGGTGGGCATGCGCGCCTCGGCCACGCGGCGTACCAGGGAGTCCTTGCGGGAGCGGTAGGCGATGAGGTCGGCGATGGTCGCGATCTTCATGTCGTGCTCTTCCGCGAATTTCTTCAGATCGGGCATGCGCGACATGGTGCCGTCGTCGTTCATGATCTCGCAGATGACGGCCGCGCCCTTGAGGCCGGCCAGGCGGGCCAGGTCCACGGAGCCCTCGGTCTGTCCGGCGCGCACCAGGACCCCGCCGGGCTTGGCGCGCAGGGGGAAGATGTGGCCGGGGGTGGCCAGGTCGTCGGGGGTGGTCTCGTCGGCCACGGCCGTCTGGATGGTCAGGGCCCGGTCGTGGGCCGAGATGCCCGTGGTCACGCCCTGCTTGGCCTCGATGGACACGGTGAAGTTGGTCCCGAACTTGGAGGTGTTGCGGCGCGCCATGAGCGGCAGCTGCAGCTTGTCCACCAGGGACGGGTCCAGGGCCAGGCAGATGAGGCCGCGGCCGAACTTGGCCATGAAGTTGATGGCCTCGGGCGTAACCTTTTCGGCGGCGATGGTCAGGTCGCCCTCGTTCTCGCGGTCCTCGTCGTCGACCAGGATGATCATCTTCCCGGCCTTTATCTCGTTGATGGCCTCTTCGGCCGTGCATCTGTGCATGGTATCCTCATGGTTGGACGCCGGACGGCTCGGATCAGAATCCGTGCTCTTTCAGGAAGTCCGGGGTGATTTTCGAAGGTTGGGGCCGGGCCGGGCTCTCGTTCCAGGGGGCGAGCATGCGCTGGACATACTTGCCGATGACGTCGGTCTCCATGTTGACCCGCCGCCCCGGAGCCCAGCCGGAGATGGTCGTCTCCCGCTGCGTGGCCGGGATGATGTTTACTTCCAAATAATCCCGACCGCAATCGTTGACTGTCAGGCTGATCCCGTCCAGGGCCACGGAGCCCTTGGGGATGACCTGGGAGGCGTAGGCTTCGGGGAAGCCCAGACGGTAGATGCGCGATTGTCCAGCCTGCCGGATGGACAGGACTTCGGCCAGGCAGTCCACGTGCCCCGAGACGATGTGGCCGCCCAGACGGTCGCCCATGGCCAGGGCCCGCTCCAGGTTGACCGTTGCGGACACGCGCAGGGTCCCGAGGTTGGTCACGGACAGGGTTTCGGCCGAGGCGTAGGCCGTGAACCAGCCCTGACCGAAGGTTTCAACAGTCAGGCAGACGCCGTTCACGGCGATGGACTCGCCCAGGGCGTAGTCGGCCAGGGCGAAGTCGGGGCGCAGGGTGAATCGCGTCTCGCTCCCCCCGCCGTCCACGGCCGCCACCCGGCCCAGGCCTTGAATGATGCCGGTGAACATGGCTACTCCTTTGGTCGCAGTCGAAGGTACATGTCGGTTCCGAAAAAGCCCTGCTCCGCGAGCCGGAATTCCCAGCAGTCGCTCATGGCCGTGGAGCCGCGACCGGCGAAGACGGGCCGCGCCAACTCGTCGCCCAGGACCTTCATGGCCTGGAACAGGCGCAGTTCGTCCACCAGGCCCTGCCGTTGCATGGCTCCGGCCAGGTGGCCGCCTCCCTCGGTCAGGGTGTAGTGGCAGCCGTGCTCGCGGCGCAGGAGGCGCAGGCCTTCGGCCAGGTCCAGACTGCCGTCCGGGTCGCCGTCCAGGGCCGGCAGCCCCCGGACCGAGACGCCCAGGTCGGCCAGGCGCATCGCCCCGGCGGATTCGCTCTGGGCCCTGGTGGTCCAGAAAACGGTCTGGTCCGGCCGGGAGGAAAGAAGGTTCGAGGGACCGGCCGGGTCGGGCAGGGTGCGGGTCACGACCACGGCCAGGGGCTGCGGGCCTTCGTGGCCGGGCAGGCGGCAGGTCAGGGACGGGTCGTCGGAGCGGTAGGTGCCGCCACCGACGATGACGGCCCCGCACCAGGCTCGAAGCCTGTGCACTTCCCGGCGCGAATCCTCACCCGTGATCCAGGCGGCGCGGCCGTCGCGCGAGGCAATCCTGCCGTCCAGGGTCGTGGCCAGCTTGAGGATGGAGTAGGGGCGGTCCGTGGTCTGCCAGACCAGAAAATCGGCGATGAGGTCCCGGCATTCCCGTTCGCGCACGCCCATGCGTACCGTAACGCCCCGGCTGCGCAGAAAGCCGGCGCCGCCGCCTTCGACGGTGGCGTTGGGGTCGGTGCAGCCAACGACAACCTCCGGGACACCCGCCTTCAAGATGGCCTTGGTGCAGGGCGGGGTCTTGCCCTGGTGGTTGCAGGGCTCCAGGGTGACGTAGAGGGTGCAGGCGCGCGGGTCCACGCCCTTGGCCGCCGCGTCGCGCAGGGCCTCGACCTCGGCATGGGCCTTGCCCCAGGCCGTGTGCCAGCCTTCGGCCACGACCCCGCCGTCGCGCACAAGCACGGCTCCCACGCAGGGGTTGGGCGCGGTCAGGCCGCGGCCGCGCTCGGCCAGTTCCAGGGCCCGGCCCATGAAACGTGCGTCATCTGCCATCGTGCTCCCTCTCCATGCGCTGGTAGGGGATGCCTGCCTCGTCGAGCATCTCGCGCGACATGTCGTCGGGGTAGCCTTCGGCGAAATGGATGGCCCGCACCCGGCAGTTGATGAGCATCTTGGCGCACAGGATGCACGGCTGGGTGGTGCAGAAGATGTCCGCGCCCTCGATGCTCACGCCGTGGATGGCGGCCTGGATGATGACGTTCTGCTCGGCGTGCAGGGCCCTGCACAACTCGTGACGCTGGCCCGAGGGGATGCCCAGCTTTTCGCGCAGGCAGCCGATCTCCAGGCAGTGAGTCAGGCCTGCCGGCGCGCCGTTGTAGCCCGTGGCCAGGATGCGCTTGTCCTTGACGGCCAGGGCCCCGACCTTGCGGCGCAGGCAGGTCGAGCGTTCGGCCACGAGGTAGGCGATGTTCATGAAGTACTGCGGCCAGGGGATGCGGTTGTCCATGGTCACCTCTTTGGAAACGAATCAACCACAGGGCCGTGGAAGCGGCCCTGTGGTTGGGGAAAGCCGGCGGGAAACGGCGCGGTCTACCAGGCGAAGAGCGGGAACTGGCCCGCGAACTTTTCCACTTCCCTGCTGATTTCGCGCAGCCGCGTCTCGTTGTCGAGACTGCCCAGGGTGGCGACGATCCACTTGGCCACCTTGCGCATGTCGTCGGTCTTCATGCCGCGGGTGGTCAGGGCCGGCGTGCCCAGACGGATGCCGGACGTGACGAAGGGCGAGCGCGTTTCGAAGGGCACCGTGTTCTTGTTGACGGTGATGCCGGCGTGGTCCAGGCCGATCTCGGCGTCCTTGCCCGTGATGTCGTGGCTGGTCAGGTCCAGGAGCATGAGGTGGTTGTCCGTGCCGCCCGAGACCAGGTCGAAGCCCGCGTCGGTCAGTTCCTTG
>JANJWV010000151.1 GCA_024709365.1 Desulfomicrobium sp. | reverse complement strand
CGCAAATCCCGGCCGCGGCTTCATTCCTGTCCGCCCTCAGTCCATCGAAGGCCAGGGGATGCTCCTCGCCGAGATACTTGTGTCGAATCAACGCCCGCTCGACGATGTTTTCGAGTTCTCTGACATTGCCCGGCCAGTGATAGGAAGCCAACTGCTCCATGGTTTCCGCCGTCAGCGTCGGATGTCTCGAAAGGTTGAGCGCCTTGAGTTTTCTGTCGATGAAGTGGTGGACAAGGGCCGGAATGTCCGATTTGCGCTGGCGCAGGGGAGGGATATGGATGGGGAAAACATTCAGACGAAAGAGCAGATCCTCCCTGAATCTGCCATCTCTGACCATCTCCTCCAGGTTTCTGTGGGTGGCGCAGATGATTCGCACATCCACTTCGAGCCCTTCGGTTCCGCCGACCCGCTCGATGATGCCATCCTGAAGCACCCTCAGAAGTCGAACCTGGGCCCCGAGAGGCAGTTCTCCCACTTCGTCAAGGAACAGCGTGCCGCGATGGGCCCGCTCAAAACGTCCCCGCTTGCGGCGAATGGCTCCCGTGAAAGCACCTTTCTCATGCCCGAAGAGTTCGCTGTCGAGCAGGCTGTCCACGAAGGAACCGCAGTTGACCTTGATCAGCGGCTCCTCCCGTCGCGTCGAGGAATAGTGGATTGCGTCGGCGATGAGTTCCTTGCCGACCCCTGTCTCGCCGGTGAGCAGCACGTTGCTGTTTATGGGTGCCACCTGACGGACCAGTTCCATGACATTGCGCAACCCGTACCGGGTTCCCACGATCTCGTCGCCGGTAATGCTGCGCAGTTCCCGCTTCAGGTATGAATTGTCGTCCGCAAGAAGGTCCTTCAACCGCAGAATTTCGCGGTGCTTGATGGTATTGGCCATGGCCGCCGCGAACGGGTCATGAAGCATGTTCATGAGACGGACATGCTCAGCGGTGAAAACGCTCCCTTCTCTGGTGAAGGCCGACACCACGCCAAGATTTTCCTCGTCCAGGTTCAGATGCATGACAATTACTGAGGATGGATTGATGCCCAGCATGGAATCGACCTCGTGAACCACGGGGTTGAATCCGGAATCGGGGTACAGGAAAATTCCGTTCCTGATGGACTCCAGCCACTGCCGGGCGGCAGGAGACAAGTAGACCGGGGCCTCCCATGAGTTGACGGGACATGTCGATGTCAGGCTCAGAAGACGTACGGCTCCCTGCTCCTGATCGTAAGTCCCCAGTATGAGACCGTCCAGCGGAAGGAAATGCCGCAAGTGCGCTGCGCACTGTTTCACAGCCTTGTCTATGTCCAGACTGCCGCAGAGTGCGATGGTGGCCTGGTGGAAAAAGGCCAGGTCGTCGATCATTCTTTCTCCTGAGTACGAAATATCGTGTTAATTTGGCTTTCTATCTTATTTCGTAGAAAATCGCACGATATTTCGTGTTGGCGGGGATGTTTTGTTTTAACATACTTGATTTATGCAATTAAATATTGGAACATCTTTTGTATAGGCGTGCCGGCTCGTGGCGAGGGGTCGGGAGCTCCGGTTCACGTACAAACATCCGGTTGGGAGGTGCGAGATTGCGCTGGATTGAGCTCATCAACGCCCGGGGTATCTCCACAAAAACCGCCCTGGAATTGGGATGTGTTGTCGCGGACATCCGACAGCGTGTGCCCATGGACAAAGAGGCTTTCGTACGCGTGGAAATTTTCAGAGGGCGTTCATCCAGAACGACTGGGCCATCCGCCTCTGCCGGGAAATGGTTCATGCGCCGCAGAGAAGGTCTGGTCTCGGCATGGAAATGAGTGAGCGGCTTCGTCCTCTGGCCCTTGTCGACCACTCCATGTGGATCAGGCCTGCTCAGCCATCGGATCAAAAACGCAACCCGCCGGCGACTCCGGCTGAACGTTTGGATCTCACCGTATCGTAAACCCTGTTCAAAACCACCGCAGAGACGAAGTCGGTGGAGTATCGATGCTCCGCCGACTTCGTTTGTCTGGCCATCGTCAGGCGCCGTTTCGGCAGGCGGAACCGGTCACCTCTCCAGACCTCTCGGAGCGCACCATTTTGGAATCGGGTCTTCCGACATTGATGCTCCCGGCCGCCTGGCTGGATGCAAGGAACTTTTGCACGCATGGCCTTTCGAAACTCTGATGGCGACTGGGTTATCCAGCAGCGCCCCGAACCGTGAATTGAAGGAGACTTGAGATATGTTTGAACAACTGAAACGGGGCGCGGTCCACGCGCTCGTCATCGCCTTCCTGGCACAGCCGCTTTGCGCGGCGACGGTGGTCGTCAATGGTTCCGCTCCGTGGGAGAATACAGTGGCCATTGATGATACCGTTAATCAGCCGACAGGTTCCGCGTCGGCAGGCGGCGTGGTTATCCTCGATTCATTTACCGGTGGAACTGTCACGAATACGGGTACTGGGTCCATTTTCGCAAACGCCACGAGTAGTGCGGATGACGGGAGTGCCAATCCCACAGTGGAGAGTACGGGTATTGCGACATCCGGGACTCCCACAGGATTGAGTATCCTTAATGACGGCACTGTAATCGTTACGGCATCTGCGCCAGACGATCTGTTTGCAGGGACGTTCGGCATGCAGCTTCAAGGCGCTGTCGATGTCGTGAACTCCGGCGGAATCATCGTTTCGTCAATGGCGGATGCAGGCAGTGCATACGCCCGAGGAATCGAAAATATTATTGGAGTCAACAGTCTCGTGAACGAGCTGGGCGCGACGATCGACGTCTCGGCACACTCCGCCAGTGGCGCTGCCGTTGCAATGGGATTGATTTCCGGTTTTGGGACAGACGACATCATAAACCGTGGGGCATTGACCGTCAGTTCTACCGTTGATGGGGGATCGTCGTGGTCGTTCGCGGCAGGTTATTCTGTCCAGGATTTTGCCGGAGAAATGCAAAATTCCGGTACGATTGACGTCTCTGCGACGAATCTTGGAAGCGGCTCTCTGGACGCCTATGGCATTCAGTATCTGCGGGGGGATGCTCTGGCCGGAGTGGATAATTCCGGGAGTATCTTGGTGTCAGGCGCCAGCTCCGGAGTTACCGGAGATTTTGCGCGCGGAATTCACCTCCAGAATATCTCCACCTCCATCGGCAATGCATTGGTTGACAATTCCGGCATCATCGACGTCGACCTCGATGCCGGCGACGTTTCCTCGCAGGCGTTTGGCATCCTGTTCTCAGGCGTCACCACAACGTCCGGATTGGTCGATAACTCCGGTGACATATCGGTTTCCGCCACCGGCGTGGACATTCACGCTTACGGTGTAAAGGGTGAATTAGGGATGGCGCCCGGTTATTACTTCGTTGTGCCAACCGGAGACGTTGTCTCGACCGGTGACATCACCGTCGTTGCTGCAGCCAGCGGCGGCTACGCGTTTGCTGGCGGCATCAAGGGGGTGGCTGGAGACAAATCAAACAACGGCACAATCTCAGTTGCCGCGACAAACATCCTTGCCGGCGAGACAGCGGAGGCCGTGGGTATCGACTCCGCGTCCAGTGCTGGGAACGTCACAAACACGGGTAATATCCTGGTGACCGCAAGATCCGAAATCGGATCGGACGCCGCAGGCGTCAATGTGTCCGACGGGCTCACGAATACGGGGACAATCAAGGCGGTGGCGCTTTCATTGAGCAACCCTCTGACTGCTAGCGGCGTCGGCGTGTCGGCCAGCAACGCCAACGGGCCGATCAGTTCGTCCGGAACGATCGTCGCGGGCTCCACTGGAAAGGCCTACGGTTTCGACCTCACCGGTTCCGGGTCTGTCACGAATGCCGGCAGCGTCCGTGTTGCCGGCGATGACGGCATGTACGGCATCTTCCTGCGCGAAGGCACCTGGGACGTTGCCAATTCGGGCACGGTTCAGGGTTACGATGCGGCCAGCATTCTGGATGAGTCGACCTGGACCGCGACAAATGCGTTTCGCACGCTGCAGGTCGGAGAGGGCGTTTCGAACCGGGCCACGGCAACCCTGACCAGCGCTTTTCAGGTCATCCTCGACGGCGATCCGACCGGCGTGACCTACCTCGCTCCGATATTCGTTGCCGCAGGGTCGACCCTGAACCTCAACTCTCAGGACCTGATCGCGACCCCGGGCGTCAACGTGGCCCTGAACCGCGGCTACAGAATCATTGAGAGCGAAGGCACGATCACTGGCGAATTCGGCGGCCTGGTCGCCGGCAACCCAGCGATCTCCACGACCTGGACAGGCGCCGACAACGGCGGGAATGCCGAGGTCACGTTCGAATACGAACCTGAGGCCCCTGCTACGCCTGAAGTCGCGGCGACCATGGCGTACACCGCGACGGACCAGCTCCGTCAGTTCGCCATGAACAATGCCCTGCGCGGAACCGAGATCGCCTTCGAAGGGCCGACCGCCATCGTGCGGCCCTGGGCTGGAAACCTGAGCCGCAGCAGGAAGGATGGCGTCGGCTACAATGCCGGCATGGCTGGCGTACTGGCTGGCATCGAGGTCCCCATGGCCACCGGCCTGGTTGCCGGTGGCCATGTCGTAGCCGGCGGCGCGAATGTCGACTACACCGGCACAGGCTATTCCTCGAACAGCGAGGATCAGACCATGCTCGGCGTCGGTGCCCATGGTCGGTATACTCCCGGCAACTGGTATCTGGACGGCATGCTGACCACGTACATGGTGAATCATGACTACGAGGGCCGTACGGGGCTCAATCTGGAACTCGGCGAAGAAGACGAATACGAGAGCTACGGCATCGAAGGCTCTTTGATCGGCGGCTACAAGTTCCACCACGACAACATCACCGCCATGCCATTTGCCGGCCTCGGCTACTCCTGGCTGAATACGCCCGGGCACGAAACCGAGACGGCGACCGGGACCTGGCAGACCAGGTACGGGACTCTCGATGAGCACAACGTCCGCGCCGTCGTCGGCGCCCGAGTGAGCGCCGAGTACGGAGCCCTTGACGGCACAATCACTCCGAGCCTGGGCCTGCGCTACGAACACTCCCTGACGGACAACGACATCCGCATCCATCAGAACCTGCAGGGCTCCAGCGAAAAGGTCGAAGGCGAACGCGCTGACGGATCCATCATCCTCGATGCCGGCTTGATCTACGGTCGCCGCCCGTTTGCCCTTGAAATCGGCGGTTCGATCGAGAAGAACGACGACTACGACGCCCAGAGCGGCTTTGTCGGCGTGCGCTGGATGTTCTGACGGCTCCAACACGAACAAAGCTGTAATTCGTCGATCCTGAATATCTGTTTAATTGCGACGTCAGACACAGGCGTGTACGGACTGCGTATGGGGTTGAAATACGTGTCTAAGGAATTTGAGACGATAAAAATACAGAATCCTGCTGAACTTCCGGAAATTGAACGCAGTCATGGCCACCTCTGACGACTATCCGGACAAGGCGGGGAAGAACGCCGACTATGCGCCATTCATCCAGCAGCTTGTCCGGCTGGCAGAACGAAGTATCGCCCCTTATCGGCATCTGCTCGGCAGAGATTTGTCGGTCCATACGACAACGAACGAAAATCCCCGGAGTTACAAGCTCCGGGGATTTTCGTATTTGGTGGACCTCTTGGTCAGTTCCGACTGGCCGTGCAGGACTCTGCATCCACTGACGAAGGTTTGGCCGGCCAGACAGGAAGCCCCCCGGCAATGCCACGAGCAGTACCGAAGCCGGCGTTCGGGCGTCTTCGTCAGCTAGTGGCCGTGCGTCTTCGCGCACCCGCCGTGGGTTCCGGGGACGCAACCCCGGCCGGGGTGTTCCGCGCCGGGGGCCAGGTCCTGGGTGGAGATCAATTCCCGCAGGATGGCGCAGGATTTTTGGGGTCGGACATGGCGGCACATGCCCCTCAGCGCGACAAGCTGGCGCTGCAGGCTGCGCAGGCTGTCGATGCGTTCCGTGACATGCGCGATGTGCGCGTCCAGGATGGCGTTGACCTCGCTGCAATCCCGCTCGGAATCGAGCCTAACATGCATGAGGGTGCGGATTTCCTCCAGGGTCATTTCCAGCGCGCGGCAGTTGCGGATGAAGCGCAGACTCTCCAGATGGGACGTGCCGTAGGAGCGGTAGTTGTTGGCCCCGCGCTCCGGATGGGGCAGCAGACCCTCGCGTTCGTAATAGCGGACGGTTTCCACCGAGCATCCGGCCTGTTTCGCCAGTTCTCCGATTTTCATGATGCGCTCCCGTAAATTGTGCTTGACCCTGAAGTTGCTTCAGGGTGTGTGGTAAGACCGAAAACACGTCGCGCAAGCACCGCTGGACGAAATCGTCCGCGAGCGGCGCAAATTTCGGAGGACCGAACCATGGCACAGCTTACATATAAAATCGAAGATATGGACTGCGCGGAAGAGGTGAAGCTCTTGACCCGCGCCCTGCTGCCCGTGGTGGGGCAGGAGAACCGGCTTGGTTTCGACGTCCTGCAGCGCAAGTTGCGGGTGGATGTTTCCGGGCTGTCCGTCACGGCGGAGCAGATCGAACAGGCCGTGGCCGGTACCGGCATGCGCGCCGAGCCGGTGCGGGAGGCCGTGCCATCCTGCGCCTGTTGCGGCGGCACGTGCGCCACGCAGGGCTCCGTGTGGAAGCGGCGGAAACGGGAGATTCTCTGCCTTGTCAGCGGCGTGCTGTGGGCGGTCGGGCTGGTGCTGATGATGACGGCGCACGGTTCGGTTCTGGCGGCCTTCCGGGACAGCGACATGGCGCCGCTGTCCGCCAGGGCGCTGTGGGTCGTTTCGGCCTGCGTCGGCGCCTGGCACGTCCTCCCCAGGGCCCTTGCCTCGCTGCGTGCCCTGCGGCCGGACATGAACCTGCTCATGGTCCTGGCCATCGCCGGGGCCATGGGCATCGGCGAATATTCCGAAGGGGCGTCCGTGGCCTTTCTGTTCGCGCTGGCCAACCAGCTCGAAGCCTGGAGCGTGGGCCGCGCCCGCAACGCCATCGAGGCGCTCATGACCCTGACCCCGGACAGGGCTCTGGTCCTTTCGCCCTTTTCCCTGGAGCCGGTCGAAACCCTGGCCGCGGACGTGCCGCCCGGCGCGCGCGTCCTGGTCAAGCCCGGCGCCAGAATCCCCCTGGACGGCGTGGTGCGGGCCGGCTCGTCCGCCGTGGACCAGGCCCCCATCACGGGCGAGTCCGTGCCGGTCTTCAAGGC
>JANJWV010000106.1 GCA_024709365.1 Desulfomicrobium sp. | reverse complement strand
ATGATCGCCTCGGTGGTCATCTCCGTCACCGCTTTCGCCGACAAACTGACCACCAGTCCGGGCAGAAAACCGCCACCCAGCGCCATGATGCCCGAACTGCCCGCCATCTTCGCCGCCACAGCCACATTGCCTACCACGTTGCCAAGATAGCCCACGGCCGTACCGGCTGCGCTGGCAGCCTTCTCTTCGGGTTCAGTCAGCTGGATGATATCGTGGAGAGCCTTCAGTGTGTACGCACTGTCGAGAAAGGTCGGCGTATGACTCAACTCCTTGAGTCTCTTGACCATGCCGTCAAAGACTTTGGGATTGTGAGCAACACTGATCATGTTGGTTCTGATCTGGATTACGAGTTCCGGATATTTGATAAAAAGCTTTTCGACTTCCGTTATGGCCGTCTCCACCGTGGCGTCCACCAGGCCGGGCTGGCTGAGGCTATTGGCCCTGAGTTCGAAGGGAACGGCCAGCAGCAGACAGATTCCGAGCAGCAGGAATGGCTTCATTGTCTTTTGCATTGTCATTTCTCCTCCAGAGCCCATCGCGCCAGTTGCGATCCAGCCTTGGCGGCCTCTTCACGCAAGGTTCTTGCTTTCTGCGCGTCGTACGGAACAAGGATGCCCGATTCGTACTCGTCGGCCAACAGCGCCATGGCGTCTGCATCCCCCGCCCCGGCGGCTTCCTCAAGCAGGGCCACGGACCGGACCGGATCAGGCGATCCGTCAACGCCGGCCCTGACCGCAAGGGCCAGGGCAACCTTGCCCCCGGGACCGCCGTCACCGGCCTCGAGGCCGGACAGCAGCTCGGGGAGGTTGGCGTTCCCGGACGCACCTCCCGCCGAATCAGGCGGGGGCGACGACGCGGCCTGTGTCTGGACGTCGGCCGTGCCTGAGGCGTCGGGCGCCGCAAGTTCCTTCGACTCCGGCTGCATGCGCGCGGCGATGTCCTGGAGAAAGGATCGCTGCTCCCCGCTCAGGGAGAGCTTGCCCGCGTCGGCGTCGGCCAGCCAGGAAGATACGGCCGCCAGATCCGCGCCCGGAAGGTCCATCCCCAGCTGGCGGAGTTCCAGGGCCATCCTGGACGTCGCCTCGGGCACCAGCTTCCAGGCCCACAGGGCCCGGACCGTCAGGCGGCCCTCCTCCCGCAGCTTCACCAGCTCAGGCGGCAGGGTTTCGGTTGCCGGTTCAGAAGCCGCAGCCGAGCAGCACCAGACGCAAAACACCATGACGAGAAAAATCCGAAACCTCATTACCCCTCCATGCCCAACGGGCAGAAAGCAGACATCGACACGATCAGCGTCCCCGAACCGTTCCGGCGAGGGCCGAGGCCACGGCCTTGCCGTCCCCCTCCTGCCCGCGCGGCACGGGGATGCGCACGGTGACGTGATTCCTGAAAACGTAGAGCGACCTCCCGGCCACCATGAGATAGGAATACACGAGCCTGACATGGGGCAGGGGCGCCGCCACGAAGCGTGCCTCGTCGAGCCTGGAACCCCAGACATCCCACGAGTGCACCGTCCCGTTGACGTACACGCACCGCTCCCCGACATAGACTTCGCCGCTGCGGCGCATGTTGCGGCGATAGGTCAGGGCCGGCAGGCCCGTGGCCAGAAGCAGGAGCAGCGCCATGAAGGCCATGAGAAAACCGAACACCCAGACCGAGGCCTCGTCGCGCTTGACGATCATCACGCCCGCGCCCACGACCACGGAAATACCGAAGATGAGCAGCCAGAGGCTTCTTTTCTGGGACGACTCCTCGCCGTACTCCCAGCGCGCGAAGGCCGTCCATTCCTCGGGCTCGAAGGTGAAATGCGCCAGGCGCCTGCCCCCCTCGACCATGTCGCGGAGCAGGCGGGCCTGGCGGCCGAAGAGCCACATGCCGAAGAGCGCGCCGAACAGGAACAGGCCCCCGACCATGATGGACGCGTAGCTCGCCCCGCTGCCCACGGTGCCGTAGACGAAGGGCCACAGGACCAGGGTGCCGAACATGACCGCGCAGACCGCCGACCAGCGCACCCCCCTGCCGGCGGAACTCCCTGCGACCAGGTCGCCCGCGCGGCCGGCGAAGAGGCCCACCGCCAGGGCGCCCAGTCCGGCCCCGAGCAGCCACGGCCAGTGACGGCGCAGGGGAAAGGCCGCCTCCTCGGGAACGTCGGACGTCCCGTACTCCCTGGCCGGGATGCGACGGTAGTCCATGTGGCGGATGCCCCCGGCGTCGCGGAACTCGGCGTACCCGGACGGACCGGGCAATTCGCCGAAGGGCCGCAGGTCCGGCCGGTCGAACCGCAACGGCCGCCGGCCCGCAGCCAGGGCCTGCTCCAGTTCGCCGAAGGCCTGAGCCCAGGCGGGGCCGGTGACCGTCACGGTGCGCCCCCTGGTCTTGGCGGCGATGAACTCCGTCAGGGGCAGGGGCTCCGAGACGGACTGCACGAACGCCTTTCCCAGACCCATGGCGCCGGAAATGCGGCCGGGCGGGGTGTTGCGGTCCTCGTAGAGCTTGCCCCAGTTCACGAGTTCGCCCCGCAGCAGCACCGGCTCCGGGTACCACCAGGCCATGACCGCGGCGGCGATGACACAGGCCGCGACGATGTTTCTGAGCAAAAGAAGCATGCTTCCTCCGCCGCGCTGGCGGCCCGGGTTCGGGCCGCCTCGGCGGCGCCTAGTTGTCGAGTCGTTCGCAGGGCCGCCAGGTGGCACCGTCGTCGGTGGAGACAAAAAGCCCCCCTTCCCACAGTCCGGCCCAGAGGCTGCCGTCGTCGCCGACAGCCACGCCCTGTACGTTGCCGTCCGGACGGCCGCCCGGATCAGGCCAGGTCTGCCCATTGTCCGGGGAATAGAACACGCCGTGCTCACGCGTGGCCGCCAGGACCTGACCGTCCGGACCGAAGGCCACTCCCTGCACCGTGCTGTCCTCCGGCACCCCGGCCACGCGCTCCCAGACCGCAGCGCCGGGGGCCAGGACATGCAGGCCCGCCCCGTAGAGGCCAGCATAGACCGCACCCCATGGCGCGGCCTCGACCGTCAGGACCCAGGGGCCGGGCAAGCCGCGGCCGAGGGGCTCCCAGCGCCTCCTGTCCGGGGCCAGGCCGAACGTCCCGTGGCCGAAGACCCCGACGATCCAGCCGTCCCCATGCCGGGCCGCGCCCGAAACGAACGCGCCCTCGGGCAGCCCCGCCATGACCGGCCGGGGCTCCCCGGCCCGGGCCTGCCCCGCGGCCTCCTCCAGACGGCGCTGCACGTCCTGCCATTGCTGATAGACGTGCATGACCTCGCGCTTCTCGTCGAGGGTGGCGGCTTCGCCGCGGGGCAGCTGGGCCATCTGGAGGCGCAGCTCCTCCTCTTCGCGGACCAGGGCCTCCTCGCGTGCCGAGGCCTCCCTCAGAAGTTGCAGGGACTCCTGCGTCATGCCCCGCGCGTCGAGGATGTGCAGCCCCAGGCCCCAGAAATGCAGCAGGGCCTGCGCTTCGTCGGCGTCGGGAAAGAAGCCGGCGAAAGCGCCCTCGGCCGCCTTGTCCCAAACGCCGTTCCGGAAGACGTAGAGGCCCTGGGACGTCGCCAGATGGACGCGGCCGCCCCGGGACGCCGCGACGCGGTGGACGTACAGCTCGGGCGCTCCGTCTGCGTGCCGCCAGCTCTGGTCCTTAGCGAGGTACACACCTCCTTTTTCCGAGGTCAGGACCAGGATTCGTCCGCCGTCCAGGGCCGCGAGTTGCCTGATATTCGGCCCCTCCCCGGCGTGGCACTTCACGGCGTCTCCGGTCAGGACGACCGCAAGGAGCAGCAAAGCCGCAAACATGACTGTCGGCATGATCATTCGTCTTGGTCGATGCACGCGCCCTCCCCCGGAACTTGGGAAACGAAATCTCTCGTAATGGGAACCCTTCGGCCTTCAATGAGCTTCGGATCCACGAGGCTACCCGGCGCAGTCCCGAGGGCGACCAGGCAGCACCCCGGACCGACGTGCGTTTCCTTGCCACGGCCAGCCCGGCCCGGGACCCGCCGCGTCTACGGAGACAATGCCCGCGCCCGTTCCACCAACCGCTGCAGCATGTCCAGTTCGTCGTCGCCCACGGCCAGATCCGGCGTGAGGCCCGAGCCGGTGCAGGTATCGCCGCGGGGGAACAGCACCTCCCTGTTCGTGTAGCGCAGCACGGAGCCGTCCGAAAGCCGGGCGTCCGTCTGGGACGAACATTTTCCGTAGGTGGTCTGCCCCACGAGCCTGGCCCGCTCGTGCTGACGCAGGATGCCGGCGAAGATTTCCGCGGAACTGGCCGTTTCCGGCCCGATCAGCAGCGTGAGGGGCATGGAGTACTTGTCCCCGCCCGGCGCGCGAATCTCCAGGGCATACCCGTCCCGTCCCCTGATGGTGCCAAGGAGCGTCCCGGCCGGAAGGAAAAGCCCGGCCAGGTCGAAGGCTTCGTACAGATCGCCGCCGGGGGCGTCGCGCAGATCGATGATCAGCGGGGCCGACGGGTCCGAGGTTGTCGTGCGGGCCAGAAAATCCAGCGTGGCCCGCATGGCCGGACGGGTCAGCCCGCCGGCGAAATCCCGGACGCGCACCACGCGCTGATTGCCCGGCGGGACCAGTTCCACGTCCAGCGGCGAGAAGGCCTCCCGGCGGACCGTGAAGGACTTCTCCCCCCCGCCCGGTAGCGCCACGCGCAACCGTACCGTGGACCCGGCCTCGCCCCTGAGCCCGGAGGCGATGGTCTCCGCGTCCTGACCGCGAACCGATGCGCCGTCGATTTCCAGCAGGCGGACGCGGTCCGGAACTCCGGCCCGCTCCGCCCCGCCGCCCCTGTACACGTGGAGCACCGGCCCCCCTGCGCGCATGGCCAGACCGGCGCCGATGCCGATCCAGGAATCCGCTGCACCCAGGGGGGTGCGGTACTCGCCGCCCGAAATGATGCGGGCATACGGATCGATGTCCCGCAACCGGCCCTGCAGATCGTCCTCGGACAGCCCGGCCAAGGCCGCCTCGTCGGGCGGGTCCAGCAGGTGACGCCGCAGGATGTCCCGGATGGCCTCCAGGGGCGCGGCGTGCAGACACTGCGCAGACGCCAGCACGACCACAAGGACGGCCAGCGCCGGGGCAATCCTCACTGGGCCAGCTCCATCTGCATCTTCATGAGCAGGTCGTACTCCTTGCGCAGGGCGTCGCGCTGCTTTTCGAGCTGCTGGCGCTTCAGGTCGACCTCGGCGTCCCCGAGGCCGCTGCCTTCGAGGGCGTCGAGGGACGACTCCTGCTTCCGCATGCCCGTCTTGAGCCCGTCCAGGCGCTTCTGCAGTTCGGCCACGCGCTTCTGGTCCGCGCCCTGCTGCGAGGAGAGGGCCTTGGTCTTCTTCTCCAGGGCCGCGATGTCGGCCTGCATGGCGTCCACCTTGGCCTGGTCCTGGCCGACCCGGGCCTGGGCCGCGCTCTTCTGCGTCTCCAGCTGGCCCTTTTCGGCGTCGAGCTGGGCCTGGGTGGCCCTCAGCTCCTCGAGCCTGGCCTCACGCTCCTTGACCCTGTTGTCGTAGCTCCCGCCGCTCAGACCTGCCACGCCGCCGAAAAAGCCGCCCGAACGAGGGTCGTGCTGGCCTCCGCAGCCCCAGAGCAGACCGGCCGCCACAAGGGAAAGAAGTACCGTGCGCGCACTCATACGGACAGCCTCTGATCGATCTTGGCCAGCTGGGTGCTGCCGTCGCGAAGCGTGTCCAGATTCTTCTGCAGGGCGGCGACTTCCTTCTCCAGGCGGACGATGTACTGGTCGTCGGCCGGCCGCGTCTTCTTATCATCCACCAGAATGGCCGTCTGCACCACGAGCTCCTTGGCCAGCGTGTCTTCGAGCTTCTTGCTGTCGTCGATCTTCTTCTGCAGGCTGTCGCTCTTGGCGGCCAGGGCCTTCTTGTCGACCTGGCCCTTGTCGTATTTGGCGCGCAGGGCCGTAGACTCCTTCTCCAGCTGGGCGACGTCCTTGGAGAGCTGCGCGTTGTAGGCGATGGCGGTCTTGTTGTACTCCTGCGTATTGGCGATCTCGGCGTCGAGGAAATCCTCGGTGCTGGCGTAGGCCTGCTTGCGCTTGGCGATTTCATTGCCCACGAGAAAGCCCGCACCGGCGCCCACCGCCGCGCCGATGGCCGCACCCTTTCCCCCGCCCACGGCATAGCCGAGCAGTCCGCCCAGAACGGCCCCGACTCCCGCGCCTTCGGCCTTGGTCCGCGTCTGGTCGGACATGGTTGCGCAGCCGGGCAGCAGAGCGCAGACCAAAAGCGCCACCACAAGCACATTCACGATCTTTTTCATACAGCCTCCTGAAATTATTGGTTTCATGAATCCGAAAATTCGGCAAAGCCCTTGCGAAAATCCTCCAGCCAGAGGTCGGAGTCGGCCCGGCGCTGCTCCGCGAAGCTTTGGACATGCCCCTTGAGCAGCTTCATGACCAGGCGCTCGCGCTTGGTCATCTCTTTGGCTTCGAGCTCCGTGAAGGCGAAATCGATGTATCCCTTCTCGTAGTCGCCGAGCGTCCCGATCTTGGCCTTGTAGCCGTCCAGCTGTTCCCGCAGCGCCGTTTCCAGCTCGCCCATGGACTTCTCCACGGCCGCGACCTGCTCCTGGTAGCGCGTCGAGGTCTCCGCAAGCTCCTTGGCCAGCTTCAGGGTATCCGTCAGCCGCGTGAGCCGCGACAGGTAGACCGACAGGTTGACCCCGTTGCGGGCCGCGTCCTGGGCCAGGCTGCGGGCGCTCTCGCGCTGGGCCAGTTCGAGGCGCTCCCTGGCCTTGTCCAGGGTGGACTGCACCGAGGCCAGGGGCTCCTTGAGGGCCGGGTTGTCCCTGATGAGGCGCTCGATGATGGGGTCGGCCGCGCCGATCTGGACCGAGGCCTGGCTGACCAGGTTGTCCAGGGTGCGGCCCACGGGCATGGTCTTGCGCAGGTCGGCCTTGTAGGCCTCGTATTCCTTCTCGATGGCGCCGCGCTGGGCCGTGCCGACCACGACGTTGGCCCCGATGGCCAGCCGTGCGCCGGTGTTGAAGGACTTGCGCTCCTCCACCCGCTTGGCGTCGGCGTTCCAGCCGTACACGTCGAGCTCGGCCCGCAGGGAACTGCGCAGGTCCGCGGCCGGCGTGGACACGCTGCCGCCGCGCACGGCCACGCCGCCGGGCTTGCCCTGCCAGACCTCGGGCCGGAACAGCCCCGAGGTCATCTCCTGGGCGTTGCCGAACAGGTCGTGGAAGCCGTGGGCGTCGGGCTGGCGCAGGCCCACGGGCCGCAGCTGGTGTTTGGCGTTGCCCAGGTGCCAGGCGAACTCGTCGGCCTTGGCGGCCGCGAAGGGCAGCCTGTCGTCGAAGGTGCCGGCCTGCATGGCTTCAAGGCCGCCGCGCGCGCAGTACTCCCACTCGTCCTCCGTGGGCAGGCGCACGAAGCCCGGCACCGCCTCGACCTTGGGCATGTCGGCCACGCGCTCGGGGTGGGCCGGGTCGAAGAGCCACAGATTGTAGCGGCGGATGAACTCCACCACGTCGCCGTGACTCACGTAGGCCAGGGGCTTCATCAGGGCGTCGCGCTGGGCGCGTCCCTGCAGGGTCGGCAGCTTCTGGTCCTCGGGGTCGGCGCTGGCGGCCAGCAGCGCGTCCATGCCCATGACCGCCGCAAACTGTCCGCGGGTCAGCTCGTACTTGGCCAGCACGATCTCCCAGGCCTCGGACTTCCCCGCCGGGAAGGACCCGCTGATCTGGGTCCGCTGCAGGCCCTCGAAGATGCCGCCCGAGGCGTCGCCGATCTGGATGATGCGGCTCTGGTCGCCCCAGAAGCCCTTGCCCGGGACCTGCACCCGCCGGAAAACCATCTCCGCGTCGCCAGGCATGGGCAGGACCAGGTCCCCTTCGGCCGGCTTGGGGTTGTACGGCGTCGGGGCGGGCCCTTCGGACGCCGCCGGCATCGCCGCGGCCAGGACCGCCGTCAGGAAAAGAAGCATCGCGGCCAGCCGCCGCCTCCACAAACCGTCACTGTTCACGAATGACCTCCGCAGGATCGATGCACGTTGCCCGCCAGGCGGCCACCAGGGAGGCCAGGGACGCCAGGGCGAGGGTTGAGAGACAGAACAGGGGGACATAGACGCCCGGCAGGGTGCAGAAGGCCTCCCCCGGGGCGAGGTCCATGGCGAAGGCGCGGTCGATGGCCCCGGCCAGCACGGCGTAGCCGCCGAAGCCGGCCGCAAGCCCCAGGACCGAGATGATGAGGCCCTGCGCCATGGGGAAAAAGAAGACGTGCCGCCGCGCGAAGCCCAGGAGCCGGAGCACCCCCAGGTCCCGGCGGCGGCGCTCCACGGCCGCGTAGAGGCTGGCCACCAGCACCCCCGTGCCGCCGAAGAGGCCGAGGGTGGCGATGAGCCAGAAGAGGCGCGACAGGCCGTGGTCCAGGACGCGAATGCGCTCGATAGCCTCGACCTCGGCCACGACCTCCACGCCCTGCTCCTTCAGCCTGCGGTACAGGCCGGGCACGTCGTCGATGCCTGCGGCGTAGAGGCGGAAGCCCCGGTACCCGCCGCGGGCCATGCGGAAGGACTCCGCCTGCCGGTCGAAGGCCACGGCGCGCTGGGCGGCCGTGCGCAGCACGCCCATGAGCTCCGCCGGCACCACGGGCCGGTCCAGGTCGATGGAACCGGCCACGCGCAGGAAGAAGGAAACTTCGGCCTGGCCCGGGGCGCGCACGTCGACGGTGGCCCCCGGGGCGAGGCCGTCGGCGGCCGGCCACAGGCATCCCACCAGGGCCCCGCCCTCGGGCAGGCGGCCGCCGAAGCCCGGCCAGGGCGTCGGCTCCAGGCCCAGCAGGGCCGCCTGGGAGGCGTCCAGGGACAGACCCACGGGGCGCAGCTCGCGGTCGCCGGCGCGCAGGGCCAGGTCCCGGACGTACGGCAGCAGGACGCGCGAATGGCCGCGCAGCTTCTGGTCCACGGCCCGCAGGCTGGAGGCGGTCACGGGCGCGCCGGGCGCGGGCAGGTCGTAGCAGGCGAAACCCTCGGGCGGCGCGAGGCCGGTCAGTTCGCGCACGCGGTCCGGACCGATCTCGGCGATGCGTCCGAACCCCGTGTTGATGGCCAGCCCCGAACGGACGATGGGCTGCAGCGGCGCGGGCAGCAGGAGCACGGCGCCGTCGTAGCTCGGGTAGGGTTGCGGGGTCTCACCTGCCCAGCCCCGGGCCGGGGCCGCGTAGCCCTCCTTGTAGGCCTCCACGTCCAGCACGAAGGGCAAGGGCGCGTAGACCCGCGGCAGGGAGCCGGCCCGCGGGTCCAGCACGGCGGCCACGCGCAGCCTCGCCTCCACGGCCTCGCCGCGGCCGGCGCGGGAGCGGGTCACACGGACCTCGATCTCGCCGCCGGAAGCGACGCCGGCCCGCCGCGCGGCCTCGGCCGTCAGCACGACCTCGCCCTCGCCCGGTACCGCCCCACCGTTCTCCAGCAGCAGCGGGTCTCCGGGGGCCGTGGGAATGAGGTCGAAGAGCGCCGAGCCGTCGGGCAGGGCCACGGAGATGACCGAGGACAGCGGCAGGATGGTCGGGGTCAGGAAGCCCGCCCCTGGCCAGGATGCCACGTCGTCGAACCAGGCGGGGGCGAACTCCCGGGTCTGGGTGGGGCGGATCTCGCGGAAGACCGGGTCCTCCACCAGGCGTTCGCGCAGGGTCTGGATGGTGCCGTGCTTGAGGCCCAGCAGGACCAGCAGCGGCGAGATGACGGCCGCCAGGGCCGTGACCAGGCACAGGGTCAGCACCCATTCGTGGCGCAGGTGGGCCGCCGCCAGGAACGGGATGAGCCGCAGGGGGCCGCGGGCGGGCGTCACGGGGCGCCTCCCGGGCAGGGGCGGCAGACGGAACGGGTCATGTTCGGGGAGACGTGTTCGAGATCGAAGGAATAGAAGGCGTCGGCCCGGCCCAGGACCAGGTCCGTGTCGTGGGTGACCACGACCACGGCCACGGATTCCTCGCGGGCCAGGCGGTGCATGTCGTCCATGATGGCCCGGGCCCTGCCCTTGTCCACGGCCGCCGTGGGCTCGTCGGCCAGAACCAGGCGCGGCCGGTGGATCAGGGCGCGCAGGATGGCCGCGCGCTGGCGCTGGCCGATGGACAGGGAGGACGGCATGCGGTCCAGGCACCCGGCCAGGCCCATGCCCTCTGCCAGGGCTTCGAGACGTCCGGCAGGGACGCCTTCGCCGCCCAGGCCCGCCGGCAGGAGGATGTTCCGGCGCACGCTGAGAAAGGGCAAAAGCCCCCCGGTCTGCAGGACGTAGCCGAAATGCTCGCGCCGCAGGGCGGCCAGGGCGTCCTCGTCGCCCCGGGCCCACAGGGCCGCGGCGTCGGCCGGCGGGCCCGACGGCCCGGCCGCGATCTCGAAGCGTTCCACGCCGGTGGGCTCCATGACCAGGGCCACGATGTCCAGGAGCGTGCTCTTGCCGCAGCCGCTCTCGCCGATGACGGCCACCATGCGCCCCGGCCCGACCTCAAAGGACGGCACGCGCAGCTCGAAGACGCTCCCGCCCTGGCTGCGCGTCTTGACCAGTCCCTCCAGGCGGACCATGGACGCCGTGGTTCCGGACACGGGCACCCTACGGCAGGTAGTCGAGGTGCAGCGGGTACACCATGTCCTGGTCAGGGTCGGCTTCGTTGACGCGGAACCAGGCATCGACCTGCTCGTTGATGGTCCGGTACTGGTCGAGCTTGGCCAGGATGCTCCACTCCAGCTGCGACCGCTGCTCGGCCGTCATGCTGGCGAACATGTCGTCCGTCAGGGCCAGGATGTCGCTCTTGTAGGGCAGGCTCTGGATGAAGGCCGGCAGCAGGCCCGTGTCGGCCAGGCGCACCGCCCCGCCGAGGTCCTCGGGACGCTTCATGGCCTGTCCGGCCACGCCCTGCAGGGCCTCGAAGAACTGGCCCTGGGTGACTTCGGCGCGCATGACGGCCTGCACCACCTGGTCCAGGGTCTGGGACAGGGACGAGAGCTGCTCGCGCGTGACCAGCACGCGCACGTCGAGGGCCTTGTCGGCCGGGTTGATGAGGTCGCGGTCCAGGGTCCAGGCCACGATGTCCTTGGGCGGGTTGGCGTCCTTGCCGACGTACTCGATGAGGGCGGCCTCCCAGAGCTTGTCGAACTCGGCCAGGGGCGCCGCGGCGTTCTGCGCCGGCCCGCCCATGGTCTGGCTCAGCAGGGTGTTGATGCGGCCCGTCAGGTGCTCGGCCAGGGCGCGGTACTCGTTCTCGTCGAAGGCGTTGACCTCCCTGATGGCCGAACTGGACTCGTCGCCGCGCACCCGCGCCAGGTGGCTGAACTGGGCCAGGGCGCGCGGGTGGTCCTCCTTGGCCCTGGGGTCCTGCAGGTGGATGGCGAAGAGGTGGACCTGGGCGTCGTCGTACTCGCGGCGCAGGTCCGTCTCGTCCTTGCCCGTGGTGTTCTGCTTGTGCCCCTTGGGGTGGGAGCTGGCGTCGCCCAGCAGGATCACGAAGCGCAGGGCCCCTTCGCGCCATTTGGAGTGCAGTGCCGCGTCCACGCCGGCGAAGGCCTCCTCGGCGTAGTCCACGCTGCCCACGGCCGTGGCCCCGCCGTCCTTCTCCAGCAGACCGACCAACTGGTCGGCGCTGACGAGCTCGGGCGTCAGGTTGCGGGTCACGTACTCCAGCTGCGGGGCGACCTCCAGGGAGTCGCGGTAGACCACCAGGCCGAAACGGAAGCGGTCGGCCGTCTCGGCGCTGAACTGCCGGCTCATCTGCGACACGGCCTCGCGGGTCATGTCGATGAAGGGCTGCATGCTGCGGCTGGTGTCGATGACGAAGACGATGTCGGTCTTGACGTCGCGCATGACCGCGCCGCCGGCGTCGCGGCCCACCTGGGCCTGCTCAAGGTAGTCGGCGTTGCCGACCGTGTCGGCCCCGCGGGCGCCGGGCACGGCCGCGGCCACCTGCAGCAGGCGCACGTCGTCGCCGCCGATCTGGGTCTGGGACCACTGCAGGATGGGCAGGACGTAGAACTGCTTGGTGATGTCGACGAAGCGCTTGGGCTCCATGCTGACCACGCTCTCGGGGATTTTGCCGGCGCCGACGCCCTCGTACAGGGCCTTGGCCTTGCCGGCCATGTCCATGTCGTCGACGATGGCTTCCAGGGACGTGCGGTCGCGGAACATGAGCACGGGGCTGCGGCCTTCGAGCTCATTGCCGGGATGGGTGTAGGACACGAGCAGGGCCTGCCGCCATTCGAGCGCGTCCTTGGCCTGCATCCAGCCGTCGGGCGTGGTGCGCGTGCGCCCTACCTGGTACCAGCCCTGGGGCTCCGCGGGCCGGGAGAGGTCCAGGTCCTTGCGGTCGAAGACGAAGAGGGGCTTGAAGGCCGGGACGTTGGCCGTGACCACCGCCCCCTGGTCCGCGGCCGCCTCGCGGTAGATGCTGGAGAAGGGCCGGGGCAGGACGCGCAGGGGCTGCTGCGTGGCCGCTTCCGTGCAGGGTGCGCCGGGCTGGCAGACGATGCCGTCGTCGACGGGCTGCCCCCCGGCCGGGGCGTGTCCCGCCGTCCCTTCCAGGGCCGAGAGCCCTTCGGGGGCGGCATGCCCCTGGGTTCCTTCGAGATCGGCCAATTCGGCGCGGCTCAGGCCCCCGAAGGCCGTCAATCCCAGAAGAACGCTCATGCAGAGCATCGTGCGCACAGAAGCTAGGGAACGGAACATGCCTCCTCCTGATTTGTGTTGAGGTACTGCGTACGGAGAGAATGAATTTTTATGAGTACTACAACTAATTGAAGCTCAAAGCAAACTTTGAGTGCCGGCCGCCGCAAGACCGCCCTCCCCGCACCGGCCATACGGCCGTCCGCGACCGCATGTGCGACCCGCCGCCACGCGTCCGCCCCATGGGCGAGCCCGTCATGGACAAGGCCGGGTGCGCTTCGGAGCGCCCCCAAAGGCGTCCTGATACCAGTACGTACCGTCCCGGCACATGCAGCGTTGGGAAACTTGCCACCCCGGGTCCGGCTGCCGTACGATGCAGATGTTTCAGATACGCACGCTCTTCATTCGCATTTCGCGTTTTCGCGCAGAATCAATCTTTCGGGAGGTCCCGTTTCATGCACATCGACACAGCCGGCAACGATCCGAAGCTTCCGCCGCTCCCGGTGGTCATGCGTCCCGTGGGCAGGTTCATGCTGCCCGTGCCCGAGGGCATGGAAGCGTCGGCGGCGTGATTCAAGGTCAACGGGATAGCCGTCGACGAGCTGCCGTGGAAAACCGGACCGGGTCATGGGCGCGCCATGGACGCGCTCAGGAAATCCCTCGGAAGCGAAGCGGGAGTTGCGCACGAAATCACGGGTCTGAGCGTCCGCGAGAGATGGGACGAAACGGACGTCACCGATCTCTGCGGGTTTCCGGCCCTGCTCCGCTGCTGCAACGACAGCAGGGCCGACCACAACCTTGAAGTGTACATCGGCCTGCAAGAAGTCATCCTGCGCCTGACGGAGAACCGCCCCTTCGACACGTGCGGGCCGTGCCTGACCATCAACGGGCCGATCCTGAACCTGTTCAGGCAGTATCGTCCCGGCAACACGCATGTTTCGACGGACGCCTTTTTCTTATCGAACGGCAGGATCGAGGGTCTCAAAATCTGGAGCGAACAGGCCGGCATAAGCCTCGAACGGCCGCCTTCTGGATCGCGGCAGAGAATCCGCCTGCGGTTTGCCACACATCTTTTCGCGCACCCCTGCGACCCGCCCCGGATTACCGAGGTCGTCAAATCGGTGACCAGCAAGTATCGGATCGAGTTGAAGATTTTGCGTTCCGGCGAGAGGGTCCTGGCCGGATTGAAAGGTCTGGAGGAGGTCTACATCCTTCAGCCCAAGGACAAGGACTGCACCGACGTGCCCAGGCTGACCGCCTGCTGGGAGTATGAAGGCGCGGGAGGCGATCCGCACAGACCGCACGTGGAACTCAAGCTGTCCTGCCGGGCCGAGGCGCAGGAAGACGCCCTGCGCATGTGGGACGCCGTGGTCGCGAACTTCCGATCGGTGCGTGAGCGCTGCGCCGGATAACCGCC
>JANJWV010000038.1 GCA_024709365.1 Desulfomicrobium sp. | reverse complement strand
TTTTTGTGTGGGGGGGGGGGGGGGCCGCGGGGCGCTGGTTTTGCCCCCAACACCGCCCGCCCGCCCCGCGGGGGGGCCGGGCGCACGGGCGCGTCAGTTGCCGCCCAGGATGTTGGGGTGGTGGAACTCGTCCAGCATTTCCTCGGTGTGGCACACGGCGCAGTTGCCGCCCGAGCCGATGGGGCCCGGCGCGCCCTGGTACTGCAGGGGCTGGATGGCGTCGAGGTCGGGGTGGAACGGGTTCACGGCCGGGTATTCGGCGTGGGTCGGGCCGTGGCAGGCCTCGCACATGAGGCCGGCGTCGTCGCTGCGGGTGCGGTAGAGCCCTTCGGGGCCGCGCACCCACTGGTTGAAGGCCGAGTCGCCTTGCGGGGCCTCGAAGTCCACGTGGCACGTCAGGCAGTCGGGCTCGTCCTTCCAGGGCTGCCGCGGCGCGATTTCGTCCACCGTGGCCACGAGCCTGGGCTTTACGTGCCGCATGAGGCGGTCGGCCTTGGCCTTGCCGGCCTCTTTTTCGGCCTTGAGCAGGGACAGGGAGTGGTCTTCCAGGGTGCCGTGGCAGTTGACGCAGGTCAGCCCGGCCTCCGCGTGCAGGCCGCGGGCGCAGCGCGTGAAGCTGTCGGGGCCCGTGGGGTGGCAGGCGTGGCAGGCCTGGGCGTCTTCCATGCCGTTCATGTAGTTGGCATGGAAGCCGTGGATCGAGGCCGGCAGGTTCAGCAGTTCCGGTTTGCCGGTGGCGTTCAGCAGCGGGTCGGGGTGGCAGCTCTGGCAGAGCACGGGCTTGCCGGCTTCGGCCTGGGCCAGCAGGCCGGTCTTGTGCCTGCGGTCGTGCCGGGCCAGAACGTCGGAGGCCGTCAGGGCGGAGATGCCCATGGTCTCGTCCTTGCGCCACGCGCCGCCGTGGCAGTTGCGGCAGCCGATCTCCGTGGACACGGGCGCGACGACCCTGGTCGTGGCCAGAAGCTCGCCGCTGGCGGCGTCCCGGGCCTCGATGGTGAAGACGGGGTAGGGGTTGACGCCGCCGTCGTCCGTGTAGGGCAGCACCGGGATGCCGTCGGCCACGAAGGTCAGGTTCTTCTCGTTGAGCGTCATCTCCCCGGACAGACCGAGGCCCTTGGCGCTGACGTTCTCGGGCAGATCCTTGCCGACCAGAGACGGCGCGTATTTCCAGAACTCGACATGTTTGCTCGGATTTTCGAAGCCTGCGGGCGGGATGAAGGATATCTTCACCCCCTGGGTCACGATCTCCGGGCGCGGGTCGCGGCGCACGAGCTGGGCAGCCAGGGTGCTGCCCGGAGGGAGGAAGGAGAGGTGCGCGTCGCTGTCGGAGATGCATTTCTCCCCGAGGGAGCACCAGGCCAGCAGGACGTACTCGCCGTTCTCCGCGTCGAAGGGCGGGATTTCGAGGGCTGTTTCGGGGCGCGCGGGGGCTTCCGCGGTCGCGGGTTTTCTGCCGTGAAGTCCCTCAACGACGTATGAGGCCAGCGCGCCCCGCTCCAGAGCCGTGCCCGCGAAGCGCGGCATGTAGGCGTGGACCTTGCCCATGCCTCGGATCATGGACTCCATGCCGAACTGGTCGAACATGGCCGTCAGGGGCTTGATGTCGTTCAGGGGGCCGCCGATGGAATGGCAGGCGGCGCACTGGCCGCGGAAGATCTCCCGGCCGGCGTCCAGGGCGTTTTCGGCGGTGACCTCCTGGTTGCGGTTCCAGCCCGACGTCGCCAGGAAGCCTTGTTCGGAGATGGCCTCCTCGGTCCCGGCCAGGATGGCGTTGGAGTACATGTGCCCGTAGACGAGGTACGGCCTGCGCCCGGCCTCGCGCATCCACTCGAAGCAGCCCATGTACAGGAGGCCGATGACGAGCAGGGTCACGGCCATGGGGCGCTTGATCGCGGCCGGCATCTTCACGGCCATGATCAGGCCGCCGGCGAAGAGGACGGCGGAGATCTGGATGAAGCCGTTCAGGAAGGGGACGATCTCGGGGTTTGCGCCGAGGATCATGGCCCTGGGCCCTTCGGGCAGGACCTGCAGGTACCACCATCCCGACAGGAGCAGCACCCCGAAGGGCAGCAGGAGCCACAGGGCGCAGTAGCGGACCATGGCTTCGCGGGTCGGCGCGTGCTTTTCCCAGGTGGCCGTGACGAAGCCGTAGAGTCCGGCGAACATCAGGGCGATGCAGGTCCTGAAGACCAGGGCCGGCCAGAAGGTCGGGTTGAAGAACCCGTCCCAGAAGCCCCGCGTGACCGGCCAGTCGCCGGGCGTGAGCATGAAGCCGATGATGCCGTTGATCATGAACAGCGACATCCAGCCGAAGAAGAAATAGAGCCAGCCCATGATCAGGTGATTGCGCCGGCCCATCCTGCCGAAGGTGTAGTAGTAGATGAACAGGGACACGATCTCGGCCAGGAAGAAGACCCACTCGATGGCCCACCCGAAGACGAAGGTGTGGATGAGGCTCGTCGTGGCCGCCGGGGCGACGAGCGAAATGATGAACCAGATCCCGACTCCGGTGATGCCGCCCAGGACCATGGTCACCAGCAGGAAGAACTTGGTGTGCCGCTTGGCGTAGGCCAGGATTTCCGGGGAGTTGCGCCGGTAGGCCAGAAGCTCCGTCAGCACGAGAAACAGGCCGCCGCCCACGGCGAAATGGGCGATGTAGACGTGAAAGACGGAAATCAGCGCGATGAGCAGGCCGCCGCCGGCCCAATGGAGTTCCCAGACAGGAAAGTTCATGAGCTCACCTCCGTGTCGGTGGACGCGGTTCTGAGCATCCAGACGATGATGGCGACCCCGGCGACGAGGGTCAGGACGAAGAGGACGAAGGGCGAGTATTCGCCGGTCACGACGCGTTCGGCGACGTTGAAATACGGGCTCAGGTAGGCGTCCCGGACCATGTCGCGCAGATAGACCATGAGGGAGACGGTGGTCACGGAGATGATGGCCGTGGTGCGGACGTTGTAGCGCAGCGCGTTGCTGATGCTGAAGATCCCGAGGATCGCGCCCGCGGCGAAGACCAGGGTGTGGGGCAGGGAGCCGCCCAGCAGAAGCTGCGAGACGCGTTCGGGCAGGGCCGTGAGGAACCACAGGCCCAGGGCCATCTGCACGACGGTCGAGAACGCGTACCAGTTCATGCCGTGCCGCACCCAGCGGCCGGCCTGCGGGTCGTCCTTGCGCCGCTGGTACAGCAGGGCCAGGGCCAGGCCGCCCAGGGCCGTGGACGAGGCGACGATGTGCAGGTAGCGCGGCAGCACCGTCGGGTCCGAGAGGTTGAGGATCGTCCCGCCGGCATTGTCGAGGTACGCGGTCCATGCCTCGGGGTTCAGCATGAGCGTCATGTTGTTGGTGAAGATGAAGCCCGTGGCCAGGAGGCACAGGGCCGTGACGGCGATGAAGAGCGTCTTCAGGGAGCCGAGGGCGGTGTAGCGGAAGTCGTAGACGTACGCGCTGCCGTACGCGGCGATGACCAGACCGACGACGCCCAGCCAGTAGACGGCCATGAGCACGCTGCTCGTGTACAGGAACTGACCGTAGAGGACCTGCATGAAAAGCAGCGGCGCCACGCCGAAGTTGACGGCGAAGGCGATGGTGAAAGGTAGCTTGACGGAGATCGTTGTGGTCAGGGGCTCGAAGTCCCTCTTCCCTCGCACATTGTGGACCAGGGCGATGATGGACGCCCCGAGCATGACGTTCATGACCAGGATGTGCGCGATGAAGGTCAGCACCTGGAAAAGGTAGAACCAGCCCCATTCAATGGGAATGGGCAGGGCCGAGGGGATGAGCCGGGTTGGGTCCATGGTCGCTCTCCGTGTTTGAGGTCCGCGGTGTGGAAAAAAACTGGCGTCAACAAAGGTAGCCAAATTGGGAGGGCGCGTCAAAACCTCCCGGCAATTCGGACAGTTCCTGTCCGGTTCGCGGGAGGGCCGCACAACGCAAAAAGCCCCGGGCGGTTGCCCGGGGCCTGCGAAAGAAAAGATGGCGTCCCCAAGGGGATTTGAACCCCTGTTATCGGCGTGAAAGGCCGGTGTCCTGGACCTAGCTAGACGATGGGGACGCGAACCGCGTCAGAAAAAAAAGTGGCGTCCCCAAGGGGGTTTGAACCCCTGTTAGCGGCGTGAGAGGCCGCCGTCCTAGGCCACTAGACGATGGGGACGCAAGGTTTTGGTGGGCCGTGAAGGGATCGAACCTTCGACTCTCTGCTTAAAAGGCAGATACTCTACCGTCTGAGTTAACGGCCCGAAAGAGAAGACGCTTCTATAGTCGGGCCATCTGCTTGTCAAGCCGGAAAGTCACCCTTTTTTCAGTTCGATCCTTTCCTGTCCGTTCATGTACGGACGCAGGGCTTCGGGGACGATGACCGACCCGTCGGCCTGCTGGTAATTCTCCAGAATCGCTACCATTGTCCGGCCTACTGCCAGACCCGAGCCATTCAGGGTATGCACCAGTTTGCTCTTCTTCGAGGCCGCCGGTTTGAAGCGGATCCCGGCCCGGCGGGCCTGGAAGTCCTCGAAGTTGGAGCAGGACGAGATCTCGCGATACTTGTCCTGACCGGGCAACCAAACTTCTATATCGTAAGTTTTCGCGGATGAAAAGCCCAAATCTCCGGCGCACAGCGTGACCACCCGGTAATGCAGGCCCAGCCTCTGCAGGATGCTCTCGGCGTGGCCCAGCAGCTTTTCCAGCTCGTCGTAGGACGTGTCCGGGTGGACGAAGCGCACCAGCTCCACCTTGTCGAACTGGTGCTGGCGGATCATGCCCTTGGTGTCCTTGCCGTAGGAGCCGGCTTCGGAGCGGAAGCAGGCCGTGTAGGCGCAGTGGGCGATGGGCAGCTGGCCCTCGGCCAGGGTCGTGTCGCGGTAGATGTTGGTCACCGGGACCTCGGCCGTGGGGATGAGGTAGTAGTTGGAGTCGCCCAGGCGGAAGAGGTCCTCTTCGAATTTCGGGAGCTGGCCGGTGCCCATGAGGCTCTCGCGGTTGACGATGACCGGCGGCATGACCTCGTCGTAGCCGTTCTCCATGGTCTGCACGTCGAGCATGAGGCTGATGAGCGCCCGCTCCATGCGCGCGGCCCAGCCCTTCAGAAGCACGAAGCGGCTGCCCGTGATCTTGGCTGCGGTCTCGAAGTCCAGGCCCCCCAGGGCCGTGCCCAGTTCCCAGTGTTCCTTCGGGGCGAAGTCCAGCTCGGGCTTGGCGCCCCAGGTGCGGACCTGCACGTTGTCCGAGTCGTCCACGCCCTCGGGGACCGAGGGGTGCGGGACGTTGGGGATGGACATGACCCACTGCTCGGTCTGGCCGTCGATGTCCTTCAGTTCCTCGTCCAGGGCCTTGATGCGCGTGGACATGGCCCCGAGCTCGGCCAGAAGGGCGTCGGCGTTCTCGCCGGTCTTCTTCATGCGGGCGATGTCGCCCGAGGCCTGGTTGCGGCGGGCCTTGAGCTCCTCGGCCTCCAGCAGGAGGTCGCGGCGCTTCTGGTCGATGGCCAGGAACTCGTCGAGGTCGAGCTTGCTGCGCCTCTTGCGCAGGCCTTCCTTGACGTCGTCGGTATTGGAACGAACGAATTTGATGTCGAGCATGGGCGTGTCCTTGTCTGCGGTGTCGTCCCGGATCGAACCGGGATGCGTTTTCAAGGCGAAATGCATAGCCTGCCTCGGCCGGAATCACAAGACGCGCAGGCCGGCCGCGGAAAAATCCGGATGAACATGAAATTTTTTTGCGCGGTCGCCCTTGACTTCATCGGGGCAGGGATTATTTGGGCCTCTGTCTTGCGCGGACCGGCGAGAAACGAACAGGCCCGCGTGTTGGCACTTGATGGTGAAGAGTGCCAGAAAATTTATCTATTCGGAAGAAATTCTTAAACATCTTGGAGGAAAACATGAAGCTCAGACCGTTGCACGACCGTATCCTGGTCAAGCGTCTCGAAGAGGAACAGGTAACCAAAGGCGGCATCATCATCCCTGACTCCGCCAAGGAAAAGCCCATCAAGGGTGAAGTGGTTGCCGCCGGTCCCGGCAAGGTCGCCGATGACGGAAAGCAGATCCCCATGGGCGTCAAGACCGGCGACAAGGTGATCTTCAACAAGTACGCCGGCACCGAAGTCAAGATCGACGGCGAAGAACTGCTCATCATGCGCGAGGACGACATCCTCGCCGTTATCGAAGCCTAATCTTTCATTACATAAGGAGACGCACACATGGCTGCTAAAGTTATCAAGTTCGACGCCAAGGCCCGTGAAAGACTGAAGAAGGGCGTGGACACCCTGGCCGATGCCGTGAAGGTCACCCTCGGACCCAAGGGCCGCAACGTGGTCATCGAAAAGTCCTTCGGCTCCCCCATCATCACCAAGGACGGCGTGACCGTGGCCAAGGAGATCGAACTGGAAGACAAGTTCGAGAACATGGGCGCACAGATGGTCAAGGAAGTTGCCTCCAAGACTTCCGACATCGCCGGTGACGGCACCACCACCGCCACCATCCTGGCCCAGGCCATCTTCCACGAGGGCATCAAGCTGGTCGCCGCCGGCCGCAACCCCATGTCCATCAAGCGCGGCATCGACAAGGCCGTCGAGGCCGTCATCGCGAGCCTGGACAAGCTGGCCAAGCCCACCCGCGACCAGAAGGAAATCGCCCAGGTCGGCACCATTTCCGCCAACAACGACTCCACCATCGGCAACATCATCGCCGAGGCCATGAGCAAGGTCGGCAAGGAAGGCGTCATCACCGTCGAGGAGGCCAAGGGCCTGGAAACCACCCTTGACGTCGTCGAAGGCATGCAGTTCGACCGCGGCTACCTGTCCCCCTACTTCGTGACCAACCCCGACAAGATGGTCTGCGAAATGGACAACCCGCTGATCCTCATCAACGAGAAGAAGATCTCCAACATGAAGGAACTGCTCCCCGTTCTGGAGCAGGCCGCCAAGATGGGCAAGCCCCTGGTCATCATCGCCGAAGACATCGAAGGCGAAGCCCTGGCCACGCTGGTCGTCAACAAGCTGCGCGGCACCCTGCAGGTCGTGGCCGTCAAGGCCCCCGGCTTCGGCGAGCGCCGCAAGGCCATGCTGCAGGACATCGCCATCCTGACCGGCGGCGAAGTCGTGTCCGATGACCTGGGCGTCAAGCTCGAAAGCATCGCCCTGAACCAGCTCGGTTCCGCCAAGCGCGTGGTCATCGACAAGGAAAACACCACCATCGTCGACGGCGCCGGCGAAGCCGAAGCCATCAAGGCTCGCGTGAAGCAGATCCGCAACGAGATCGAGGAGACCACCTCCGATTACGACCGCGAGAAGCTGCAGGAGCGCCTGGCCAAGATCGTCGGCGGCGTGGCCGTGATCAATGTCGGCGCTGCCACCGAGACCGAGATGAAGGAAAAGAAGGCCCGCGTGGAAGACGCCCTGAACGCCACCCGCGCCGCCGTTGAAGAGGGCATCGTCCCCGGCGGCGGTGTCGCCCTGGTGCGCTGCCAGGCCTCCCTGGAGTCCGTGAAGCCCGCCGATGACGACGAGGCCGCAGGCGTCCAGGTCATCCGCCGCGCCATCGAGGAGCCCATCCGCATGATCTGCGGCAACGCCGGCGTCGAAGGCGCCGTGGTCATCGACAAGGTCCGCCACGGCAAGGAAGACTTCGGCTACAACGCCGCCACCGGCGAGTACGAAGACCTGCTCAAGTCCGGCGTCATCGACCCCAAGAAGGTGACCCGCATCGCCCTGCAGAACGCCGCTTCCGTGGCCTCCCTGCTGCTGACCACCGAGTGCGCCATCGCCGAGAAGCCCAAGGAAGAGGCTGCCCCGGCCATGCCCGGCGGCGGCATGGGCGGCATGGGCGGCATGTACTAAGCCGATCTGCCATAGCCAACAAAAGGGCCGGGAGCGATCCCGGCCTTTTTTTGCGCCCTTTTTCCGGGGCCATGCGCCCCGGGATATCAGCCTTTCTGCTCTTCGAGGCGCCCCAGCAGGCGCAAGAAGCCGTCGAGGATTGTCAGGGGGTGGGGCGGGCAGCCGGGTATGTAGAGGTCGATGGGCACCACCGGGTCGGCCCCGCCGTTGTGCTGCGGATTGCCGACGAAGGGCCCGCCGCTGATGGCACAGGCGCCGAGCGCAATGGCGATGCGCGGCTCGGGCACGGCCTCCCAGGTTTTCTGCAGGGCCAGCTCCATGCCTTTGGTCACGGGCCCGGTGATGAGCACGCCGTCGGCGTGGCGCGGCGAGGCCACGTACTGGATGCCGAAGCGGCCCAGGTCCCAGCCGATGGTCCCGAGCACGTTGATGTCCGCCTCGCAGGCGTTGCAGCCGCCGGCGCTGACCTGCCGCAGGCGCAAGGACCGGCCGAAGAGGCTTTTCATTTTTTTGTCCAGGGCTTCTGCCAGACGCAGCTCCTCCTCGCCGGGCTTGCCCAGGATCAGGTCGTCGCGCCGTCGCACCGCCAGCCGGTGGTCGTTCGTCCGCGTCACGGCCCCGTGGGGGCAGGCCTTGGTGCAGGCCCCGCAGAACAGGCAGCGTCCGAGGTCCAGGGTCGTGCCCGAACCGGGCTCCCGTGAAATGGCGCCCGTGGGGCAGACTTCGACGCAGGCGTCGCAGCCTGCCGGACAGGCCGAGGCGTCCAGACGCAGGGCGCCGCCGTGGCGGTCGGGCAGGGCAGGGGCCGGGCCATGGGGGTAGACCATGGTCTGGCAGCCGCGGCGCATGCGGTTCATGAGGGTGTCGAAAATGTACATGAGCGCTCCCCTTACAGATCGAACCCGCAGTAGGACAGGTTGAAGCTCTTGTTGCAGATGGGAAAGTCCGAGATGGCCGTGCCGCGCAGGGCCAGGGCCAGGCCGGACCAGTTGTGGAAGGACGGGTCCTTGATCTTGTAGCGCCGGAAGCGTCCGTCATGGCCGGTCAGGGCAACGTGGCAGACCTCGCCGCGCCATCCCTCCACCAGGGCCACGGCCAGGGCTTCGGGATGAGGGGCCCCAAGCGCGGTGCGCAGCTCCCCGTCCACGTGTTCGCCCAGCTGCTCGAAAAGGTAGCGTCCCGAGCGCTGCACTTCGAGCGACCGCACCCTGGCGCGGGCGAAGATGTCGCCGCTGGGCCAGACCGCCACGGGGGCCTGGGAGAAGCGATGCCAGCCCGCCGGGTGGTCGAAGCGCACGTCGCGGACCAGCCCGCAGGCCCGCGCCGCCGGGCCCACCAGCCCCATGGCCACGGCCTGGTGCGGGTGCACGACGCCGACGTTGCGGAAGCGCACGCGCACCGAGGCCGCGTCCCAGAACCAGGTCATGGCCTGCTCGACGTCGGCCATGTGGGTCTTGAGGCGCTCGGTCATGGTGGCCAGGCGCTCCGGCTCCAGGTCGTGCATGCACCCGCCGGGCCGGATCAGGCCGCGGCCGAAGCGGTTGCCGCACAGCAGGGCCGTGAGGTTCAGGAAATCGCCCCTGATCTTGCCGCAGGCCGCCGAGGTCGGCAGGAAGGCCACGTCCAGGGCCAGGGCGCCCATGTCGCCGGTGTGGTTGGCCAGCCGTTCAAGTTCCAGGGCCGCGGCCCTGATCCACTGGGCCCGCAGGGGCGCCTCGACGCCGGCCAGGGCCTCCATGACCATGGCGTGGGCCGTGGCGTGGGCGATGGTCGTGTCGCCGGCCACGGCCTCCAGCTGGCACATGGTCCCGCGATGGGGCCCGCCGGCCAGGGCCTCCTCCACACCGCGGTGCTGGTAGCCCAGGGCGATCTCCAGATGCATGACCTCCTCGCCGGCGCACTGGAAGCGGAAGTGTCCGGGTTCAATGACTCCCGCATGTACCGGGCCCACGGCCACCTCGTGCACCTCGCCGCCGTCCACGCGGAAGAAGGGCGCGTTGGCCGGGGCGTTGCCGTTGGCGTGGCGCACAGGTTTGAGCCACGGGTGGCCGTCGGGGACCAGGCCGTGCTGCTCCCAGACTTCGCGCTCGAAGAGGTGGGCCTGAGGGAACCTGGGCGTCAGGGACGGGTAGGAGCCGCTGACGGGTTCGCTGCGGGCCACGCCGAGGATGCTGTCGTCGTCCATGGCCAGGATGGCGACCAGGGTGGTCTCGTCGTGGTCCGGTACCCCGAACCAGGCCACGAGCCGTGCGCCGCCCCGGACCAGTTCGCCGGTCAGGCGGACGAGCTTGGTCACCGAAAAGACCGGGACCGAGGCCCAGGAGACTCTGGATGCGTTGGCGAAGGAGAAAAAGGGTGCGAGTGTGTTCATGGCAGTGGGAAGAGTTGAAGGACTGCTGCGGACCAGGCATCCTTGAGGATGGCCGGGGTGAAGAGGCCGAGCCAGAGCGATGCGGCCAGGAGCGCCAGCGGCGGCAGGACGAGGCCTGCCGTCTCGCGGAGGTGGGCCGGGTCGGGCTTTTTCAGGCGCGGGCGGCCGTCGACGATGGCGAAGACCACGTGGGACAGCCCGAAGAACGCCAGCAGCAGGCAGGCCAGGAAGAGGCCGATGGCCCAGGGGTGGCCGCCCGCCAGTCCGGTGCGGACGATGAGCAGTTCGCTGAAGAAGGGGCCGAAGGGCGGACAGGCCGTGATGGCGAACATGCCCGCGACGAAGAGCCTGGAGTTGTGCGGCAGGATTCTGGACATGCCCCGCGCGTCGTCCATGGAGGCCGAGCCCGCGGCCCGCTGCAGGTTGCCGGCGCTCAGGAAGAGGGTGCCCTTGGTCAGCCCGTTGCTCCAGACATGGAAGAGGGCCGCCCAGACCCCGGCGCTGCCGAAGGACGAGGCGATGCACAGGATGCCCATGTGCTCGATGCTCGAATAGGCGAGCATCCGCTTGAAGTCGCGGGTGCGCAGCAGAAAGAGGGCCGCGGTCAGGGTCGAGAAGAGGCCCAGGGCCAGGAGGCAGCGATCGGCCATGGCCCCTTCGCCGGCCGCGTCGATGACCGACTTGACGCGCAGGATGGCGGTGAAGGCCACGGACGTCACCCCGCCCGCCAGCAGCGCGCCGACGAGGCCGGGGCTCTCGCCGTAGGTGTCGGGCTTCCAGGTGTGCATGGGGGCCAGGCCCATCTTGGTGCCGTAACCGACGAGCAGCAGGACCCAGGCCGTCATGACCCAGGCTTTGGACAGGATCGGGCCGTGGGCCAGCAGGGCCGTGAAGGTGATGTCGCCGGACCCGCCGCCGTGCAGGGATGCGTAGCCCAGGCAGATGGACCCGAGCAGGGACAGGGCGATGCCCGTGCCGCCCACCAGCAGGTACTTCCAGGTGGCCTCGAAGGCGCGCGGCGTGCCCGTGAAATGGATGAGGGGCACGCAGGCCAGGGTCACGGCCTCGGTGGCGATCCACAGGATGCCCAGGTGCCGGGCCTGGTGCCCGGTGCTCAGCAGGCCCAGGACCAGGAGCAGGGCCGCGACGAAGACCCTGTTGCCCTGCTCCTTGAGCCGGAGGTAGCTGGCCGCGTAGCAGGCGCAGACCAGGAAGAGCAGGGACACCCCGGGCAGGATGGCCCGGGCCAGGGGGTCGAAGGCCAGCCATGCGGCCGGGTCCACCGCCGCCGGAGCGGCCATGAGCCACAGGCACAGGGCGAGGTGCGCGGCGCCGACTGCGGGCAGGAGCAGGGGGCGTGTGCGCCTGTCGGGCCAGATTGCCGCCAGGGCCGCGCCGGCCAGGGGGATGAGGATCAGGAGCATGGAGTTCATTCGTGCAGCGCCGTGAGTTTGCGGGTGTCCAGGGAATCGAAGGCCCGCTGGATGCGGTCGACGATGATGCCGATGACGAAGATGCCGACGGTGACGTCGAGAAGGATGCCGAACTCCACCAGGATCGGGGTCGAGCGGATGAGCAGGAGCCCGGCGAGGTAGATGCCGTTTTCCAGGATCAGGTAGCCGCAGACCTGCGAGATGGCCTTGGTCCGGCCGATGAGCAGGATGAAGCCGGTCAGGATCAGGGCGATGGCCCCGGGCACGTGCAGGGTGCCGGCGTGTTCGGGCAGGAGCGGCAGGTGGCGGGCCAGGGCCACGGCCGCGATGGTCGCCCCGGCCCCCAGCAGCAGGGACGGGATGTAGGCGATGTAGGGCTCCAGTTCGCGGGCGATGTTGGCGGTGCGCATGGCGCGGTGCAGCAGGCCCGGGATGAGGAAGCCCTTGCCGGCCACGGTGGCCAGGGTGATGAGCACCAGGCGCCAGTCCAGCTCGTGGGCTTCGAGCACCAGGGGCACCAGGCCCAGGAGCACGCCTTGGGCGCCCACGGCGCGGATGAGCACGGGCAGGCGGCTGGTGCCCAAGGCCAGGAGATTGAGCCCCATGGCCAGGCCGATGAGGAGATTGAGGTAATCGTTCATATGTCACCCATCCAGGTCAGCAGCAGCGGAAAGAGGCAGAACAGGAAGCCGATGGTCAGCAGGAGCGGCACCCGGCGGAAGGCCAGGCGCGCCGTCAGGGACTCCACCAGACCCACGGCCACGGTCGTCAGCAGCACGGCCAGGGCCAGGACGCCCATGGACGCCGGCAGGGGCAGTTCCGACAGGGGCAGCACGGCCTGGGCCAGGAGCACGGCGAAGAGCATCAGTTTGACCGACGCCCCGTGCAGGATCATGGCCAGGGGCGGTCCGCTGTGGTCCAGGACCATGACCTCGTGGATCATGGTCAGCTCAAGGTGCGTGTTGGGGTCGTCAAAGGGCACGCGGCAGTTTTCGGCCAGCAGGATGATGAAGAGCCCCACGGCCAGGAGGGCGGAACTGGGTCCGGGCAGCGGCGCGAACATGGTCGCCAGGGAGATGCTGCCGGACTGCACCACCAGGGTCAGGACGGCGGTGATGATGCCGACCTCGGCCAGCACGGCGTAGCTGACCTCACGGGCCGCGCCCATGCCCTCGAAGGCCGAGCCGGTCTCCATGGCGCCCCAGGCCGTGCAGAAGCGGGCCAGGGCCAGGAGGTAGACCAGGAGAAGCACGTCGCCGTCGAAGGATGCGGGCGCCCCTGCCCCGGCCAGGGGCAGCAGCAGGGCGGCTCCGACCACCGCCACCCAGGCCACGGCCGGGGCGATGACGAAGCCTGGCGAGGCCAGGGTGCTGACGACCACGCCCTTGCGCCACAGGCGGGCCAGGTCGAAGTAGAGCTGGAGCACGGGCGGCCCCTGTCTGCCGGCCACCCAGGCCTTGACCTTGTTGATGACGCCGGGAACGAGCGGCGCCAGGACCAGCCAGGCCAGCAGGCGCAACGAAAGATCCAACATCGCGGACATCACATCCCTCCCTGGAAGACCAGCATCCCCAGCGCCGTGACCCCGAGGAAAACATACAGAATATAGAGGTGCAGACGGCCGTGCTGCAGGCCCCGCGCCGCGTCGGCCAGAAGCATGACGACTCTGGCCGCGGGCCCGACGCCTTTTTCCAGCACGGTTTCGGGAACACGCTCCAGGGCCAGGGCCGATTCCGGGAAATAGCCGCGGACCCGGCGGATGCGCCTGTCGGGGCGCAGCGCCCACCGGAACCAGCCGGTCACGATGCCGGCGAAGGAGCCGCCGGTGTACTGCATGTGCGCGGTCGGGGCCGCGTAGCCGCAGTCCCAGGTGGGGCCGCGGCGGATGCCGCCCGCCCGTACCTTGCGCAGGGCGAAGACGGCGGCGGCGACCAGGGCGCAGGCCAGGGCCGTGTGCGCGCCGCCGATGGCCCGGGCCGGGATGGGCGGCGCGGACGCGGCCCACTGCGGCGTCCAGGCCGCGATGCAGGCCTGCACCATATTCAGAAAATAGCCGGGCATGAGCCCGACGCAGAGCATGAGGGCGGCCGGGACGAGCATGGCCGCGCGCATGGCGGGGCCGCATTCGGCCGCGTGTCCCGACGTCTTGCCCCGGGGCGCGCCGAGGAAGACGATGGCCGAGGCCTTGGCGAACGCGCCCAGGGCCAGGGCCCCGGTCCCGGCCAGGACGATGACGGCCGGCAGCACGCCGAAGGTCTCGCCCTTCTGGGCCACGGCTTTGAGCAGGCCCTGGTAGATGGCCCACTCGCTGACGAAACCGTTGAGCGGCGGGAGGCCGGACACGGCGACCGCGCCCATGGCGAAGAGGGCCGCGGTCCACGGCATGGTCCGCCACAGCCCGCCCAGCCGGCTCATGTCCCGGGTGCCCGTGGCGTGCAGGACCGAACCGGCGCCGAAGAAGAGCAGGGACTTGAAGAGGCAGTGGTTGAAGACGTGCAGCAGGGACCCGGCCAGGGCGACCTGCCCCCAGACGGGGTGCCCGTGGGCCGCGGCCAGCAGGGCCAGGCCCAGGCCGATGAGGATGATGCCGACGTTTTCCACGGTGCAGTAGGCCAGCAGGCGCTTGATGTCGTTCTGGGCCATGGCGAAGACGATGCCCACGAGGGCGCTTGCGCAGCCGATGCCGAGCACCGTCCAGCCCGCGCCGTCGGGCACGGGCAGCCAGCCGGAGAAACGGACGATGCCGTACACGCCCATCTTGACGGCCACGCCGGACATGATGGCCGAGACGTGGCTCGGCGAGCCCGCGTGGGCCGAGGGCAGCCAGATGTGCAGGGGGAACATGCCCGCCTTGACCCCGAAGCCCATGAGCGCCAGCCAGAAGAGCGGGGCCAGGTCGGGGCGGTCGCGCAGGGGCCCCAGGTCCCAGGTCCCGACACCTGCGGCCAGGGCCGAGAAGAACGCGAAGAGGGCCATGGTCCCGGCGTGGGAGGCGGCCAGGTAGAGCCATCCGGCCCGGCGCACCTCGGAACGCTCCCTGTCCAGGGTGATGAGGAAGTAGGCGCTCAGGGCGAAGGCTTCCCAGGCGAAGAGGAAGTGCAGCCCGTTGGCGCAGGTCAGGACCAGGCCCATGGACAGCACGAGGGCGCTCCACCACGACCGCCCCCGGGGTGCGGAGCCCGGGAAGTGGTCGTCGGGCCAGTATTCTGAGGCATAGAGGGCGCCGAGTCCCCCCGTCAGACAGACGAGCGTCAGGAAGAGGGCGCTCAAGGCGTCGAGGGCCAGAAAGACGTTTTCCCCGCCCAGGGACAGGGCGCTTTTCAAGGCCCATCCCCGGCCGCCGGTCAGGACGGATGCGGCCGCGCCAAGGCCGGACAGGGTTCCGAGGCTGTTGAGCCCGAGCCAGAGGCGCGGCCGCGCTCCCAGGGCGCAGGCCAGGACAAGGGCCAGGGCGGCCGCGCCGAGCAGTGCGGAGGTCATCGTCTCCCCCCGGATCTCAAGGGGACGGCATGTCCGCTGCCTTCGACCAGGGCTTGCAGCACGGTCTCGTCGTCTGCCGCCTGGTCCAGCGCGGTGCTCAGCACTCCCGACGCGACGCTGCGGGCCAGCAGGCCGAGCATGTCCACATGCAGGCGCGGCGTGGGCGAGATGAAGAAGAGCAGTCGCGTGACGGGCACTGCGTCGGGACCCTTGACCCCTTCGAGAGGGCCGCTCAGCAGGATGAGCGCAACCAGGGCGCAGGCTTCGCCGAGAAAGACGCCCCTGGCCGGGTGGGGTAGGGCGAAGCCCTTGCCGGTCGGGGCCATGGTCAACCCTTCGGGGGAGCAGATGCGGCGGGCGAGCATGTCGTGCACGGCCGCGGAGACGCCGGGAAGGCCCCGGACGATGCGTTCGAGGACGCCAGGGAGGTCGCCGGGCGTCACGTCGCGCCATATCCCTCCGCGCCGGACCAGGGCGGCCAGGTTCAGGTTCGAGGCCAGGGCCGGGGTCGGCTGGGCGAGGAAGCCCGTGTTGGCCGCCAGGCCGTTGCGTGCCGCCCAGGTCATGACTTGGTCCTGTTCGAAGAGGATGCGGTCGCGGTCATGCACGTGAGGCATGCCTTCGTTCCTGACCCACTCGATGACGAGCTGTTCCGAGACCCCAAAGGACTCGGCGATCTGAATGAGGTTGAGATACATGTCCGTTGTCGATGCGTGAAGGTTGATGGATCAGGGCGTCGTCCCGCTGCCCAGGGGGATGGCCAGGGCCAGCGCCAGGATGGCCGCGCAGAGATAAAGGATATAGGCCTGGGTCCTGCCGTGCTGGAACCCCCTGGCCAGATCCGAAAGTCCGAGGATGGCCAGCCCGCATGGTCTGACGACCCGTTCAAGGACTGTCTCGGGCGTGTGCGATGATCTGGACGCATGGGCCGGAAAGAAGCCCTCGGGCGGTTCCGCGTGGACTGCGGGCCGCAGGATCCAGTCGAACCAGCCGGTGATGATGCCGGCGAAGGACCCGGCGGTATACTGCATGCGCGGCGTGGGTTCGGCGTAGCCGCAGTCCCAGGTGACGGCCCTGGCCGTGCGCTGCCGCAGGAGCCGGTAGGCCAGGGCCCCCGCAGCCAGGGCTGGCAGGGCGATCAGCACGTGGGCCGCGCCCAGCGGCGTCAGGCGGTTGGGGATGTCCAGGGGCGCCGCGAGTCCGAACCAGGCCGCGGCCACGCGCATGAGCACCGGCCAGAAGAGGGCCGGGGCGAGGCCGACGGCCAGGCAGCCCCCCGCCAGGACGGCCATGGCCCCGCGCATGCCGGGGCCGCATTCGCGGGCTTTTCCGGCGGCCTCGGTCCTGGGCGCACCGAGGAAGACGACCCCGCAGACCTTGACGAAGCAGGCCAGGGCCAGGGCTCCGGTCGCTCCCAGCAGGACGGCCGCGGGCACCGCGCCCAGGATCGCCCCGGTCTGATGCCGGCTCGCGTCGAACAGGCCCGAAAAGACCAGCCACTCGCTGACGAAGCCGTTCAGGGGCGGCAGGCCGCAGATGGCCATGGCCCCGAGGGTGAAGAACCCGGCCGTCCAGGGCATGGCCCGCCACAGGCCGCCCATGCGGCTCATTTCGCGCGTCCCGACGGCATGGAGCACGGAGCCGGCCCCCAGGAAGAGCAGGGCCTTGAAGAGTCCGTGGTTCCAGACGTGGAGCATGCCGCCGGCCAGGGCCAGGACGCCCCACTCCGGCCGGCCCTGGGACGCGGCGATCATGGCGAAGCCCAGGCCCATGAGGATGATGCCGATGTTCTCCACGCTGTGATAGGCCAGCAGACGTTTGAGGTCGTGCTGCCCCAGGGCGAAGGCCACCCCGAGGACGGCGCTGGCGCAGCCCAGACCGGCCACGACCCAGCCGGCGCCCATGGGCATGGGCAGCCACGAGCCGAAGCGGACCAGGCCGAAAATGCCCATCTTGATGGCCACGCCGGACATGAGGGCCGAGACGTGGCTCGGGGCGTTGGCATGGGCCGCGGGAAGCCAGACGTGCAGGGGGAAGACGCCGGCCTTGATGCCGAAACCCAGCAGCGCGAGCCAGTAGAGGCGGGCAAGGTCGGGGAGATGGTGCACGGGCCCCAGTTCCCACGTCCCGGTGCGTGCGGCCAGAGCGGCGAAAAAGGCGAAGAGCGCCAGCGTGCCGGCGTGGGAGGCGGCCAGGTAGATCCAGCCGGCGGACCGCACCTCGGCATTGGCGCGGTCAAGGGTGACGAGGAAATAGGCGCTCACGGCAAAGCATTCCCAGGCCAGGAGGAAGTGCAGGCCGTTGCCCGCAGTCAGCACCAGGCCCATGCTCATGACCATAGCGTTCCACCACAGGCGGCCGGCGCGGGCCGAGCGCGGGTGACGGCCTTCGGGCCGGTATTCCCGGCTGTAGACGGCGCCGGCGAACCCGACGACGCTCAAAAGGAGCAGGAAGAATGCGCTGATTTCATCGAGGCGCACCAGCAACCGCTCACCTCCGATCTCCCACCCGCTGCGCCACTCCCAGGCGGGATGTCCCGACAGGATCATGCTCGCGGCAAGGAGAGCGCATACCGTTCCTCCGAGGGTGGCGGCCAGCCATCCACGTGGAAAGGAATGGCTTGCGGCCATTCCTGTAAGCATTCCTGCTGCCGCGCAGGAGAGAAGAACTGTGACGTCCATTCTTGCACGCCTGGGTCAAAATACTGTTTGTTCTATTTATTCGACAAATTGCGTAGTAAAATATCAGACAAGGTCGTTGTGTTCTCCGTGATGCGGCGCATTGCATCCTTGCGGCATGTCCGTGCTCTGATCCGTGCATGCCGGAAATCACAAACTGCGATCAGGCTGGCATTTCCGACCGCAGAGCATAGGTTATCTTTTCCACTCCAGTGGATATGCCTCTCAAAATTGCGAGTCAAGGAATTGAGGGGAGGCAGTGGAAATTTTTGTGCAGGGAGTCGAAGACGGCGGCGCGCCAGGTTTTGGGCCTCGCCACAGGGACCAACCCGTCTCGGGGCGGGGACGAACTCGAACCGTCCGGAGGGCGGGCCGTCCCGGTCGGTGCGCGAAAACGCCAGGTCGGGGTG
>JANJWV010000070.1 GCA_024709365.1 Desulfomicrobium sp. | reverse complement strand
GTCGGCATCGAGTTCGACGACCTCCTGCCCCTCAAGCAGGCCGCCTCGCAGAGATTCTGATCGTCGGAACTGCCGGGCCCCGAACCGTCTGACGGGCCCGCTCGTCTGCACCGGAAGTCCGGAACCAGTTCCCCGGCCGGCAGCCGCCGGGACGATTTTTCCCCAGCCCCCCCTTGCCCGGCGAACCATAAAAAAAGGGATTTTGTCGCCAAAATCCCTTCTCTTCTTTCGGGGCTCAGCCCCCGTCGCGCAGCTCAGGCCTTGGGCTTCTTGGACGGTCCTGACGCCCGGTTGCCCAGGCCGTTCTCACGCTCAACCCGCTTGAACCCGAAATCGAGCAGCTTGGCGGTTTCCCGCTGGCGCACGGCTGAATTCTGCGCCCCGAGCACGACGGCCAAGAGGCGCGTGTTGCCGCGCTTGGCCGTGGCGGTGATGTTGTACCCCGCCTCGCAGACGAAACCGGTCTTCAGCCCGTCCGCCCCCTTGTACGTCTTCAGGAGCGAATTGGCGTTGCGGTGGGTCGACCCGTGGTAGGTATGGGTGGTCATGGAGTGGATCTGCAGCGATTCGGGGAACGTGCGCAGATAGTTCATGGAAAGCTTGGCGATGTCCCTGGCCGTGGAGAGCTGCGCCCTGTCGGGCAGGCCGCTGGGGTTCCTGAAGCGGCTGCTGGTCATGCCGAACTTCCTGGCCTTGTCGTTCATCTGGGCCACGAACTTCGACGGATCGCCGCCGCCCATGTACTCGGCCACGGCCACGCAGGCATTGTTGGCCGAAACCACGCTGATACCCTTGATGAGTTCGCTCAGGGGGACCTTCTCCCCGCGTTTGAGGCGCATGCGCGAACCGCCGGTCTTGACGGCCTGGACGCTGACGGGAATGGGCGTGTTCGGCGAAATTCGCCCCTGAGCAATGGCTTCGCGAATCAGGTAGAGCGTCAGCAGCTTGGTGATGGAGGCGGGCTGGATGGTCCTGTCCGCGTTGTGTTCGTAGTAGACTTGACCGGTGGTCATGTTGATGAGGATGGCGGACTTGACGTTGAGGAAGAGGTCCTTGGCCGAAGCCGTCTCGTCATCGCCGGCCGCAGGCCTGACCCTGGTCCCGGAATCCGGTTCGACGGCGGCCACGTCCCGTGTTTCCTGCACGTCGGGCATGACGGTCTCGGCCTTGGGCGTTTCGGGCGCCGGCTCTGCGGCCCGGGGAGTCTCGACAGCCTGCGCTGTCGCGGGAGACGGTGCGGATACGGTCCGGCGCACGACGTGTTTGGCGCTCTTCTTCACGGGCGCGGCGGACTTCGATGCCGTCTTGACGGATGCGGGCTTGGCCTTCGCCGTCGACGATGCCTTGGCCTTGGCCTTCTTCGAAGACGAGGCGGACCGGGACTTCTTCGAGGTCGCCGCGGCCTTGGTCTTCTTCACCGACTTGGCGGGCTGGGACTTCACTTCCTTGGCCGCAGGGGCCGGAGCCGATTCGGCCTTTGCGGGCGCCTTCGCCGGAGCCTGGACCTGCTCGGTCTTGGCTGAGACGCTGGCGGATTTGGATTCGGGCCTGGGAGCTATGGAGGCCCTGTAGACATGCGACCCGGAAGGCGCCGTGGCAACCTGGATGGGCCCAGCCTGACCGGCTGAGACCACAACGAGAAGAAGAAAACACAAACAGTTCAGAAAAGCTCTTTTCTTCATGGGCCTTGCCATACGGTTGAAGCAGACACAGGTCAAGGAAGAATGCGGCCCGAAAAACCAGACTTTATCCTGTAAATTCAGCTTATTACATATTTTCAGCAGAACAACGGGAGCGGCTGCCCTTCCTTCAGACAATCGCGTCTTACATCATTTCCTCATGCATTTCAATCGGAAACGCTGAAAAAACAACCGTATTGCGAATGAATCGAAGCGGTCAGACACCGCCGGCCTTCAAAACGCATCCTGTAGGACAAAGGCCCGACGACGTGTCTCCTCCGGATGAAAAAAACAGGGCGGCCACCGGAAAAAACGTTCTGGCCGCCCAGGTTCATGCAGCTGAAGCGGCGACGGATATCCCGGCCGCCGTTTCAAATGGTCACAACCGTCCGCACGGATCACCCGCACCCCACTCCCATTCCCGCGCACCCAGCCTTGTGACTGCGGGTCCTGAAACGGGTGATGTCACCTCCCTGGAAATGCTCGGAAACGATGTCGGAGATGAGACCGGAACATTCCAGCACGGAAATCCCCTCTTCGCCCAGCACCTGCTTTGGCTGCTTGCCCGCCGCCTCGACCAGCACGAGGGAGCAGTCGTGCAGGATTTCCGCGAGCCTGCGCCAGCGGTCCGGCCCGCAGCCGACCTCGGGGGCGACCCGCTCCTCGATCATGCGCGCACCCTTGCCCTGCGGCGCCCAGATCTGGAAGGACGGCGCTTCGCCCAGGTGCATGTTGACGAGCATGCCTTCGCGGGAAGCCACGGCCACATAGGGCCTGGCCGTCTTTTTGGAGCCGCAGGCCAGGGCGTTCAGGGTCGGGATGAGCTCACTCGACCGGTCCGAGCACAACAGGCCCACGGCGTCGGCCCGGCAGCGGCGACAATGGGTCATCTGCAGGATCGTCTCGCCGTTTTTGGCCCGCAATTCGTGGATCAGCTCCTTGGACGGCTCCTCCATGTCCGCAAAGGGGGTGTCACCCGTGGGGTGCAGGGGAATGAGATTCTGAATGTCGGCCCCAAGCTCCGCCGCCACCCGGCCCACCTCGGCCAGGTGATGATCGTTGACGCCGGGGATGACGATGCTGTTGACCTTGACGGTCACGCCCCTGGCCTTGAGGAGCCTGATGGACTCCAGTTGACGCTCCAGCAGGATGCGCGCCCCCTCGACGCCGCGGTAGACGACCTTGCCCACCCGCACCCAGGAATAGATCTTCGCCCCGATCTCGGGGTCCACGGCGTTCATGGTCACGGTGACGTGGGTCACGCCAAGCTCGACCAGGCGGTCCACATGCTCGGGCAGGGCCAGGCCGTTGGACGACAGGCAGTAGAGCATGTCGGGGTACTTGGCATTGATGCGCTCGATGGTGGCGATGGTCTTTTCGGCCTCGGCCATGGGGTCGCCGGGCCCGGCGATGCCGACCACGGTGATGCGCGGCTCCTTACGCAGCACCTCGTCCAGGTACTCCACGGCCCTGTCCGGAGGCAGCACGGCGCTGGTCACGCCGGGACGGGACTCGTTCACGCAGTCGTACTTGCGGTTGCAGTAGTTGCACTGGATGTTGCAGCCCGGGGCCACGGGCAGGTGGACCCGACCGCAGGAACCGGAGGAACTCTTATTGAAACACGGATGCTTGGATCTGTCTTTGGCTTCGGACATGGCGTCCTCCCTTTCGTGTTGAACGTGCAGTGTTAGAGATAGCCGTATCCGACCGGGCACTCGTCCTGGCTCTTCTCCAGGACGGCGTTGACCAGCCTGTCGTAGAGGGCCAGCGCCCCCTCGTAACCGACGTGCAGGATGCGCTGGCCGCCGAAGCGGTCGTGGATGGGGAAGCCGACGCGGATGAGCGGGATGTTCTTGGCCCGGGCCAGCTTGTAGCCCTTGCTGTGCCCCACCAGCAGGTCGGGGTTCAGCTCGGCGGCCTCATCCTCGATGTCCTTGAAGTCCGCGTCGTCGCGGATGACCGGCATGGTCTGGCAGACCTCGGCCAACGCGTTCGTCACGGCGGCCTTGAACCGGTCGCTTTTGGCGCCCGTGGCCACCAGCACCGGCTGCACGCCGATCTCGCCCAGGAAGGAGCACAGGGCCACGACGAAATCCTCCTCGCCGTAGACCACCGCCCGCTTCCCGAAAATGTACTTGTGCCCGTCGACCATGGCGTCCAGCAGGCGGCCGCGGTCGAAGGCGTCCTTGGCCGGCATGTCGCAGGACGCGAACTCGGCCAGGACGTCCATGAACGCATCCGTCGCCCGCAGGCCGATGGGCATAGTGGTCCGCCGCGCCGGCACGCCGAACTTGCGATCCAGCACCCCGGCGGCGGACTCGAACAGCCCGCCCGACATGCCGAACTCGACCGTCCCGGCCGCGCCGCCCATGGCCCGGATCTCGGACACGGGGGTGCCGCCGTCGGGCAGGGAGTGGTAGTCGTCCCAGATCACGCCATCCATGGTCTCGGACAGATCGGGGAGCATGGTGAAGCGCACGCCCGCCCGCTCGCCCAGGGCCTTCAGGAAGCGATAGTCGGCCGGCGAGAGGAAGCCGGGCAGCAGGTTCACCCCGTCGTGCGCTCTACCCTTCTCCTTGACCACCTGATCGGCCAGGGAGCGCACGGCCGCGTGCCAGCCCTCCATGTGCGTGCCCGAGTAGCTCGGCGTGGACACGTGGACCAGCTCGGGCAGGGACAGGTCGGAGAACTCCTCGCGAAACTCGTTCAGGTAGCGCCCCACGTCGTCGCCGATGGTCTCGGTCAGGCAGGTCGTGGCCACGCCCACCAGGGACACGTCGTACTTGCGCATGACGTTTAAAATGCCCTTCTTCAGGTTCGGCCCGCCGCCGTAGACCGCGCTCTTCTCGCCCAGGGCCGAGGAGGCGATGTCCACGGGTTCGCGGTAGTGGCTGATGATGTAGCGGCGCATGTAGGTCGCGCAGCCCTGGGAGCCGTGCAGGAAGGGGACGGCGTTCTCGATGCCCTTGAACACCAGGGCCGCGCCCATGGGCGTGCACATCTTGCAGGCGTTGGTGGTGGATACGTAGTTCTCAGCCATTGACGGCCTCCTTGGCGGCGCAGGCCGCGCGGGCGGGGGATCGGCGGGGCATGAACCTCCAGACCGGGCTCATGACCGAGGCGTGGATCTCCCTGGCGAAATTGTACATGCCGACGAACCCTTCCAGGGCGATCTTGCGCTCGTGGTTGTGGTCGCAGAAGCCCACGCCCAGCTTGTAGGCGATGGGACGCTCCTTGACGCCGCCGACAAAGACGTCGACGTCCTTCTCCTTGATGAACTGGGCCAGCTCCAGGGGGTTGGCGTCATCGACGATGATGGTGCCGGGGTCGGAAATCTCGGCCAGTTCCTTGTAGTCTTCCTCGGTTCCCGTCTGGGAGCCGACGACCACGACCCGCATGCCCAGGTGCCGGAAGGCCTTGATCAGCGAAAAGGCCTTGAAGGACCCGCCGACGTACATGGCGACCTTCTTGCCTTCGAGGTCCTGCCTGAGCTCCGCCAGCTTCGGCATGAGATCCGAAAGCTCCGCGCGGACAAGCTCAACGGTCCTGGCCTTGATGGTCGGGTCCTGGTCGGCGAAAAAGTCGGCCACCTTGTACAGCGAGTCGGCCATGTCCTCCACGCCAAGGTAGGATACCCTTTGGTAGGGCGTGCCGTATTCCGCCTGCATCATCTTGGCGAGCTCCATGGTCGCCCCGGAACACTGCACGAGATTCAGGGCTGCGCCGTGGCAGCGCCGGATGTCGTCCACGCGGCCGTCACCCGTGACGTTGGCCACGACCTCCACGCCCATCTTCCGGAAATATTCGCGCACGATCCATGTCTCACCCGCCAGGTTGAAGTCGCCCAGGATGTTCACGCTCATGGGCGAGATGCCCGTGGCGTCGCCGGTGCCGACCAGCCGGAACATGGCCTTGCAGGCCGCGGTGTACCCTTCGCGCTTGTTGCCCTTGAAGCCTTCGCTCATGACCGGCAGGACCGGGATGCCCGTGTCGGCCGCGACGCGGCGGCAGACGGCCTCCATGTCGTCGCCGATGAGGCCGACGATGCAGGTCGAGTAGACGAAGGCCGCCTTGGGGCTGTGCAGGCTGATCAGTTCGCGAAGGCTTGCCTCCAGCTTCTTCTCTCCGCCGAAGATGACGTCCATCTCCTGCAAATCCGTGGAGAAGCTCAGGCGGTGCAGCTGCGGGCCCGAGGAGATGGCGCCGCGGATGTCCCAGGTGTAAGTGGCGCAGCCGATGGGGCCGTGCACGAGGTGCAGGGCGTCAGCGATGGGATAGAGCACCACCCGCGAGCCGCAGAACACGCAGGCCCGCTGGCTGACCGCGCCGGCCAGGCTCGGGCGGTTGCAGGCCATGGCGAAGGGCTCTTCGCCGATGCGGTGGACCTGGCTTTTTCTTTCGTCGAGTATGGTCTGGCTCATGGTGTGCTCCTTGGTGCGGCCCCTGCGGGCCGCGCTGTCGCTTCCGTACCCCCGGACCCGCCCCGGTTATGAGGGAGGTGCGCCCGGGCAGGACCGGGGGACGAAAATTGTGTTCCGGATCTACGCCAGGGCATACTCGGCGCAGGCCTCGCCGGCCTCGATGCCGTCCAGGATGGCGTCGATGGCCTCCTCGCTGTTCACGCCGCCGAACCACCAGTTGTCGGGCTGGACGACCATGACCGGGCCCTTCTCGCACAGCTTCATGCAGCCCGTGGCCGTGACCAGGATATCGAGGCCCCGGGCCAGGATCTCCTCCTCCAGGTACTGCAGGAAGCCGTCGGTCTGCTTGAAGCAGACGCCCTTGGGGTCGCCGCCGACCCTGAAACTCTGACACACCAGGATCTGTCTCTCGGGAATGGCCATTTTTATCTCCAATATATTGAAATATTTTAATCAATTCCGCAGTAAAGCTGCCGCACGAGGCTCTGCACCCAGCCTTCGGCCTCGATGACCGTCAGCCCTCGCTGGGCCAGGAGTTCGAGGGGCTTGCGCCCCACCCCCGCCACCAGCAGGTAGGTGCAGTCCGAAAGGATCTCGGCCACGCCCTCCCAGCGGGCGTCGCCGGAGCCGGGCTGGGGCGCGGGCCGTGTGCCGATCAGGCCGACCACGCCCTCGTCGCTGCCGTAGATCCTAAACTCCCGGGCATGTCCGAGGTGGGTGTCCACGATGGAGCCCGTGCTGCTGGCGACGGCCACCAACGGACGTTTTCCTTGAGGGGGTGCGCAGGTCATGGTCGGCTCCTTGGGTGGCGGCGGGAAAGCCCCGCCGCCGGGCAATCAGTAGACGAGTTCGAACTTCTCTTCGGTTTCGTCGCGGTCCGTGCGGGTCAGGATCAGGTCGAGGATCCTGGTCAGCATGTGCAGCCCGCCCTTGTACCCGACCGTCGGGAAGTACTGGTGGCCGACGCGGTCGAGGATGGGGAAGCCGAAACGCAGGAATGGGATGTCCTCGTCGCGGGCGATGTACTTGCAGTAGGTGTTGCCGATGATCAGATCCACGGGCTCGTTCTTGATCCACTGGTGCAGCAGGAACATGTCCCCGCCGGCCTTGACGTTGGCCTTGTATCCGGCCTCGGCCGTGATCTCGTCGATGCGCTTCTCGAACTTGGACCCCGGCGTGCCGGTGACGATGTGCATGGGCTTCATGTCCAGGGAAACCAGGAATTCGGTCAGGGCGATGACCTGGTCGGGGTCGCCGACCAGGGCCACCTTCTTGCCGTAGAAGTACTGGTGCATGTCGGAGATGAGGTCCACGAGCTGGCCGCGCTCGAAGGCGACCGATTCGGGCACGCTCACGCCGCCGACCTTGCGCAGGGTGTCGATGAAGCGGTCCGTGGCCTTGAGGCCGAAGGGCATGTCCAGGACCGAGCACGGCACCTTGCACTGGGTGTCGAGCCAGCGCGCCGCGTCGGCCGAGCACCACTCGCCCAGGGCCAGGGTGCCGATGGCGTCGCCCGCGGCCACGAGGTCGGCGATGGGGGTGCCGCCTTCGGGGAACATCTTGTACTCGCCCGTCAGCGCGCCGTTCAGGACGCCGGAGGTGTCGGGGAAAAGGATGATGTCCAGGCCCATGAGGGCGGCCAGGCGCTTGACCTCTTCCATGTCCGAGGGCTCGACCCAGCCGGGGATGATGTTCACGCGGCCGTTCTTCTTGCCCGTGGCGACGGCGAAACCCTTGGCCATGCCCTTGACCATGTTGGAGAAGCCCGTGACGTGGGAGCCGACGTAGCTCGGGGTGTTGGCGTAGATGACGTGCTTGCCGGCCGGGACCTTGCCGGCCTTGATGGCCTTGTCGGTCATCTGCGGCAGGTCGTCGCCGATGGTCTCGGACAGGCAGGTCGTGTGCACGGCGATGACGTCGGGCTCGTAGACCGTGAAGATGTTCTCGATGGCGGTCTGCAGGTTGGCGCCACCGCCGAAGACCGAGGCGCCCTCGGTGAAGGAGCTGGTGGCCGCCGAGACGGGCTCCTTGTAGTGCCGGGTCAGGGCGCTGCGGTGGTAGGCGCAGCAGCCCTGGGAGCCGTGGGAGTGAGGCAGGCAGCCGTGGATGCCCAGGGCCGCGTACATGGCCCCGATGGGCTGGCAGGTCTTGGCCGGATTGATGGTCAAGGCGCTGCGGTCCTTTATTTCGGTGGGTGTGTGTCGAAGTAGCATGACTGTGTCCTCATTATTCCCAGACGTAAGTGGCCGAGAGTTCCGGGTTTTCCTGCCAGGGCGCCTTCATGTAGCCCCAGACCCTGCTGTTCACGAGGCGGTCGATCTCCTTGTAGAAGTTCACCGCGCCCTGGAAGCCCGCGTAGGGCCCGCCGGAATCGTAGCTGTGCAGCTGCTTCATGGGCACGCCCAGCTTCTGGATGGAGAACTTCTCCTTGATGCCCGCGCAGAAGATGTCGGGCTTGACGATCTCGACCAGCTTTTCGGCCTCGTACTGGTTCAGGTCGTCGACAATGAGGGTCTGGTGCTCCATGTCCGGGATCAGGCCGTCGTAGTGCTTGAACTTGAACCCGGCCGCTTCCAGCTTGGCCATCTCCTCGGAGCTCTTGCGCGGGGCGTAGCGCTTCTCGTCGGCCTCGACGTGGATTTCCTCGATGTTGCGGCTGTCGGCGTCGACCTTCAGGTCCGGGATGACCTGGCGGCCTTCGTAGTCGTCGCGGTGGGCGAACTCGTAACCGGCGGCCAGGGTCTTCATGCCCATCTCGGCGAAGAGGTCCTGATAGTGGTGGGCGCGGGAGCCGCCGACAAACAGCATGGCCTTCTTGCCTTCGGTGCGCGGGCGGACGTCGGCGATGACCTCCTCGACGGCCGGCATCTCCTCGGCGATGACCTCCTCCACGCGCGCGGTCAGTTCAGGGTCGGCAAAGTATTCCGCGATCTTGCGCAGGGACTTGGCCGTGGACTTGGCGCCGATGAAGTTGACCTTGATCCACGGGATGCCGAACTTGGTTTCGAGCATGTCTGCCACGTAGTTGATGGAGCGGTGGCACATGACGGCGGACAGGTCGGCCTTGTGGGCCGAGGCGAACTGGTCGTAGGTCGAGTTGCCGGAGAAGGTGGCGATGTTGGTGATGCCGCATTTCTTCAGGATGCGGTCGATCTCGAACCCGTCGCCGCCGATGTTGTATTCGCCCAGGAGGTTGATCTTGAACTTGCCGGGCTTCTCGGCATCGTTCTCGCCCACGACCTCGCTGAAGATCTTGTTGTTGGCGATGTGGTGGCCGGCCGACTGGCTGACGCCCTTGTAGCCTTCGCAGCTGAAGGCGAAGACGTTGCAATCCCCGAACTTGGCCTTCATCTTGCGGGCCACGGCGTGGATGTCGTCACCGATGAGGCCCACGGGACAGGTCGCGAAGACCGCGATGGCCCTGGGGTGGAAGAGGTCGTAGGCTTCCTGGATGGCCGCCTCCAGCTTCTTCTCGCCGCCGAATATGATGTCCTGGTCCTGCATGTCCGTGGAAAAGCAGTAGGGCATGAAGTTCTCGTCGCCCTCGCCCGACGCGTCGGTCTGATTGCGGCGGGTCAGCCAGGAGTAGAAGCCGCAGCCGATGGGGCCGTGGGTGATGTTGACGATGTCTCGGGTGGGCCCGAGGATGACGCCCTTGCAGCCGGCGTAGGTGCAGCCGCGCATGGTGATGATGCCGGGGATGGTGCGCACGTTGGCCGATATTTCAGGCGTCTCGTTGCCGAGAGCCTCGTTGACGAGGATCTGGGAGGCGCGCTTCCTGGCCACCTTGGGCGGATACTTGGCGAGCATTTCCGCCTTCACGTCCGTGGGCGTCCAGTTGACGAGCTTTTTTGCAGTCGATGCCATGGTGTTCTCCTTATCTGTCCCGATTTCAGTCGAAATCGGGTCTATTCAATGGACTTGGCGCCCTTTTCTCCGGTTCTGACCCGCACCGCGTCGATCATGGGCAGGACGAAGATCTTGCCGTCGCCGGGCTGGCCGGTTTTGTTGGTGTCGGTGATGACCCTGACCACCTCGGGCACCAGGTCGTCGGTGACCACCACGGTCAGCATGCGCTTGGGGTAGAGCTTGCCCTTCTCGCCGAGCACGGCCACGGCCTCCTCGATCCCCTTCTTGGCCCCCTCCAGGGGCTTCAGGTCCACCAGGCCCTTGCCGCGGCCGTAGGCCTCGTGGGCGAAGAAGGCGACCACGCCCGCGTCCTGCAGGGCCTTCTTGGTCTTGTTCATCATGTTCATGCGGATGACCGCGATCACTTCTTTCATGGCTAGGCTCCTGTCGGGGCGCTGTCGCAGATGCCGGAGCTGATGGTGTAGACGTCGCCCACTTCGCTTACGAAGATCTTGCCGTCGCCGAAGGCGCCCTTGGCGCCGCTGCGGGCGGCCTTCATGATCACGCTGATGACGAAGTCCTTGTCCTCGGCCTTGACCACGCTCATGAGCATGGTCTTGGGAATCTCGTCATAGGTCACTTCGCCGATCTTGATGCCGCGCTGCTTGCCGCGTCCGGCCACGGAATACTTGGTCACCGCCGGGAAACCCGCATCCATGAGGGCGGCGAGGACGTCGTCGGACTTTTCGGGGCGTACGATTGCTCTGACCATGATCATATGTTTTCTCTCCTTAAAAATTATCGATTTCGGATGGTTGGATTCATTTCCAGCGTGACGATCGCCTAGACGGCTTCAAGGAGACCATAGTCCATCAGAAGCTGCTCCAGTTCCTCGATCTCCAGGGGCTTGGGCACGACGAACATCTGGTTCTGGTCGATGGCCCGGGCCAGGTTGCGGTAGTGGTCGGCCTGGGGGGCTTCGGGCTTCCACTCGATGACGGTCATGCGGTTGATCTCGGCGCGCTGCACGTCGTTGTCGCGGGGCACGAAGTAGATCATCTGGGTGCCGATCTTCTTGGCCAGCTCCTCGATCATCTCGCGCTCGTTATCGACGTTTCTGGAGTTGCAGATCAGGCCGCCCAGGCGCACGCCGCCGGATTCGGCGTATTTCATGATGCCCTTGCAGATGTTGTTGGCCGCATACATGGCCATCATCTCGCCGGAGCAGACGATGTAGATTTCCTCGGCCTTGCCGTCGCGGATGGGCATGGCGAACCCGCCGCAGACCACGTCGCCCAGGACGTCGTAGAAGGCGTAGTCGAGCTTCTCGGACTCCTGGTAGGCGCCCAGGGATTCCAGCATGTTGATGGAGGTGATGATGCCGCGGCCGGCGCAGCCGACGCCCGGTTCGGGTCCGCCGGACTCGACGCACCAGGTGCCCTTGAAGCCGGGCTTGCGGATGTCGGCCAGGTCCACGTCCTCGCCCTCGTCGCGCAGGGTGTCGAGAACCGACTTCTGGGCCAGGCCGCCCAGCAGCAGGCGGGTGGAGTCGGCCTTGGGGTCGCAGCCCACGACCATGACCTTCTTGCCCATCTCGGCCAGGCCGGCGACGGTGTTCTGCGTGGTGGTGGACTTGCCGATGCCGCCCTTTCCGTAAATCGCGATCTTCCTCATGACGTGTGCTCCTTTATGTGAGAGTTGTGGTGTGCTTGGTGTGCCGTACCTGGAGCAGCCTAGGGCAACGGCCGTGCCAAAACCCCACAATCGAAGCAACTTCCTGAAAAAGCACACATTTCCGTCATCGCACGACAATTTCGGACAACTTCGATCTACACTGCCTACAAAGACAAAAGTGTAGCCGCAGACACTTCCGTTCGTTGCGACGCAGGTGCCTGTGACATGATGTCGTTCAATGTTTCCGACATGTTGCCATTGATCCACGATTGGCATCGACCGTGCACAGGGAGAGGCAAACACGGGAGGTAGCATGCTGATCGACACGACACTGAGGGAAGGGGCGCAAATGTTCGGGAACTATGTCCCGCAATCCGTGCGCATAGAGATGGCCAGCCGCATCGCGGCCATGGGCGTGGAGGAGATCGAGGTGGGGTGGGTCGGACAGGAAGGTCTGGGCCAGCTGGTTGGGGCACTGCGCGCCCAGGGCGTGACCGCGGACCTGAGCGTCTGGTCCCCGTGCCGCCCCGTGGACGTCTACCGGGCCGCGGGACTGGGCATCGACACCATCAACATCGGCCTGCCCGTCTCGGACCTGCACATTGCCGAGCGCCTGCGCACGGACCGCGAGGGGCTGACGCGGATGCTCCGGGAGACCGTGGGCCTGGCCCACTCCTGCGGCATCCGGCGCATCAGCGTGGGCCTGGAGGACGTGACCCGCGCCGACCAGGACTTCGCCCTGGCCATGGCCCGCACGGCCAAGGGACTGGGCGCGGTGCGCATCCGCCTGGCCGACACCCTGGGCGTCATGACGCCCCTGCGCATCGCCGAACTGGTACGCTTCTTCGCCGGCGGCGTGGACATGGAGATCGCCATCCACTGCCACAACGACTTCGGCATGGCCACGGCCAACGCCGTCACGGCCCTGGAGTCCGGGGCCCACTGGGCCGACGTGTCGGTGCTCGGCATCGGCGAGCGCTCGGGCATCTCGGCCCTGGAAGAGGTGGCGGCGCACCTGCGGCTCGTGCAGCGCTACGATATCTACGACATGAACGCCGTGCGCGGCCTGTGCGACCTGGTGGCCGAGCACGCCCGCATCCCCGTGGCCCGCAACCGCCCCGTGGCCGGGAGCGACATCTTCGCGGCCGAGTCGGGCCTGCACGTCGACGGCATCCTGAAGAACCCGGACCTGTTCGAGCCCTACGACCCGGCCCACACGGGCGCCGACCGCGTCCTGGGCCTCGGCGCCAAGGCCGGGCGCGGGGCCGTCGGGACCATGCTCCGGCAGATGGGCCTGGAAAAGCCCTTGCATTCCCTGGGCGGCATCGTCAGCGCCATCCGCGACAAGGCCGGGCGCGCCGGGCGGCCCCTGCAGGCCGAGGAACTGCAGGCCCTGGTCACGCGCCAGGAATGCCTGGACGGCGGACACTGCTGACATCCCTGTCCCGGCCGGACAGGGCTTCCGCGAGTGACGACACCAGGCAGGAAGCGGGCATGAAGCGCCCGGGCCTGTTCATCCAGCCATACTGCAGGCCGCCCCGGGCATGATCCGGAGCGGCCTGCTTCACGTTGCCCCTTCCCCACGTATTGTCCCGAAGTGCGCCTCAGCCGTGGAGAAGACGACCGCCGACATTGACTTCGCACGCAGCGAACGTAGGTTAATATCTCAAGGCTGCTCCCCTGCCAGCGCGGCGATCCGGGCATGCACCCAGCGATATACGGACCAGCCGCGGAATCCCTCTCGCGATCTGCCACCAAGGAGGCCCCTATGAAAAGCATGCACCGCAGACCGATCACGATAACGGCCATGATCTGCGTCCTTCTGCTCCTGGCCGTCTTCCTCTCCCCCGCCTCGGCCAAGCGAGGAGGCGACGACATACGCAGCGAGTTCCGCGGCATCGTCACGGAGATGCCGGCGGGCGGGTTTTCCGGGGAATGGGTCATCGGCGGGCGCGTCGTACTGACCGACCCGGCGACGGAATTCGACCAGGCCGAAGGCCCGCTGGGAATCGGCGGCTGCGCCAAGGTGAAGATTCGCAACGGCAGGGTTCACGAGATCGACAGCGAACCCCTGAATTCCTGCAAATAGCCCGGCCTCCTGCGTCCATGACCGTGTGGGCGCGGGGATGGCCCCAGCGTGGCCGGACCTCCCGGCCCGCAACCAATGCAGTCTGGATTCAGCCGAGCCAATCCGCACAGCCGCAGGTTTCCGGCTTCCTGAATGGCGCTCCGGCCGAAGCAGTGGGCTTGACTGGGAATGGACGCATGGGCCATTCTTGCCTGCGTACCTGTTTGAGACCCACTTTCCGAAGGAGGCTGCAATGTTCAGCGACAAATGGTTTTTCGACCCCCGCCTTTGCTGGGCGGTCCTGCTCTCATATCTCGTCCTCGCCCTGATCCCGACCGACGCGGCGGCCTTCCTGGCCCAGAGCAGACTGTCCACGGGCCAGTCCATCGAACAGCGCGAAGCCGACATCGCGTCCATCCGCAACGCCCTGGAGCAGAAAGTCGTGGCCCAGCGGCTGGCCGACTACGGCCTGACGCCGGAGGAGGTCGGCGCCAAGCTCGGCTCCCTGAACGACGAGCAGCTCCACCAGCTGGCCAGCCTCTCGGACGACGTGGGCGGCGGCGTGATCGGCGTGGTGATCGGCGTGCTGCTGATCATCCTCCTGGTCGTGGTCATCCTCAAGATCAGCGACAGACGCATTGTCATCCAATGACCTGTGCCGGGCCGTGACCCTGGCACTTCTTCTGCTCTGCGCGGGGTGCGGGCTCGGCTCCGCGTTCCGCGCGGAATCGTTTGCGGACCCGGGAGCCGTGCGTCTCGACGTGCCGTTCGTGGCCCAAACCGACAGGACCGACTGCGGCCCGGCGGCCCTGGCTTCGGTCCTGGCCTTCCGGGGGCGGCCGGTTCCCCTGGCCGAAGTCACGGCACGGGTCTACACGCCCGCCATGCAGCGCACCCTGCTGCCGGACATGGAGAACTACGCGCGCTCCCTGGGCCTTTCGACCCGTTCGGGCAGAGGAGACGCGGCCCAGCTGCGGAACGCTCTCGACGCCGGCTACCCGGTCATCGTCCTGGCGGACATGGGCGCCCCCCTCTACAGCCAGGGACACTTCCTCGTCGTCTACGGCCATGACGCGGCGGGCTTCCTCCTGCACGCCGGGACGCAGGGAAACCAGTACGTCCGGGACGACGATCTGCTCACGGGCTGGACACGCATGAACAAACTGTACCTCGTGGTGGAGTGAACCGTGAACATCGCCCTGCGCGCCATCCTTTTCCTGACCCTGCTCCTCGCCGGATGCGCCGCACCCAGGATCGTCGTGCTCTCGGACCCCCTCGACGCCCGCGAGCGCAACGACCTGGGCGTGGCCCACGAATCGGCCGGAGAACCGGACCTGGCCCTGCAGGCCTACGCCGAGGCCGCCGACAAGGACCCGACCTGGGACCAGCCGCTCATCAACCTCGGCAACGTGCATGCGGCCCTCGGCCGGTGGCCTGAGGCCGAAGACGGATACCGCAGGGCCCTGCGCCGCAACCCCGGCAACCCCGAGGCCATGAACAATCTGGCCTACAGCCTGGCGCGGCAGGGACGCGACTCCGAGGCCCTGGAATGGTCGGGCAAGGCCCTGGACCTGGACCCCGGCAACCCGCTGTTCACGTGCACCAGAGCCCTGGCCCTGCTCCAGGCCGGCCGCCGGGACGAATCCGTCGCCCTCCTCGACGGCGTGCTGCGCACCCTGCCCGGTGACGACCCGTTGCGCCCGGATGCCGCCGCCCTTCGCGAACGCGCCTTGCGGGCCGCCCCCGGGGAAAGAGTCGACATCCAGCCGTGAGCCGGTGTAAACTGGCGCTCCTTTGCGGCTGGAATCTCGGCGGCGTCGCCTTTTCCATGCATCCCGAACGCGGACCCAAGCCCGAACCCTTCTCCAAAGAGCGTATGACCATGCGCCCGAACCAATCCGCCCGATTCTACGACATCCTCGGCGCGCGCATCCTCAGGCTCCAGGACCGCCTCGCCGACCTGGCCGAGGACGACCCGCGGCGCGAGGTGCTCATCGCCATCCTGACGGAACTCGACGAACTCAAGCGCGACCTCGCCGCGGCCGGTTTCGACGACGACTGAACCATCCCCCCGCGCCCGGCCTCCATGCCGGATCTTCGGCAACCAGCGACGCGTCCCTGCCGAAAACTGCCGACAACCCCCGAAATTGTATAGACATCTCGCTCCGGAATTGTCTTTTTCCGGACACAGTCCCGTCACAGACGTTTCCTAGTGAAGACAAAACGCGAGGAAACGCCATGATACAGATCAAGCAGCTGACCAAGACCTTCAGGAACACCAAGGGCCTCGACAACGTGAACGCCGAGATCGGCAGCGGCGAGATGGTCGCCCTCATCGGTTCGTCCGGCTCGGGCAAATCGACCCTCATGCGCCACATCTCGGGCCTGATGTGCTGCGACCCGGGAACTTCGGGGCAGATCGAGGTCCTCAACCACGTCATGCAGCGCGGCGGACGCCTCTCCCGGAACGCGCGCAAGGTGCGCACGGAGGTCGGGGTCATCTTCCAGCAGTTCAATCTCGTGGACCGCCTCTCGGTCATGACCAACGTGCTCATGGGCGCCCTGGGCCGCGTGCCCACGTGGCGGGCCGTGTCCAACCTCTTTCCGCCGGCCGAACGCCGCCTGGCCCTGGAGTCCCTGGCGCGGGTCGGCATGGCCGACAAGGCCTGGCAGCGGGCTTCGACGCTCTCGGGCGGCCAGCAGCAGCGCGTGGCCATCGCCCGCGCCCTGACCCAGCGGGCCCGGGTCCTCCTGGCCGACGAACCCATCGCCTCCCTCGACCCCGAATCCTCCCGCGTGGTCATGGACATCCTGGCCGAGGTCCATCGCCAGGACAGGATGACCGTCGTCGTGTCCCTGCACCAGGTCGAGTACGCCATCCGCTACTGCCCCCGCACCATCGCCCTGCGCCGCGGCCGCGTCGTCTACGACGGTCCGAGCCACGCCCTGACCCCGTCCTTCCTCAAGGACATCTACGGCGCCGAGACTGAGGAACTGTTCTCGCCCGCCGTGGATGGGGCGGCGCGCAGCCAGAAAGCCCTGCACAGCAAATCGGCCGCTGCGCCCGCCGCGGCCTAATAACCGATCACGTTTCAAAGGAGTCCAGACCATGATTCGCAAGCTATTCGGCCTCTTCGTCCTCTTCGCCCTGCTGGGGGCGCAGACCGTGTCCGCCGAGATCAAGGAAATCAACTTCGGCATCATCTCCACCGAGGCGACCATGAACCTCAAGAAGGACTGGGAGCCCTTCCTGGCCGAAATGGAGAAGGCCACGGGCCTCAAGATCAACGCCTTCTTCGCCTCGGACTACGCCGGCATCATCGAGGGCATGCGCTTCAACAAGGTCCAGGTGGCCTGGTACGGCAACAAGAGCGCCATGGAGGCCGTGGACCGCGCCGACGGCGAGATCTTCGCCCAGACCGTGCCCGCCGACGGCACTCCCGGCTACTACTCCCATCTCATCGCACACAAGGATTCCCCCCTGGCCTCCCTCGAAGACGTCCTGAAGAAGGCCGCCGACCTGACCTTCGGCAACGGCGACCCCAACTCCACCTCCGGCTTCCTGGTCCCCGGTTACTACGTCTTCGCCGTGAACAAGGTCGACCCCAAAAGGATCTTCAAGACCGTGGTCAACGCCAACCACGAGACCAACGCCCTGAGCGTGGCCAACAGGCAGGTCGACGTGGCCACCAACAACAGCGAGAACCTGGCCAAGCTCGAAAAGAGCCATCCCGACAAGCGCAAGGACATCAAAGTCATCTGGACCTCGCCCCTCATCCCCAGCGACCCCCTCGTCTGGCGCAAGGACCTGCCCGAGGACGTCAAGGCCAAGGTCAAGAAGTTCATCATGACCTACGGCACCACGGGCAAGGAAAACGAGAAGGCCATCCTGGCCGCCCTGGGCTGGGCCCCCTTCAAGGAGTCCACCGACGACCAGCTCCTGCCCATCCGCCAGCTCGAACTCTTCAAGAGCCGCATCAAGGTCGAAGGCGACGCCAACATCGCCGCCGACGAAAAGACCAAAAAGCTCGCCGAGATTGACACCAAGCTCGAAGCCATCAAGGCCAGGATGTAGCCCTCCACTCCCCCCGGCGGCCGGCACCCTCGCGTCGGCCGCCGACAAGGACGACTTCATGACCACCCAGCAAACGATTCTCGTCGGCACCCGACCGCCCAGGTCCCTCCAGAACACCCTCGGCAGCCTGTTCGGCTGGGGCATCGTCATGGCCGCCCTGGCCTGGTCCTGGGACGGCGCAGACATGCGGCCCCTGGCCCTGATCAAGGATTCCGCGAACATGGCAACCCTGGCCGGCGACTTCTTCCCGCCGGACTTCACGGACTGGCGGATGTACGTCGAGGAAATCGTCATCACCTTCCAGATCGCCCTGTGGGGCACCTTTCTGGCCGTGATCTGCGCCATCCCCTGCGGCATCCTCAGCTCCGAAAACATCGCCCCCTGGTGGGTCTACCAGCCCATGCGGCGCGTCATGGACGCCTGCCGGGCCATCAACGAGATGGTCTTCGCCATGCTCTTCGTCGTCTCCGTGGGCCTCGGGCCCTTCGCCGGCGTCCTGGCCCTGTGGGTGCACACCACGGGCGTCCTGGCCAAGCTCTTCTCCGAGGCCGTCGAGGCCATCGACCCGCAGCCCGTCGAGGGCATCCGCTCCACGGGCGCGAGCATCCTCGAAGAGGTCATCTTCGGCGTCATCCCGCAGGTCATCCCGCTGTGGATCTCCTACTCCCTGTACCGCTTCGAATCCAACGTCCGTTCGGCCACGGTCCTGGGCATGGTCGGCGCGGGCGGCATCGGGGTCATCCTCTGGGAGATGATCCGCGGATTCTACTTCGCCCAGACCTGCGCCATCATCTTCTTCATCATCGTCTCCGTGACCATCATCGACCTGGCCTCACAGCGCCTGCGCAAACTCTTCGTCTGAACCGGAGCCCCACATGCACTCCTTCCGCTGCACCAACGCGCGCATGGTCACGCCCCACGGCGTCGTCCGCGGCGCCCTCACGGCCCTGGACGGGCGCATCGACGCCATGGACGGCAACACGTCCGTCCCCGGCGCCGAGGACTTCGAGGGCGACTATCTCCTGCCCGGCCTGGTCGAGATCCACACCGACAACATCGAAAAGCACTTCCTGCCCCGCTCCGGCGTGCGCTGGCCCACGAGCCTCACCGCCATCATGGCCCACGACGCGCACATGGCCGCGGCCGGCGTGACCACGGTCCTCGACGCCGTCAGCGCCGGCGAGTTCAGCGCCAAGCGCATGCGCCGCGAAATCTTCGCCGCCACGCTGGAAGCCCTCGCCCAGGCCCGCGCCAACAACCTGCTGCGCGCCGAACACCTGCTGCACATCCGCTGCGAACTGGCCGACTGCGCCGTGGTCGAAATGTTCACCGCCGTCATGGACCACCCCCTCCTGCGCCTGGTCTCCATCATGGACCACACCCCGGGACAGCGCCAATGGAGCGACCTGGAAAAATACCGCTCCTTCCACGCCGACAAGAAATGGACCGACGAGGAACTCCTGGCCGAGATAGAACGCCTGCGCGCCATCCAGGCCAGCCACGCCGAGCCCAACCGGGAGACGATCCTGGGGCTGTGCCGCGAACGAGGACTGCCCATGGCCAGCCACGACGACACCACCGTGGAGCACGTCGAGGAAACCGCCCGCCTGGGCATGCGCATCGCCGAGTTCCCCACCACCCGCAACGCCGCAGCCAGGGCACGCGAACTGGGACTGGCCACGGTCCTGGGCGCACCCAACGTCGTGCGCGGCGAGTCCCACTCGGGCAACGTCTCGGCCCTGGACCTGGCCGCCGAAGGCCTCGTCGACATCCTGTCCTCGGACTACATGCCCGCCAGCCTCCTCCAGGCCCCCTTCGTCATGGCCCAGCGCCTGGGCACGCCCCTGCACCAGGCCCTGGCCGCCGTCACCGCCAACCCGGCCAAGGCCCTGGGCCTGTCCGACCGCGGCGAACTCGACCCAGGCAAACGCGCCGACCTCCTGCGCGTGCGCATGGTGGACGACGTGCCCGTGGTTGTCGCAGTATGGCGTGAAGGGCGGAAGGTGATGTGATGGGGATGGAGCGGTGGGATGCCTCCGGCGGGCAGGGGGATCACCCCCTGCACCCCGATCATGGGGGGGGGACGATGCGGCGTGATGCGGATGAGGTGAGCGTGTTCGATGCGCGGTATGGCGTGTATTTTGCGCCGGGTGCGGGGTCGGGGCTGGAGCGCGTTTGCGCTTCGGTTCTCGGGCGTTGTGCCCGGACGGGGAAGGAGCTGGCGCAGCCGGGGCTTGCGGGCGTGGAGCCGCAGCGGTTGGCAGAACTGACGGCTTCACCGCGGCGCTACGGGCTTCACGGCACCCTCAAGCCGCCCTTCTTCCTGGCCGAAGGAATGACGGAGGCCGGTCTGCTGGACGCAGTGGCCCTGCTGGCCGCGGGCAGGCCCGCCTTCGAGCTTCCACCCCTGCGCCTGGAGAGCCTCGGTTCCTTCCTGGCCCTGATCCCCTCGGCCCCCTGTCCTGAACTGGACGCCCTGGCCCGGGCCTGCGTCACGGAACTGGACCCCTTCCGGCGTCCACCTTCGGCAGAGGAACTGGCCCGCCGCCGCGCCAGGGGACTGACAGCCGGCCAGGACCGGCTGCTGGAACGCTGGGGCTACCCCTATGTGCTGGACGAGTTCAGATTTCACCTGACCCTGACGGACACAATTCCGACCTCCAAAGAGCGGGAACTTCTCCGCGCGTCGCTTGCCCCCCTGCTTTCCCCCGTTCTCCACACGCCCGTCCAGGTACGGGACATCTGCGTGTTCCGCCAGAGGTGTTCGATAGAACCCTTCGCCATAATGCAGCGGTTCGACCTCGCCCTGATCCCCGAACCGGACATTTCTTGATCCTGGTGATCATACGGTCCGACCGCCGTCGCGTTTGCCCTTGCGTCTTGCAATAATGCCGCGTTATCTGGACCGAGCATGTTGTGCCGAGCCACCGCATTGCCATCAACAGGCGGCTCAAAACGCTGGATGCTGAAAGACAACTTCGACACAGAGGGTTGCATGGCAAACGGATTTGAATCGAACTCATCACTGGCAGTTCTCATCGACGGCGATAATGCCAGTCCCGCTGTCATCGAAGGCCTGCTTGCCGAAATCGCAAAGATCGGTGTTGCCAGCGTCAAGCGCATTTACGGAGACTGGACAACACCGAATCTGGGAACATGGAAATCGAAGCTGCTGGAATATTCGATCCAACCCATACAGCAATTCAGCTATACGACAGGCAAAAATTCCACTGACAGCGCCATGATCATCGACGCCATGGACTTGCTGTATTCCGGCCATTTCTCAGGATTTTGCCTCGTTTCCAGCGACAGCGACTTCACTCGTCTGGCTGCACGCATCCGCGAATCAGGGCGGAGCGTGTACGGATTTGGCGAAAGAAAGACTCCACGCCCCTTTGTTTCCGCTTGCGACAGATTCATTTATACGGATGTGTTCGCTGAAACTCAGGAAACTGTCGTGGCAAAAGCAAAACTCCCCAAAACCGCAAAAGAACTGAGGGGAGATACTACGCTCATGACTCTCGTCAGGTCAGCCGTCGAGGCGACTTCCGATGAAAACGGTTGGGCTGGCCTTGCACCAGTTGGCGGGCACATGAACAAGACTGCCAATGATTTTGACCCTCGAAACTATGGATTCAACAAGTTGAGCGAACTCATCGCAGCCAGCGGTCTTTTTGAAATCGACCGGCGGGAAAAGGGGGTGTACGTTAAAGACACTCAGAAAAAATGACCCTTGACTCTACTCGAAGACAGCCCCAAATTTGCTTCGGAGGCGCAACCATGAATGCCGCAAAAGAAACCGTTAGAGATCTCCTTGATTCCCTTCCCGACGACTGTTCTCTTCAGGATGTCCAATATCATCTGTACGTTGTTGAAAAAATTCGCAGTGGTATTGCCAAAGCGGAGCAGGATGGGACGTTGAGCCAAAAGGACGTCGAAAAAAAGCTTGCTCGATGGATCTCCTGATCGACTGGTCACCCCAGGCGCTCGAAGACCTGAAACTGATCGCGGAGTATATTGCGCGTGATTCCGATTTTTATGCGCGCGCTGTCGTTCAGGCGGTTGTGGAAAGCGCACGGAGCCTTGGCTCCCTGCCGAACCGTGGACGAGTCGTGCCGGAATTCGGCGATCCATGCATCAGGGAAAGGTTGGTCTACAGCTACCGTCTCATCTATCGCATAGAAACCGAACGGGTATTGATAGTCGCAGTAATCCATGGCCAGCGATTGCTCACGAAACTGGATGAAACGCCCTGATCCTGACAGATTCAATACACCTCTCCGCACTCATCGTTTTCTTTCAGATTCCACCCCGAGAATGACATCCGTGCCGTGCGGTTGACGTTTTAGTCTGTCGAGCGCGCAGCAGACTCTCACTGTCACGTCCAAGTGGGTGCACCCTTCCGGGCGTAAGTCCAAAAAAAAGCCCGTCAGGGACGGGCTTTCAGAGTGCTTTTTGCAGAGGCTTAGTAGCGGCTGCGGCTCTCGCGGGGCTGAGCTTCGTTGACCTTCAGGTTGCGTCCCTGAAAATCGGTGCCGTTCAGAGCCTGGATGGCCTTGCGAGCGCCTTCTTCGTCCATTTCGACGAAACCGAAACCGCGCGAACGGCCGGTGTCACGATCTTCGATCACGTTCGCGGAAGTGACCTGACCATACTGGGAAAACATGGCGTTAAGATCGGAATTGGAGGTCGACCAGGACAGATTACCAACATAGATGTTCTTAGACAAAAGAATAACTCCAGAGAAAAAAAAGGAATAAAATGCTTCAATTCCGATGAAAACAGATATCATCAAAAATTCAGATTCATCTTTCAAGTCATAAAGAATGAAAACACGAAATCCTGCGAAGCCAGAGACAAATATGGGCGTGAATAGACATTGTCAATGAATATTATCAATTTATTTTTTCACAAATCTTATATTTGTATTCAATAGTCTCTATTTTATCATTTAAATGAATATAAATTCCGAGAAAAATAATTGCCAAATCATCATTACACTGACATCTTTCCTGCTCCATTTCCAGGTTTCTCTGCGAAAGACCGAGCGCAAAACTCCTGAAATCCTGCATTGCCAGCAGAATTCACATGACTTGCCGGGCCAGAGGAGGCCCAGGATCGGACTTGTCCCCACCATTGACAGCAGCACAAAAGTGCAGAGCCCGCATGCCTAAAACTGTCAGATCGGCGAACTCGGGACCGCCCTTCCCCCAAGCATTCTCAAAATACGGCATCCTGCCCATTGACGTCATGACGTCACAACGTCAGATATGAAGCGGAGGGTATGCCATGTCCGAAAACACGAGAAGATCGACTATCTACTTCGACCCACAGCTTCATGCGGCGCTCCGGCTCAAGGCTGCGCACGCGAACCGCTCCCTGTCCGATATCGTCAACGATGCCGTCAGACGGGCTCTGGCCGAGGATCAGGAAGACCTGGCGGCCTTTGAGATGCGCCTGGCCGAACCGACCATGACTTACGAAGCGCTCCTCGACGACCTCAAGGCCCATGGCAAGATATGAGCTGAGCATCAAAGCCTCGGTGGCCAAGGATCTGCGGAGCCTTCCCGCCAGGGACGTACGCCTTGTGCTCGGGAGGATCGAAGGTCTGGCCGAGGATCCCCGGCCCGCTGGGTGCGAAAAGCTCTCAGGGCAGGAACGGTACAGGGTGCGGCAGGGTATATACAGAATACTGTACGAAATTCGCGACCACGAGCTCATCGTCGTGGTGGTGAAAGTCGGTCACCGGCGGGATGTCTACAAAAACGGCTAGACTCCCGCGATGCGTTTCAGCCGTGTTTCTCCACGAACGCTTCCGCGCTCATCTCCCGAAAATCCCGCATCGCCGCCGCCAGTCTGGCGTGTTCCCAGTCCCACCAGGCCAGGGAGATGAGTTTTTCCCGCAGTTCGGCCGGAAAGCGGTATTTGATGACCCTGGCCGGGATGCCGGCGACGATGGCGTAGTCCGGAACGTCCTTGGTGACCACGGCTCCCGAGGCGACAACCGCGCCCGTGCCTATGGTCACGCCGGGCATGACGAGGGCGCCGTGGCCGATCCAGACGTCGTGACCGAGGGTGACGGGGTGTTCCCTGCGCCAGGCGAAGAAGGCGTCGTCATCGGGCCCCAGGCCGAACTTGGCGCTTCTGTAGGTGAAGTGGTGCTGGGTGGCGCGCCAGGTCGGGTGGTTGCTCGGGTTCAGGCGTGCGTGGTTGGCCACGGAGCAGAATTTGCCCACAGCCGCGTACATCACGTGGCAGCGGTCGCAGAAATACGAGTAGTCCCCGATGGTCGAGGAGATGATCTCGGTCTGCTCGCCGATCTCGGTCCAGAAGCCGAGGCTGCTGTCGGTCACCACCGCCGTGGGGTGGATGGTCGGTTCCGGTGAAAGCACTGTCATTCCCTTCTGTCGTCAAGAGTTTCTAGGATGAGCTCGGCCAGGGCCCGGCCGCGCTCCGTCAGCGGGCCTGAATTGTCGAAGCGCACGAGCCCGGGGACATCGGCCACGTCCATGCGCGCCCGCGCCAAACGCAGTTCCATGTCCGCCGCACCCTCCCTGCCCCGGCTTGCCAGTCGATGCCGGAGCACCTCCTCAGGCACGGTCACCAGCACGGGCAGCATTCCGGGGTATGCGCGCAGGGCCGCCGGAAGGGCCTCGCGCGAGCCGTTCATGACCACGCTGAACCCTTTCTCCATCCAGAGATCGATCTCGCGGCCGATGCCGTAGACGAAGCCGTGGCTTTCCCAGGAAAGGGCGAAGAGTCCGCGATTGAGACGCAGCTGGAACTCGGCCCGCGACAGGGCCACATGGTTCTCCCCGCCCGCGTCGGCGGGACGGGTGATGTAGCGGTGGGCGAAAACCACCAGCTTCTCCGGCGGCAGGATTCCTCTCGCCTCGCCCATCAGCGCGTCCTTTCCGCACCCCGAGGGGCCCATGATGTTGATCAGTCTTGGCATAACAATCCTGTGGCAGAACAATTTATGTTACCGACATCGTGGTGGGGGGGGGGCGAAATATTTTTCGCCCCTACGGCATCCCGCCCAATCATCCGGTGCCGCATCATGCGACGGTTCGTCGGGTCCGCCTTTCTTCGCCCCCTCTAATACACCCGCACCCCATCCCGCCAGACCCGGCGCACCACCGGCAGGTCGCGGTCGATGTGGACACGGACGAGGTCGGCCTTGAGGCCGGGTTCGATGCGTCCGCGGTCGGACAGGCCCAGGGCGCGGGCGGGGTTGGCGGTGACGAGGGCCACGGCGTCCCAGAGGGGCAGAGAGACGTCGGCGTGCAGGATCCAGGCGGCGTGCAGGAGGCTCGCGGGCACGTAGTCCGAGGACAGGCCGCCCAGGAAGCCGGCAGCGGCCACCTCGCGCACGGAGACGTTGCCCGAGTGGGAGCCGCCGCGCACGACGTTGGGCGAGCCCATGAGGGTCAGGAGGCCGAGTTCGCAGGCGCGGCGGGCGGCGTCCATGGTTGTCGGGAATTCGCTGATGGCCATGCCCTGGGCGTAGGCCCAGTCGACGTGGGCGGTGGTGGCGTCGTCATGGCTGGCGGCGGGCACGCCGCGTTCACGGCACCAGGCCAGGATGTCCTCGGCGTGGGGACCGGCGAAGCGGGCCTGGGCGTCGCGCATGCGGGCCATTTCGGATTCGAACTCCTCGTCGGTCCACTTCCGGTCCTTGCTGTAGTAGGTGCGGTAGGCGCCGAGGTCGACGAACTGCCGCTGTCCGGGGGTGTGGTCCATGAGGGAGACGAGGTGGACTTCGTCCATGTCGCGGAAGGGCTCGAAAAGCCGCGGCAGGTCGGGGTCTGAGATTTCGCAGCGCACGTGCAGGAGGTGATCGGCGCGCAGGTGCCCGGCGGGCCGCAGTTCGCGCAGGGCGTCGAGGGCCAGGGTCAGCATGGTCCGACGGTCGCTCTTTTCATAGTACTGTCCGCAGGACAGGGCGTCGAGGACGGTGGTGATGCCGGCGGCCACGAGCTGCGCGTCGTGGGCCAGCAGGGCCGCGCGCGCCGAGGGCCAGAGGACGCCGGGGCGTGGCAGGAGCTGCTTTTCGAGGTTGTCGGTATGCAGTTCGACGAGGCCGGGGACGAGGAAGTCCCCTGCCATGTCCAAGTCGCCCGGGCTGACGGCGGGTCCTTCGTGCACGGACTCGATGCGGCCGTCGCGCACGGTCAGGGTGCCGTGGACGACGCGGTCGGCCAGGACGATGCGGGCGTTGGTCAGGATCATGGCGGTCACGCCTCCTCCGGTCGGGTCAGGTGCAGGCAGCGGTCGGCGACGGCCTCCCGGACCTCGTCGTCGTGAAAGATGCCGACGATGGCCGCGCCGCGCCCCTTGGCTTCGAGGATCATGTTCACCACGGTGCGGCGGTTCTCGCCGTCGAGGGATGCCGTGGGCTCGTCCAGGAGCAGGATGGGGTAGTCGCGGACGAAGCCGCGGGCGATGTTGACGCGCTGCTGCTCGCCGCCGGAGAAGGTGGCCGGGGCCAGGGGCCAGAGGCGCTCGGGGATGTTCAGGCGGGCCAGGAGTCCGCAGGCGCGGGCCACGGCCTCCCCCGCCTCGACGCCCATGGCCGTGAGGCGCTCGGCCACCAGGTCGAGGGTGGATACGCGGGGGATGACGCGCAGGAACTGGCTGACGTAGCCCAGGGTCTTGCGGCGCACGTCGAGGATGGCGCGCGGCTCGGCCGCGGTCATGTCGACGCTGCCGCCGTTGTGGCGGACGACGACGCGGCCGGAGCTGGGGCGGTAGTTGGCGTAGATGGAGCGCAGCAGGCTCGACTTGCCGGCGCCGGATGGGCCGTGCAGGGCCACGCATTCCCCTGCGGCCACGTCGAGGTCCACGCCGTCGAAGGCGCGGATGCGCGTGCCGCCCTGGGTGTGCAGGGTGAAGGTCTTGGCCAGGGCGCGAATGGAGATCATGGGGGCGTTCATGGCTTCCTCAGGCTTGCAGGATGGAGGACACGAGAAGCTGTGTGTAGGGGTGGCACGGGTCGTCCAGGACCTGGTCGGCCAGGCCCGTCTCGACGACCTCGCCGCCGCGCATGACCATCATGCGGTGGGCCAGGATGCGGGCCACGGCCAGGTCGTGGGTGACCAGGACCACGGCCAGGCCGAGGGAGGCGACGAGGTGGCGCAGCAGGTCCAGCAGGCGCGCCTGGACGGAGACGTCGAGGCCGCTGGTGGGCTCGTCCATGAAGACCAGGCGCGGTTCCGTCACGAGGTTGCGGGCGATCTGCAGACGCTGCTGCATGCCGCCGGAAAAGGCCGAGGGGTGGTCGTCGATGCGCTGCGGGTCCAGTTCGACCCGTTCCATCCAGTCCAGGCCGGTGCCGCGCAGTCGGCCGTAGTGCCGGTGCCCCAGGGCCATGAGCCTTTCGCCGATGTTGCCGCCGGCGCTGACGCGCATGCGCAGGCCGTCGCGCGGGTTCTGGTGCACGACGCCCAAGTCCGTGCGCTGCAGCCGCCGCCGGTCGGCTTCGGACAGGTTCGGCAGGGACAGCCAGCGGCCGTCGCGGTCACGGTAGGACACGTCGCCCGCGGTGGGCGCGAGCCGTCCCGAGAGCAGGCTCAGCAGCGTCGACTTGCCCGACCCGGACTCTCCGACGATGGCCAGCACCTCGCCCGGCCAGAGGCTGAAGCTCACGTCGCGGCAGCCCACGCGGCTGCCGTAATAGCGGGTCAGGCCGGAGACCCGCAGCAGTTCCTGGTCCATCTAGCAATCCTCCCGGACCCTGCGTGCGCAGTGGTCGGAATCGGAGCAGACGAACATGCGCCCGCCCCGATCGTCGGTGAGGATCTCGTCCAGGAAGCTGTCGCGAGCCCCGCAGATGGCGCAGGCCTCGTCCCACTTCTGGATTTCGAAGGGGTGGTCCTCGAAATCGAGGCTTTCGACCCGCGTGTGGGGCGGGATGGCATAGATGCGCTTCTCTCGCCCGGCGCCGAAGAGCTGCAGGGCCGGACTGTCGTGCATCTTGGGGTTGTCGAACTTGGGGATGGGCGACGGGGCCATGACGTAGCGGCTCTGGACCCTGACGGGGTAGTCGTAGCTCTTGGCGATGCGGCCGTGCTCGGCGATGTCCTCGTAGAGCTTGACGTGCATGACCCCGTACTCCTCCAGGGCGTGCATGGTCCGCGTCTCGGACTCGCTGGGCTCCATGAAGCGCAGGGGCTCGGGGATGGGCACCTGATAGACGATGATCTGCCCGTCGGTCAGGGGCGCCTCGGGGATGCGGTGGCGGGTCTGGATGACCGTTGCCTCCTCCGTCGCGGTCGTGGTCTTGACCCCGGCCGTCCTGGCGAAGAAGGAGCGGATGGACACGGCGTTGGTCGTGTCGTCGGAGCCCTGGTCGATGACCTTGAGCACGTCCAGGGGTCCGATGATGCTGGCCGTGATCTGGATGCCGCCCGTGCCCCATCCGTAGGGCAGAGGCATCTCGCGGCTGCCGAAGGGCACCTGGTGGCCGGGGATGGCCACGGCCTTCAGGATGGCGCGGCGGATCATGGCCTTGGTCTGCTCATCGAGGTAGGCGTAGTTGTAGCCCTGCATGGTTTCAGCTGTCATGGCCGCTCTCCTCTTCCCGCATGGCCCGGCGCAGCCCTCTGACGAGGACGAGCTCGGACTGGAAATCGACGTAGTGCGGGAGCTTCAGGTGCTGGACGAAGCCCGAGGCCTCGACGTTGTCGCTGTGGTAGAGGACGAATTCCGCGTCCTGGGCCGGTCCCTTCTTCTCCTCGCCCAGTTCCGGGGCGCGCAGGGCGCGGTCCACGAGAGCCATGCTCATGGCCTTGCGCTCACCCTGGCCGAAGGTCAGACCGTAGCCGCGGGTGAACCGGGCGTCGCCGGAACCGACGAACTGGTTGACGGTCTCGCACTCGGTCAGGGTGATCTCGCCGATGGTCACGGGGAAGCCCAGTTCCTCGGGCGCGAACTCGATCTCCACCTCGCCCATGCGGATCTCGCCGACAAAGGGGTGGGTCGTGCCGAAGCCGCGCTGGCTGGAGTAGCCCATGGCCAGAAGGAAGCCCTCGTCGGCCCGGGCCAGGTTCTGAAGGCGCACGTCGCGAGCGGCGGGCAGGTCCAGGGGCTGGCGGGTCAGGTCAGCGGGTTCGGGGTCGTCTCCTCTGTCCTCGGCCTCGATGATGCCTTCTCGCCCGAGCACGTCGAGGACGCGGGGCATGGGCGCCGGGTCGGGGAACTCCTGCTCCGCGTCCCGAGGGAGGTCCGACTCCGACTGCCCGGCCAGGCTCCAGTCCAGAAGGCGGTGGGTGTAGTCGAAGGTCGGGCCCAGGAGCTGTCCGCCGGGCACGTCCTTGAAGGTCGCGGAAATGCGCCGGCGCACGTGCATGCGCGAGGTGTCCGCGGGCAGGCTGTAGCCGAAGCGCGGCAGTGTCGTGCGGTAGGCGCGCAGAAGGAAGGCGGCCTCCACGAGGTCGCCGCGAGCCTGTTTGACGGCCAGGGCGGCGCAATCCTCATCGTAGAGGGACCCTTCGCTCATGACCCTGTCCACGGACAAGGAAAGCTGCTCACGGATCTGATCCAGGGAAAGTTCGGGCACGGCCGGGTCGCCCCGCCGCTCTCGGGCCAGCAGCGCGTGGGCTTCGGCGATGGCCTTTTCTCCGCCTTTGACGGCAACGTACATGATCAACCCTCCATGGTGACGGTGCGCGGCAGGCCGACGACGGCTTCGGGTCCGACGAGGATCACGTCCACGCCGCAGGGGAAGAGTCCGGCGTTGGCCCGCCATTGCTCGGCGAAACCCTCGGGCAGCCAGTGCAGGGGCAGTTCGCCGCGGCCGTCGATGCCGGGGCCCTTAATGTTCAGCTCCCGGACTCCGGAGCCGGCCTGGCCGAGGTTTGCGGACCAGAGCAGCAGCGTGGACGAGCGTTCCGGGAATTCAGCCGTCCCGGGCGTGAAGGCGCGGAGCGCGGGCATGTCCTTCGGTTCCAGAACCACGGCGAAAGCGGCCTCATGCGGTGCGGACGCCTGCGGGCTGCCGCAATGGAAACGCACGAAGCGAAGCGCCTCGGGGCTGGCGGCCGAGGGGTCGAGCCAGATGGGCGTATCCATGTCGCACAGGGTCAGGACCAGGGCGGCCATGGACCCGGACCATCCCTGCGGTCCCTGGGCCGCGACCGGCATGGGGACTGTCCGACCGGGGTTGGCCATGGCCTGCAGCACGGCGCGGAAGGTGCTCTGGCTTTCGAAGACGGGCCGGGAGAAACCGGCGGGGATGGGCTGCAGCATCAGTCCTCCCCCCGCACGAGCGTGAAGAAATCAACCTTGCTGGGCCGCACCTCTTCGGCCCGGCGGGCCAGATGCTCGCCGCGGTCGCGCAGCAACGGTTCGATCAGGGTGACGCCGATCTCTTCCGAATGGTGAGGAATCTGCATCAGCGCGTCGAACAGGGCTGCCAACCTGGCGTGTTCCGGCTTTATGCCCGCGATCCAGGCATGGCCCATGATGCCGTCGCCCAGGCCGACGGTGCAGCGCGTGACCGTCATTTCGCCGAGGTTGAAGCGGCGGCCGGTGTTGCCGGCCCGGGCCCGGACCATGACCAGGCCTGTTTCGGGCCCACGTATGACGCGGTATTCGGGCGCTGCGGGCAACGCATCCCAGGCTTCCTGCAGCCTGGCCCCGTCGGCCAGGGCCAGGGCGCCCATCCACTCCCGGCGTCGTGATTCGGTTGTTGACATGAAAGAAGCTCCACAATAGGAAAATTTGTCTAGATGTCTATGTCTTTTTGACAAGCACGGTTTGGCATCGGAATGTGACAAGTTGCATTCGGGGAGGCGGCGATGGAGTTACAGCGCAGAAGCGGCGTGGCCTTGTGGAGGCAGATTCAGGACTGGCTGGAATACCGGATCAAGGAAGGGGAACTGAAGCCCGGAAGCAGGCTTCCGACGGAGCAGGAACTGGCCGCGCAGTTCGGGGTCAACCGCCACACGGTGCGCAGGGCCCTGTCCCTGCTCGCCGAAAAGGACCTCGTGCGCACGGAACAGGGCAGCGGGAGCTTCGTGCGCGAACAGCTCATCGACTACGCCGTGGGGACTCGCACGCGCTTCCATGAAAACCTCCTGCGGCAAGAGCGCAAGCCGCGCGGCGAACTCATCTCGTCCGGCGTCATCCCGGCCACGTCGCTGGTGGCGCGGGTCCTGGAGCTGGAAAAGGGAGACCCGGTCCTGGTTCTCGAAACCCTCGGCGAAGCCGACGGCGTGCGCATCTGTCTGGCCAGCGCGCACTTCCCGCAGTCCCGCTTCCCCGGCCTCGACGACCTGTACCGGCAGACGGGCTCGGTCACGCAGGCCCTGCGGCACTTCGGCGTCAAGGACTACCGCCGCAGACGGACACAGATCTCCGGACGGCTGCCCACGGCCCGTGAGGCCCGCATTCTGGCCCAGCCCCGGACCCGCCCCATCCTGGTCACGGAAAGCGTCAACGTCGACACCCGCGACTGGCCCATCGAATACTGCGAATCCCGCTTCTGCGCCGACCGGGTTCAGTTCGTCATCGAGACCTGATGCCACGGGCACGGTTCATGTCATAATCGGCAGAATGCAGTGCAGACGCTCCGTGCAGCATGGAGCTGCACGCACCCAGCCTTACGGCCGCTTCGATACTCGAAGCTCGCCAACACCGATCCAAAATACTCAATGACCACTGTCACCAGCCGAATACACATCAAGGCCGACTACAAAATGGGGAACACCGATGAGCGCATTGAGGCTCATTATTTATGTTGTATGACAACATAAATAATGCATCGCCCTTGCATGAAGCCATTTCATATCGTACAAGCATTTGAAAAGCGTTCGGATCACGTTACGGCATTACAACGCAATCAAAGTGCATCCAACCGGAATAACTAGAGAAATGGCATGAAAAACCTCTTACTCGTCTGCCTCTGCATCCTGGCCGCGGGGTGCGCAACTACAGCTTCGCAGCGGGACGCGACCGAGGCATTCGGACTGGCTACGGAACGCATCGGCCGTTTGGGCGAAGATGAATACGCCGCAGTCCGTGCCGGCATCATTCGTCTGAACACGAACCAGGCCATTCTCGACGGAAAAGCTAAATCCGATGACCTGCAATATGACGGGCCCGCCACGGCCGAAGCCACGGCCGAGCGCATCTCGGCCTGCAAGACCCTGCGCATGTATGGAGACCTGCTCATGAGGCTGGCCTCCGACGACCGCACGCAGTTCGTCCGCAGGTCCGCCATCACCTTCGCCGACAGCGCCGGCGAAACCATGGGGATGAGCCTGAACCAGCGCCAGCAGGCGGCCATCGACGACATCATCACCGGCCTCTCACGCCTCTGGACCGACAGGCGCAAGACCGATTCCATCCGCGAGGTCGTCCTGGCCTTCGAGGACGTGATCAACGCCCTGGCGGACCGCATCCTGGCCGACTTCGTCATCGACGGCCAGGATGCCAGCTTTCTGGCGGCCTACGATTCCGAAGCGCGCCAGCTCCAGAGCATGGCCGACTCCATGCTCGACACGGGCAGATTTGCGGACATGGGGGAACGCAGACGGATCGTTCTCGCGTCCTACCAGGCAAGGAACATCCGGGTCAGGGTCGTGGAAATCGGCCTGCGCATGCAGACCGCCATCGAGACTCTGAAAAAAGCCAATGCCGAGATCGTTTCCGGCGTGCGGAACAACACCTGCGATGCCGAACGGATCAACGAGTACGGTCGGCTCATCCAGCAGCTCGGCAACCTGAAGCAGATCCTGCCTCGATAGCCGCCGGACGTCCCCTGCAACGAAAAAAAGCCCCGGTGGGGCGTTTTTTAGTTGGATTGCGTGAATGTCGGGCGGTGGTTGATTTTGCGCCGCCAAAAGGTACGGGCCC
>JANJWV010000062.1 GCA_024709365.1 Desulfomicrobium sp. | reverse complement strand
CGACGAGGCCCGGGCCCAGGCCGACGTGCCCGTGGCCACGGTGGATGAGCTGGGCCAGGCCGACGCCGTGCTCTTCGGCACGCCCACCCGCTTCGGCAACATGACCGGCCAGATGCGCCAGTTCCTGGACGCCACGGGCGGACTGTGGGCCAACGGCGCCATGGTCGGGAAACCGGGCGGCGTCTTCACCTCCAGCGCCACCCAGCACGGCGGCCAGGAGTCGACCATCCTGTCCTTCCACACCTACCTCCTGCACCAGGGCATGGTCGTGGTCGGCCTGCCCTACGCCTTCCAGGGCCAGATGCGCATGGACGAGATCACCGGCGGCTCGCCCTACGGGGCCAGCACCATCGCCGGCGGCGACGGCTCGCGCCAGCCATCGGAAAACGACTTGGACGGGGTGCGCTTCCAGGCTGCCCACCTGGCAAAAATCGGACTCAAGCTCAAAGGCTGACAGTCTGCACCAAGAGATGAACGAAGCCCCGCGATCGCCAGATCGCGGGGCTTTTCACTTTTCAAGGGGTTCCCGGGAGCATCGCCTCCTAGGCCACGGCCTTTGCTCCGAAAGCCCGCCGCACCAGGCGGCCGGCCTTGTCCAGGTACATGTAGTAGACCGGCGTGATGTAGAGGGTCAGGAGCTGCGAGGTGATCAGGCCGCCGACCACGCACAGGCCCAGGGGCTGGCGCGCGTCGCCGCCGGCGCCGTAGCCTACGGCGATGGGCATGGTGCCCATGATGGCGGCCATGGTGGTCATCATGATGGGCCGAAAGCGCACCAGGCAGCCCTCGAAGATGGCCTCGGCCGGGGTCTTGTCCCCAGCCCGCTGGGCCTCCAGGGCGAAGTCGATCATCATGATGGCGTTCTTCTTGACGATGCCGATGAGCATGATGATGCCCACGAACCCGTACAGGTTGAGATCCATGCCGAAGAGCTTGAGCGTCAGAAGCGCCCCGAAGCCGGCCGAGGGCAGGCCTGACAGGATGGTCAGGGGGTGGATGAAGGACTCGTACAGGATGCCCAGCACGATGTAGATGACCAGCACCGCCAGAACGAGCAGCAGGCTCATGTTCTTCAGGGAGCTCTGGAAGGCCTGGGCCGTGCCCTGGAAGCTCGCGCTGAAGGTGTCGGGCAGGGTCTGGGCCGACAGGGCCTCCACGGCGGCCGTGGCCTCGCCCAGGGACACCCCGGGGCGCAGGTTGAAGGACAGAGTCACCGAAGGCAGCTGGCCCGAATGGTTCACGGACAGCGGGCCGACGCCCGTGGTCGTGTCCACGAGGGTGTCCAAGGGCGCGAGCCTGCCGTCCCCGGTGCGGACGTACATGAGCGAGAGGGCCGAGGGGTCGCGCCGGTACTCGGGCAAAAGCTCCATGATGACCGAGTAGCTGTCCGTGGGCGCGTAGATGGTCGAGACCTCGCGCGAGCCGAAGGCCGACTGCAGGGCCAGTTCCACCTCACGGGGCGAAACGCCCAGGCTCGCGGCCTTGTCGCGATTGATCAGCAGGCGCACCTCCGGGTTCTTGAGCTGCAGGTCGCTCGTCACGTCCTGCAGCTGGGGCAGCCCTCTCAGCTTCTCCTCCATGATCACGGCGTAGCGGTAGAGTTCGTCCGTGTCCGGACTCTGCAAGGTGTATTGATACAGGCTTTTGGAACTGCGGCCGCCGATGTTGATGGCCGGGGGGTTGACCAGGAAGGTCTGGATGCCCGGCTGCGTGTTCAGCCTGGGGCGCAGCTTGGCGATGAGCTCGTCGGCGGTCTCGTTGCGCTCGGCGTGGTTCTTGAGGCGGATCATGAACCGTCCGGAGTTGCCCGCCGCGTTGGGCCCGCCGCCGCCGACCACGGACATGAAGGTCTCCACTGAGGGTTCCCGCAGCAGCACATCGTGCAGGGCCAGCTGGTTGCGGACCATGTTCTCGTAGCTGATGCCCTGCACGGCCTCGGTCACGCCGTTGATCTGCCCCGTGTCCTGGCTGGGCAGGAAGCCCTTGGGCATGTCGCGGAACAGGACCACGCTTCCGGCCAGCACCGCCAGGGACACGAGAAAGGTCAGCACGTGATGCCGCAGGCAGGCCGCAAGGCTCCAGCGGTACAGGGCCAGCAGGCCGTCGAAGACCTTCTCCGAGGCCCTGAAGACCGCCCCGTGCCGGACCTCGTGCGTCTTTTTGAGAAAGCGGGAGCAGAGCATGGGCGTCAGGCTCAGGGACACAAAGCCGGAGATGAGGATGGCCACGGAGATGACCACCGCGAACTCGCGGAAGAGCCGCCCCACGATCCCGCCCATGAACAGCACCGGGATGAACACGGCGGCCAGGGAGATGGTCATGGACAGGATGGTGAAGGAGATCTCTCTGGACCCGTCGAAGGCGGCCTGGAGCACGGGCTTGCCCATCTCCAGGTGTCGCACGATGTTCTCGAGCATGACGATGGCGTCGTCGACCACGAACCCCACGGCCAGGATCAGGGCCATGAGGGACAGGTTGTCCAGGGAGTACCCGCACAGGTGCATGACGGCGAAGGTGCCGACCACGGACATGGGCAGGGCCATGCTCGGGATGAGGGTGGCGCGCACGTTGCGCAGGAAGATGAAGATGACGCCAACGACCAGGCCCATGGTCAGCAGCAGGGTGAACTTCACGTCCTCCACGGATTCGCGGATGGACTCCGAGCGGTCGTAAAGGACCTTGAGCTCGATGGAGGCCGGGATCTGCTCGGAAAAGGCGGGCAACAGCTTGCGAATATTGTCCACGACCTCGACGGTGTTGGTGCCGGGCTGCCGCTGCACGGCCAGGACGATGGCCCGCGTGTCCCCGCGCCAGCTGGCGATCTTGTCGTTCTCCACGCTGTCGACGACCTCTCCCAGGTCGTGCAGGCGCACGGGGGCACCGTTGCGCCAGGCCACGATCAGGGGGCGGAAGGCCGCGGCGTCCATGAGCTTGCCGCTGGCCTGCACGTTCATGGCCGTGAACTCGCCGTACAGGGTGCCCGTGGGCAGGCTGACGTTGGAGCGGTCGATGGCGTCCGCCACCTCTTCGAGGCCCACGTCGCGGCCGGCCAGGGCCTTGGGGTCGAGCTGCACGCGCACCGCGTACTTCTTGGCGCCGTAGACCGAGACCTGGGCCACGCCGCCGATCATGGAGATGCGCGGGGCGATGACGTTGTCGGCGTACTCGTTGACCACGGACATGGGCTGCGTGGCCGAGGACATGGTCAGGTAGAAGATGGGCGAGTCGGCCGGGTTGACCTTCTGGTAGGACGGGGGGCTGGACATGTCCGGTGGCAGCTGGCGCTGGACCTTGGCGATGGCCGACTGCACGTCCTGGGCCGCGGCGTCGATGGAGCGGTCCAGGGCGAACTGCAGGGTCACGCGCGTGGAACCCAGGGTGTTGGTGGAGCTGATGGAATCGATGCCCGCGATGGTCGCGAACTGGCGCTCCAGGGGGGTGGCCACGGTGGAGGCCATGGTCTCGGCGCTGGCGCCGGGCAGGTTGGCCGAGACTGAAATGGTCGGGAAGTCCACGTTGGGCAGGTCGCTGACCGGCAGGATGCGGTAGCTCATGACCCCGAAGACCAGGATGGCCAGCATGACCAGGGTCGTGGTCACGGGCCGGCGGATGAAGAGGTCGGCGATGTTCATTGGCCGGCCCCCGGCGCACCTTCGGCCGGGCCGCCGCCCTCGCTGCGGATGGTCACCGCCGCGCCGGGCGTAAGGCGCAGGTGGCCGTCGAGGACGATCCGCTCCCCGCCGTTCAGGCCCGACTCGACGACGACCCGGTCGCCGTGGCGAAGCCCGGTCCTGACCGTGCGGTACTCCACGGTATTGTCGGGCAGGATGACGAAGACGTACTCGCCCTCGGCCCCCGGGGCCACGGCCCGCTCGGGCACGAGGACTGCGTCCTGTTTGGTCCCGACCTCCAGGGTCACGTCGGCGAACTGGCCGGGCCAGAGCTGCCGCCCGCCGTTGGCGAAGCGGGCCTTCAGGGTGATGGTGCCGGTCCTGGAATCCACGGCGCTGTCGATGAAAAACAGGCTGCCGGAAACGGCTTCGCTCACGCCCGCGGGCCTGGCCGTGACCCTGAGGGGCGCCTGGGACTGGGCGGCCATGATGGCCGAAAGCTGGGCCTCGGGCACGGCGAAACGCACGTTGACCGGCTCGACGCGGGAAATGACGACCATGGGCGAGTCGGCGTTGGCCTTGACCATGTTGCCGGCGTCCAGCTGGAGAACGCCCGTGCGGCCGTTCAGGGGCGAGCGAATCTCTGCGTGGGACAGGTTCACGGCGGCCGCCTCCACGGCGGCTTCGGCCTCGCGCAGCTCGGCCTGCAGCGCGGCCAGGGCCGTGTCCGTGGTCTCCTGCTGATCCCGACTGATGAGGCCCTGGCGCAGGAGGTCGTCGTTGCGGCGCTTGTCCTCGCCGGCCTTCTTCAGCTGGGCCCTGATCCGGTCAAGGCCCGCCCGCGCCGAACGCAGCTGCGCTTCGAGATCGCGGGAGTCGAGGGAAAAAAGCGGATCCCCCTCGCGCACGTCGCTGCCCTCCTCGAAGTGCACCTTGCGCAGGAGGCCGTTGATGCGCGCCTTGATCTCCACCACCTCGCTGGCCTCGACGGTGCCCACGGCGGTCAGGGTGACGGGAATGGAACCGAGCACCGCCTCGCCGGCCAGGACCGGGGCGGCCTTGGCCTTGGGCTTTTCCTGGGCGGACGCGAGGTTCAGGGCCAGGCACAGGCAGCTCAGTGCCAGCAGGGAAAATATGGGAACGAGTCTCTTCGTCATGGGCGTCTCGGATGTTGCGGGAGAAAGGGGTTGTCCGGAATGTTTCCCGACACGGAATACGGACGAAGCCATGAAGGCGTCAACGCAAAGCCCCGTGGGTCGCCCAAAAAACTTGCGCAGCCCTCACCTCGAATCGGCGTAACTGCTGCCGATGGCCGAAAAGGGCAGATCGAGCCCGAGCTGCGGCACCTGCCGGCCGATCCAGGCCACGAAGGTGTTGCTGTTGGGGCCGGGAAAGACCTTGTATTCCGTGGCCCACGGATAGGACTTGGCGGCGCGGTCCACGGCGTCGATCAGCTCGTCCACGCCCGGCCCCCGGTGCTCCTTGAGCAGGCGGGGCGGGGCGCCGTACCAGTGGCGGTCCGGCGCGTCTCTGGCGATGCGCACCACGGGCACGCCGCGGGAGGCCCGCCAGCCGACCACGTCGTAGACCGTGTACGCGTCTTCGCCGGTGCGCTTGGCCGCGATCCAGGTGTGGATGGCGAACCAGCCGCGCCAGCCCCAGGCGTCGGCGCCGTAGACGTGCAGCACGGCCTCCCTCGTCGTGGCCGGGTCAGGGGCGATGCCGGCCGGCTCGCGGCTGGCCGTGCGCCAGTCCTGGCCTGAGGAACACGAAACCAGCAGCGCCGCGACACACAACAGCACAAAACGCATCTTCATTCTTCTCCCGTCTCCGGTCCTTCAGGTTTCGCGGTCTCGAAGCCGCCGAGCAGAACCCGCACCACCTCGCTGGCCACGTACAGGCCGAACATGCCCGTCAGGTACGAAATGGACCCGATGGGCGCCCTCGGCCGGCCGCTGACGCCCTGCTCCGGCGCCTCCTCGATGACGGGCTCGTTCTTGTTCTGCGCCGCCTCGGTCGAAAAGACGCAGTGCACGCCGGACGTCACGCCCCTGCGCCGCAGCCGCTTGCGGATGATCTGGGCCAGGGGGCACATGAAGGACTTGGAGATGTCCGCGGCCCTGATCTTCGACGGGTCGAGCTTGGCCGCCGCGCCCATGCTGGCCAC